>DASSCX010000268.1:0-33558 GCA_035697425.1 Pyrinomonadaceae bacterium | reverse complement strand
GTTGCCCTGGGCTGGCATTAGCGAACGCTTTCAGCGTTTCGTCGCAAGCCCTGCAAGAGCTGAATGACACTTTTTGTGGGAATCGGCTACCGTTAATAGGAGTTGGATTAGCTTAAATGAAGACGACGGATTGCGAGGTGGGGATTTCGAAGCGGCGGCGGCAGCGGTTGCAGGCCAGCATGTCGTCGATGCGCACCATGTAGTCGCGAGATTTCTGAAAGCGAGCGCGGTCCTGCTCGTTCGCGCCACGCGGCGGCGCATTCTTCTTGGTGCGCTTCAACCAACGTACCTGATACTCGCCCCGCTCGCGACAGTGGGGGCAACTGAAAGTTGCCTTTTTTAGTTCCTGCTTTTCGTTGAAGAAATCTTGTTCGTTCATTGAATTTGGTTCTTGGATCTTTGGTCTTTGGTCTTGGGTCTTTGGACTTTGACTTTTTGAGCGTTGAACTTCGAACTTCGAACTTCTAACTTCGAACTTCTCCTACCTACTCGTCCAACTCCCGGAGGTAACGAAAGCTGTAGATGCCCGTTTCGTGACCATCGCTCCAGCGGAAGTTGATTGCATAGCGCCCGACCAGGCTAAGGTCGTTGATGACGAGCTCTTCGGACACCGACTCTGGCTTCAAGACTCTTTGTCCAGTCCATTCATTCACGCATTGGGCACAGGGACATGCTCGCCGCAGACCGGATGCTGTGAAGTGGCTGACATGATTATCCGCCCAGGTGATTCGCAAACCGGAGTCACCTTCTTGTTTGATTTCGCGTGGCTCAATTGCGGGGCCTCGTTTTTCGCTAACATCCATCACTGCAATTGGCCTCGGTTAAGGGCTTCGGCGACGGCCTGGGCTTTAACTTTAAAGTGCGAGGCATTCCACACTACCTTGCCGTTTTCCAAAACCAGAACCTGTGGCGACTCGTGGCGAATGCCAGTCTGTTTCTCGATCTCGCGCGAAAGTTCACGGGAGCGTTGTACTTCCACCAGCACGACTTCGCCCGCAAACTGCTCCATCTCACTGTATGCCGCAGCACTAACCGGACAGGTAGTGCTGTGCTTGAAGATCACCACCGGCCCTTTCTCGGATTGGCTAAGTAAATCCGTGAATTTGTCAGCTCCGGTAACCTTGATGAATTGATTTTCCATATGCCTTGCAGCCCCACCCTTGTTTCCATCTGTAAACATCCTGTTCACCGTTGATATTAGCCTAGTGGCGCAAACTAAGCCAAAGACGAGACATTTCCAATTGCCGATTGGCGATTGCCAATTTTCGATTGGCCCTTTTCTAGACCTGACAATTGGCAATCGGCAATCGCCAATCGGCAATGAGAAAAATCGGCAATGAGAAGAAAGCTTGAATCCTTGTAGCAGAGCGTAACTCCGGCTCACCCGGATCATGTTGACCTTTGCCTTTGACGGTCATAGCGTGCCTAGGCTGGGAAGCAATGTTGAGAAGCAATTCGGTTGACCCTGCTCACACCAGTCACGGGTTAACCTCACGATCTAATCCTGCTTCCTCACGCGCGGCCAAGTTAGCAAAACCTAAAACCTCATACCTCACAAAGGAGAGCTCATGTCTAGAACAACCCACCTCGATCGAAATAACCGTACCGGATTGGTGTTGGCTTTCTTGCTGCTGATAATCGCCGCGCCGCAGACGGTGCGCGCCGACGAAGTCACAATCTGGAACTTCAACGATTCCGACTTAACCGTCGACCACGGCAGCGGCTCGTTAACAACCAATTTCAATCTCGCCAACGTCGTGTTTACCCTTGCTGGTTCATCAATCAACGCCCGCCTCGGCGACATTGCCGGGCAGTCTGTGACACTCCAGGGCGGAACCGGCAACGTCAACAACGGCCGCAACCTAACGTTTAGTCTCAGCACACTCGGTTACACAAACATCATCGTTACCTTTGCCTCGCAGGGTACGTCTACCGGGTTCAATAGTAATCAGTTTCAATACAGCCTGGATGGAATCACGTTTATAGACTTTGGCGCGCCGTATGTGCCGGCGACCTCCTTCGCGCTGTTTACGTTCGATCTGAGCAGCATTGCGGGCTTAAACAACAACGCTAATGCTGCGTTCCGGATCGTCTTTAATGGCGCTACGTCTGCTTCGGGAAATAATCGAATCGACAATCTGGTCGTGGAAGGCACCGCCACAACGGAACCTATACCGGAACCAGCATCGCTGTTCCTGTTAGGTTCCGGGCTAACCGCGTTGGGAGGCTTGATAAGAAGGCGCCAACGAACTAGCGCCATTCACCGACGAGGACAAAAGGCGCCCAGTAGAAAGGCGCGCTGTACTTCTTTCCGGCTATGAGCGAAAGCTGGGCGCCGCGCATCGCTGCTGTTGGGGACGTCGATTCAGCACCGGTCGCGAGCAGTCGTTTGTAGAAGTCTGTCATTAAGTCTGCGGTCGACTTATCGGCTACGGACCAGAGGCTGACACCTACGGTGGGTGCACCCGCGTACATGAAAGCGCGGGTTAGCCCGATCACGCCTTCACCACGTTTCTCTTTGCCTAAGCCGGTTTCGCAAGCCGACAGCATGACCAAAGGTGAACCGAGACGCATGTTGAAGACTTCATCGGTTCTGAGGAACCCGTCGCCACTTCGGTTGCCGACCAGGGAAAGCACCAGCCCCGTAAACTGTGGACGCTCGGCATTAAGTAATCCGTGAGTGGCGATGTGGACGACGCGGTACTTTGTCACGTCCCGACTCTGCAGATTATCTTCGCTGGCCTCGAGGTCGAGCCAGAGATCGGGCTGGCCCCCCGCTGTCCGGGCGAACTTAACAATCTGCTCCGCTTCGGTGCGCGTACCAGCAAGCCGTGCAAGGGGTAGACCCTGCATCTTCGCAGTTTCTGCGGATGCCGCAGCG
This sequence comes from Pyrinomonadaceae bacterium, assembly GCA_035697425.1. Lineage (GTDB taxonomy): Bacteria > Acidobacteriota > Blastocatellia > Pyrinomonadales > Pyrinomonadaceae > PSRF01. The sequence goes on along the minus strand of DASSCX010000268.1, from coordinate 30,677 downwards.
CCTTGTCCCGCAACGTCGGTGAGCGCGCTCTCGATACCAAGTCCTCTCGTCTCCGCACCCGTTGTAGGTAGGACGGCCATACGCGCGCGAGCATCGTTCGAGTTGAAAACTGGATCCGCGACAATCAACATGGCGCGGCCGCTCGACTTTGCTCCTTGCTGCCGAATTGCTCCAATCACCGACGCCGACGGCGCATAGACGATCTCATTCGATTTGATCAGGTACGGCAACGAGGAGTAATCCGCCCTGGCAGGATTTTTGACGAGCGCCTCGAACGGAATGTAGTTGAGGCCACCATCAGCCACGACGAGCAAACGCTTCTCGCCGATCATCGTGCTTGCTGGCTCCACGACCGCTTTATAGACAGCATTTGCAGCGGCAACGAAAGCAGCCGAGTCTTCTGACGCGGAGACTACTCCCAGTCCGCGGCTTGGGTCAGCGACATCGATGCCGACAATGCGCCGCTGCAACCTCGAGGGGATTAATTGCGCCCGCAGATCTGCCGCGAGATTATCCAGCGTCAGCCGGGGCGGCAGCTTGAAGAGTCGCAGGCTCTGCGAATCTGCTGCCCACAAATACGAAGCATCAGCACCAAGACTGTATTCGAGTAGCACTGTCTTATCGTCCAGCACCTTCTGCTGAACTTCCGCGAGCGAAAGCGGCTGCCCGCCGGTCAAGGCTGCGTAGCGCGGACTCGCCAAACGGATCTGGTTCTCAATCTCATCGTAGTCCGTTTGCAGTTTGTCCAGTTCTGCTTCCAGCTCCCCAGCCTTCTTCTTGGGTTCACCGGGAGCTACTACAATTCCCGTCAGCGTTTCGGCAATTTCCTGTTGTCGCTCCAGGTTCCCCTGTTTTCGTCTCACCAAATCGATCGGAATGCCGGTAATAAGCTTAGCGTCAGTTTCGCTTAAGAGATCCAGCAGCGAACGTGCGCGCGATTGTTCTGTGACGCGAAACGCTTCCGCGGCATACTCGAGCGCCTTGCCCGAAAGTGGCGCATCCGGCGTCGCAGCGAGCAATGCCATTTCCGCAAGCGAACTGGCAGCTTCGTCGAAGACGCTCTTTGTCGTGGAAAGAAAAGTCGTGCGCGCTTCGTCGGCCCGCAAACTTCCCTGTCGTAGCGTTTCAATTGTCTTGAGGGCGTCGCGATAATTTGAAATCGCAGATTCCCGTGCCGCGTTGGCTTTCTTCGGATCCTTTTCCTGCGCGGCTTGCAGCCATAAGCTCCGGCCCAAGCCTCTTTGCGCAGGCCACATCAAATCAAGCCGCTTATCTTCCTGAGCACCCTTGGCCGCTTCGGAATAGTACTTACTGGCATCTTTCAGCTTGCCTTGTCGCAAAGCCACATCGCCCAAACTAATACGCGCCGCCGCGCGGAAGCGACGGGTTTGGCCCAACTTTGCTACCGACGCGAGGCTGGCGCCGCTAGCGTCAAAAGCATTCTGAAAATGCTTCTTGGCGCCTTCGAGATCATTGTTAAAGTAGTTGATACGACCCATTCCGAGTTCGTAAGTCGAGTAGACGATTGCCGTGCGGTACAGATCAAGTTCCTTCTTTACTTCCAGCAACGTGATCACGGCACTGGCAGGTGCTGCCACATCGACTCGGCCTGTTGAAATGCTGCCCAGGACTCCACCCAAACCGCCAAAGCGGCGTGTAGATCTGGAGGCCGCACTCTCGGGTTTCTTCACGCGCATTTGACTGTACGCAGCGCTCGCCTCGTTTAAACGACCGAGACGAAAATTTGTGTCGCCGATTTTTGCCAGTACCAGGTTGGCATTAAAGTCAGTATCCGTAGCCGTCGCCGCCGCTTCGGTCGCCGCGCTGGCGTCAGAACTCACCCTACGCGCGGCCCCACTCGCCGCTGCTCCCGCCTGCTGTTCCTGAACAACCGCACCCGACAGCGCCTGGTAAGCCTTTTGAAAATGTTCGAGGGCAACTTTGTGCTGGCCCTGACGCAGATAAAGATCACCTAGTTCATTGTGAGCTGCGCCTATCCCACGCCCGTTCTTGGAGGTTGTGTAGAGGTTAAGCGCTGTTTGTAGATAGCCAAGGGCCTCCGCGGTCTGGCCGCGCTTTAATAAGGTCCTGCCCTGTTGCAGTGCGGAACCGGCCTGATCAGGTTGTTGCGCACTGTCGCTTGACGCGGCGCTCGTGCTACTAACGAACGGCTGAGGGGCGAGGAATAGACTTGCGGCCAAACCTAACGCAATCACAACGGCAGATAAGTATTTCATGGCAACTCTCTCAATGATCGGTAGACCAAACATCAATGGCTGTTTATTTGTGAACGAGGTCAAGCACGGTAACGAGCGTCCCGGACTTTGCCGAAGCACTCATCATGATCAATGAAGGTTCCGGCTCTTCTTTGCTCAAGCCCAGGCCGCGCTCGATGGCTTCGCGCTCGGGCTGCGTCTGCGCCTTGCCGTACTTATTGGTCGCGTCCCTGCGCAAAGGTTCATCAAGTTCTTTTTCAAGCTGGGCCCAAAGCTCTGCGCTGGGCTGAATCGGACAAGTGTTTTTTGCGTCACTGCAGAATGCTACCAGATCGTCTTCGAGGGGTATGCCCGGCAAAGGTTCGCGTGTGAAGACAAAATAGAGACGTTCGTTTCCCGCGAACTCGTCAAAGACCAGCCAGCGCAACCGCTCTTCGCCAGCGGTGCTTGAAGGAATCTCGAAAGGAACATGCGCCTGCAGGTAGTTTCCACCCTCATCGAGTTCCTTGTTCGGATAAATCATCACCGGCTTGCCGCTATTGGTGGTGTTGAAGATGTAGAGGTAACCGTCGGTGTTTGTTTCCAACAACACACGCACGCGATCGCCTTTGCGAAAGGTCCGCGTCGGATCGGTTCGTACGGTCAGGCCCAGTGAATCGCGACTCAATAACGTCAGTCCCACGCCCAGCTTCTGCGGCGTCACTTTGTTGGGATCGGCTTTGGGGGTTGCACCTGTCGTGGTTCCACTACCAGGCGTGGCGCTGGGTTTCACTGTTTGCGCTCTGGGCCGGCGCCGGTTAGGCCGGGCCGTCTCATTACCTTTCTTGTCAGCCGGCTTAGGCCGCGTCGTCAAGAAAGCGCCACGTACATCTTCCTCCTGGTCTTGCGTGAGGGCGGCTACGGTGCCGAGACCGGCGAGGCTGGCCATTACCAAGGCGCAAATAAACGCTTTGACTTTCATCTCAATCTCCTTAAAGACAATCCTTCCGGGGATCATTTATGTTGAATGCGAATGCGAAATACTATTGGGCTCGTTGCTGATTCGGCTCGCGGAGCTTTGACTGCGGCGTAAGGCTGGTTCGCATCTTTGTCGTTGATTTCGATCGCCGGATCGCTTCCCCGATGTTTCGCCAGGAAGCTGCTTAACTCCACCTGTTCAGTTTCCGATAACGGGCTTCCGGTTGCCGGCTCGGTAAAAAATGCCGGTTCGGTCAAAGGCCTGGGGGAGAAAATAATAGTGTAATCCTCGGTTCCGGCCTTCTTGTCGAGTTTTAGCCAATGTTCCAGGCCGCTGGGAAAGCTGAAGTCAGCTCCCTTCGCAACCTGATTGCTGTCGAGCCCGGAAATTTGCGCCGGCTTGGCGGTTAGGAATGCTGTTGGTTTGTTTTGCTCGCCCGGTCCAACGATATAGAGATAGCCGGGTTCGGCAAAGAGAAAATGAAACTTAAAGGACTGCTCTGAAGCCAACGGTACAGAGCCCGCAACCCGCACCGGATCTCCAATCAAAGATTCTGGAAATAGTTCGAGCCAGTACTGCGCCACTTCCTTCGCGGCCGCCGTTCCTGAGTTTCCAGAGACATTCTTCCCTGCTGTGTTTGTGCTGCCACTTTCACCACTGGTCCCAGTTAGTTTCTTAACCACAAAGAAACCACCTACACCTAAGGCCAGAAGCACCACTAGTCCCACAGCTCCCAGAATCAGGGCACGACTACTTCCGGCGGATTTCGCTTGCGGAAGTCCCTGCGGTGCATGAGGAAGTTGAACATCAACCTTTGGCCGTTGCTGCGGAACCGTGACGATCGAGGGTGGTTCTGCGGTAAAGCTGGCGGCGATAGCTGCCGCTTTCGGCGCCGCCCCAGGCACCTGCGGGGCGGTGTGCGAGGCGCGATCGTGAGGCGTGGTGGCGGGCGAGTCCAAGGTCAGGATCGTGGCTGCATCGACGTCAGCGTTAGTACCCCTTGATGAAATGCCGGACGTGTGCGACTCAGATTCAATCGCTCGCGGTATGTCCGGGATCGTGCGATCAAAACCGAAGGCAGCATCGCTGGAATTCACAGCAGCACGTAAATGAGCGGCAAAATCACCGGCTGTCGCGAAACGATCGCCTCTGTCCTTCGCCGTGGCCTGGGTAATGGCGTCACCAAAAGCGCGCGGCACCCCCGGCACCGTCTCGTAAACCGGTGGCGGAACAACGGAGACGTGTTCACGCCGTAATTCGAATAGCGTGGTTCCGCTGTAAGGTCGCTTGCCCACGATCATCTCGTAGCAAACAATACCGAGACTATAGATATCGGCGCGTCCGTCGATCTCGGAATCTCCATCGCGCGGTATTTCTCCCCATTGCTCCGGCGACATGTAGTGGGGGGTACCCAGCACCTGGCCCGCCATCGTCAGCGCCGTGTTACCACCGCCATCGCCTCCGGCAATTTCCCGCATTTTTGCGATGCCCAAATCAAGCAGCTTGATCACACGCTCGCCGTCGTTCGACTTACCGATCATGATGTTGTCTGGTTTCAGATCACGATGAACGACTCCCATCGCGTGCGCAGTGTTCAGCACGCTCATGATTGGCTCCAGCAGCTCGACGACCTCCGGCGGAGTTAGACGCCCACGTTGTTTGATCTCATCTCCCAGGGTGTGGCCTTCGACGTATTCCATCACCATGTAGACCGTGCCGTCAGCGGTGGTGCGCAGATCGTAGACCGTGACTGCATTCGGATGGCGGAAACGGCGAGCGGCTTGTCCTTCACGTTGGAAACGTCGCAACCATTCGGTGTTGGTGCGAACCTCAGGTGGCAAGATCTTGATCGCAACGCGGTCGCCGAGGAGAATGTGACGGGCACGATACACGGCCCCCATTCCGCCTTTGCCCAACAACGCTTCAATCTGATACTGGCCATCCAGCACAGTACCGACGATTGATGACAGGTCGTCCTCCAACACCTCCCCGTGAACGGGACAAAAGCCCACGGTATCTTCATATTTGGTTTTGCAGCTCGGGCAATACTTCATGAAAGGATGTACTCAGAACTACGGGCGGGGTTTGCGATAAGGGCCCCGGGCGCTGAATCTCAGTGCGAAAAACGATTCGGACTGAATGAAACGTAGTTTAGCATAACCGCCGATAACGAATTGCCGATTACCAATTGCCAATTGGCGATTTTTGGTGATTTGTTCCATTCGACCAGCTGGTGATCTCAAATGCATTTACAATCAGAGGAACGACACGCCGACGACGTAAAGCACAAAGTCAGCCGTAAAGTGAGCAATCATTGCAGACTCGAGCCCACGCTTCCGATAAAGCAAGCCAAAAGCAATCGCGGCGATTCCATTCAGCGAGAGGGCCGCAGCTACCACCAACGGAGTGATCGGCATTATGAGCGAAGCTGACGGCAGGTGTCCCAGACCAAACAGGATGGCCACGAGAATGTTAGCGATCCAAAAAGCTCGCGAGCTGAGAATGTTTGGCTTCTCCTTCCAGACCTTAGTCGCAATCCAGGCGATTAACGTTAGGAGAAACAATCGCGTCAACAGCTCTTCGTAAATTCCGCCGTAGAAGCAGACCAACACACGTTTCCAAATCGTAATCTTCGCCGCGGCTACGAAAGGAAGTGCGGGAAGCAATGGCACCAGGAAGAGGACGAGAGCAAGCAACACCACGCCTACAACGACTCCTACAATCAGGCCTGTGCGCACGCTTCCCTTCCAACTGGGACTTGAGCCCTTCCCCTCGACAACCGATTCCAGTAGCGGCGCCCCGAGTCCCAGCCTGCTTCCTAACTTCAGCCCAACAAAGATCATTAGCGCCAGGAGCAAGAGGTTCTGAACTACGCCAATCGCGATGATGAAAGGGAAAGGTAGTGACGACGGTGTTTGCGGTTGGGATGAGATTGCCGGACCGAGGAGATCGATGCCGAAAGGGATCATCGCGAGCACTGAGAAAACGCCCGCGATGAACAGCAGCCAGAACAGTCGCCAGGGAAATTGCTGCGGACTTTTGGAAGACACTTGTTACTTGTAAATTTTCCGCGCGTACTCCGCGACCATCCGGTCGCTGTTAAATTCCGGCACGAGGGTGACGATCGAACGCTTCATCATCGTAATCCATTTTCGCGGCAGCTGATTCTGATCCCGTTCATAGTAAGTGGGAATAACTTCCTGTTCGAGAACGCGATAAAGTGACTCGGCATCGGCGAGGTCAATCAGTTGCGCTTCACCTTCGACCGACGTACCGTCAATCGCGAAACCATTTGTGCCGTCGTACCCTTCCAGCCACCAACCATCCAGCACTGAAAGATTCAGTCCCCCATTCATCGCGACCTTTTCGCCGCTCGTACCCGAAGCTTCCAAAGGCCGCCGCGGAACGTTCAACCAAACATCGACTGACTGCACCAGTTGCCGCGCGATCTCCTGATCGTAGTCCTGAATAAACACTGCCCGGTTCTGCACGTGGGAATTGTATTTCCAGAGAGCGAGCTGTTGCAGGATTAATTTTGCACCTTGATCCTGCGGATGTGCCTTACCGGCAAACACGAACTGAACGGGACGGTCGGGGTCTGTCATCAATGCCTGCAACCGTTCCGCGTCCGTGAGCAGCAAACGCCAGCGCTTATACGCAGCAATGCGCCGCGCAAATCCGATCGTCAGCGCATTCGGAGCAAACATGCTTCGCGCGGATTCCGTGTATTCACTGCTCTCTCCCCGCTCCTGGCGCGCCTGAAAGGAGCGCTCGCGGATGAAAGCGATCAGTCGCTGCTTCAGCAAAGAATGCGCTGTCCAAAGCTCCTGATCAGAAAGCCGGGCGATGCTTTCTTCCCAACGTGCCCGATCATGCGCAACATTAGTCCAATCTTCCCCCGCATATTCCTCGTAGAGGGTGCGAATCAGCGGCGCTACCCAGGTGGGCGCGTGTACGCCATTGGTGACGTGGGTGATGGGAATGTCCGCAAGCTGCTTTGACGGCCATAACTTCTGCCAGAGTGCACGCGAAACTTCTCCGTGCTTCTTACTAACCCCATTCGTCGAACGACACATCCGAATTGCCAGTGGCGTGAGGCCGTAGTTCTCCAAATCATTCGCAGGATCAACGCGTCCCAAATCGAAAAACTCGTCATCGCTTAGTTTCAGTTCTTTCCAATAGTCAGAGCCGAAACATTTGCGGATCAAGTCAGGTTCAAACTCGTCATTCCCAGCAGCTACTGGGGTGTGCGTGGTAAAAACACAGAGCTCGCGAACGAGTTTCGTCGCTTCGTTAAAACTAATGTTTTTGGAATTGATGAACTCGCGGGCCAGCTCGAGCGTCAAAAAAGCCGAGTGACCTTCATTCAAGTGAAAGACACTCGGTGCCAGCTTCAGCCGGCGCAGCAAACGAATGCCGCCGATACCGAGGAGCATCTCTTGCACAATTCGGGTTTCGCGATCGCCACCGTAGAGATGACCAGTAACCAGCCGATCAACCTCCGAATTCTCGGGAATGTTGGTATCCAGCAAGTAGAGTTGCACGCGGCCGACGGCAGCACGCCAGACTTGTGCCCGCACTATTCGCTTCCGGATCAGTACTTCAATCGTGAGGGGCGTGCCGTCGTCGTCCTTGACCTGCTGCAGCGGTAACTCCTGCGGATGCGTATCGCCGTAGTGCTCTTCCTGCCAACCATCGCGACGAAAACGCTGCGTGAAATAGCCGTAGCGATAAAGCAAACCAACAGCAACGAGGGGAATGCCGATGTCGCTTGCTGATTTCAAATGATCGCCAGCCAGCATTCCTAAGCCACCCGAATAAAGCGGCAAGGAGTTATGCACGCCATACTCAGCACAGAAGTAAGCGACTGGATGATCCGCGTTGAATTGCGTGCTCGGATCGCGGCTCCACTCGTCTTGTCGTGCCTGGGCGTCGATGAGGTATTGATCAAAACGCTCGACCAGCTTGCGGACCCGCAAAATGTAAGTAGGATCCGTCGCCATCTGTGCCAGGCGGTATTCCGAAGTACGCGCGAGCAGTAGGCGCGGGTTGTGTTCACATTCCTCCCAGACTTTTGGATCAAGATCTCGGAAGGTCGCCGCCCCGTCGGGTGCCCAACTCCACCAGTAGTTCCAGGAAAGGCGGTCTAACTGCCGCAGCGAGAGTGGCAGCTCTTTGTTTACTGTCTTTTTAGTTAGTTCGTCAGTCGTTTCAATCATTCGTTTGTGATGGAGCCGGGTTCAAAGTTGAAAGACTCAATCTAAGAGTTAACTGCTGAACTTCTGATTGGCGATGAAGATTTCTGCATCAGTTCTGTGAAAAAAAACGAGCGGCACTCGCTCGATCAATTCGTCTCTGCGTAGGAAAGCTTCAATGGCTTGTGAAGCAACCGCCGCCGCTTCCGGTTTGGGATAGCCATATGCTCCGGTGGAAATCGAGGGAAAGGCGACGGAAGAAAGACCGTGGCTGGCTGCGAGTGTCAGTGAGTTCTCATAACACGCCGCCAGGAGGGCGGCTTCATTTCCGTTGTGCCGCCCGTAAATAGGACCGACAGTGTGAATCACATGCTTCGCCGGCAAACTTCCGGCTGTGGTAATCACGGCGTCGCCCGTCGGCAAACCCTCGGGATGGCTGGTCCGACGAATTTCGCGACACGCGGCGAGAATCTCCGGTCCTCCCGCGCGGTGAATGGCGCCATCAACCCCACCACCGCCTAGCAAACTTGAATTGGCGGCGTTGACTATAGCTTCAACCTGCTGTTGCGTGATGTCCCCGATAACGACGACGAGGCGGCCGTCAAGAAACTCAAAGGCTGGTTTCATCTCGACCTACAGTTTCGTGGTTGCCGAGTGAAATGCTTTCTGTGTCCTCGCCTCGTGGCTCAACCCTGATCTCTTCAAACATGTCCTGGCGGCGCAAGGCCTCAGCAACTCCTTTTGCCTTGTGTTCGGTCAAAGGATGTTCGCCATCTACGCTCGCGATTTCAAATACGCGATCATCAAGCATGACGACACCAAGGGACCCGAGCGTAACGCCCGGAGTGATTTGTATCTCATCCATGTTGTGGATTTTGAAATGACCCGTCTGTTCGACCCAATCTTCCAAAAATGGATCTCGCAGGGCATGTTCGGCTTCAGATTCCGAGAGGTAGGCCCCTTCTACAATTAGACAGTATTCGCGCACTTTGCCGGTCTAACTAAACGAGAGTCATAACCAGTGACTCCCGGACTCAACTTCAATAACTCATCTTGTGCGTTTTTCTCACGAGGTACGAGTCGCGTTGCGTCGCAACTTTACCATCGGATCTTACGACTGGCAAAGCTTGAAGTTGAACGAGTTCGAGCCCACTCGCTTCAGTACGGGCGCAGTAGCGACCGAGTGTTCTCACGGGTGCAACTCATTTTGTGTTGTTTCATGGAATTTCGTGGATCGTATTTCCCAGCTTCAGAGCGACGATTCTCGAATTAACACAAAATGACACGAAACACGTTGGAGGATCGTTCAGTACCGAGCTTAGTTCCAGGTAACAAGAAAGCCGCCGGGCTCGGTGCCCTGACGGCTTTCTGATCTGTATCAAAGGACTACTCTTCCTGGTGTCTGTTAGTAAGCCTTCGCGTACTGTTCGTTAAGAGCTTCGCGTAGCCGTCGGAAATACGGACTGAAGCTCACAAAGCCACTTCCCTGGAAGAACGCTTTGCCACCCGTTTCGTTCGCGAGGCGGTTCAGAGAACTTTGACCATAACTCACGGCCAGGTGGTTTCGACTCGTTAAGCCCACCGACGGTGCGAAAAATGTGTAGACGGCAACTTCGCGTTTGCGCGCATTTTCAATCGCCCGGTGCAAGTCGAGTGTGTTGCCGGCAGCGCTTGAATCAAAACCCCGGGACGTATCCAGGCCATCCGAAATCAACAGCAAAACGTTCTTACCCTTGCCGGACTCAAATTTCCGCAACGCCTCAATGACCTCGACGTAAGGATTAAAAGCCGAAGCACTCGTTGACGACTTCACTATGCGGAGGGATCCTGCAGCCTTTTCCAGATCCGTAGTAAACGGCTGTCTGACCTGCTGCGTTCCAGTGGTGATGTAACCAACCATAACCTGCGAACCCGACGGAAGCGAACGAATGAAATCGCGAGTCTCGTCGAGCTCGTTTCCCACCTGCGACACCAGATCGTCCTGAATCAAAATCGCCAGGTTGATCGGCGTCAAAACACGGCGCTGCACCTTGTCTTTGTCACTGAGAGTGGGAGTCGCTGCAAAAGATGCGACCGCCGCCGCCACTGTCACAATGGCGACAACAAAAAACGTAACCAACTTCTTGTAAAGCATAATACTTCTCTCCAAATCTCCTGCTATTTCCGGTTAGTTCGATGCCCGAAGTGCAGAAAGAGATGGCTATTATTTAAGGGCTGGTGAGGGCTGTTCCCAGTACTGAGGCAACTTGCGTTTACCTTTCTCCGTCGGATAAATTACTCGCAATCCGGAAGCACAGTGCAGGCAAGAATTTGCCTCTGCAGCACGATTGAGGCGGGCATCGATGTCCGCGTTGCCGGTATTCTTCGCCAAATTCGCACACCTGAAAGGAATCTTTTTATGAAAACCTATTCGACAGAAGCAATCCGCAACCTTGCGGTCATTGGACATGGCGACGCAGGGAAGACGCAACTGATAAGTTCGCTTCTCTACGTCGCCGGCGAAACGCCTCGTTGGGGAAAGGTTGATGAAGGCACCACCGTTACCGACCACGAAGAAGATTCCATCGCCCGGAAAATTACCCTCAATATCGGACTCGCCCATTTAGATCATCAGGACACAAAACTGAACTTTATTGACACGCCGGGATACGCTGCCTTTGTAACCCACGCTCGTCCGGCTCTGCGCGTCGCTGATTGCGCCGTGGCGGTCGTTGATGGGGTCAAGGGAGTGGAAGTGCAGACCGAAAAGACCTGGGCCTATGCAAATGAATTCATCGTTCCTCGTTTTATGGTGATTACTAAACTGGATAAGGAGCATGCCGATTTTGGCACTGCGTTGGAAAGCGCCCAGAAGATTTTCAGCCGCGCGATTATTCCATTCACGCTACCGATCGGGAAAGAAAAGGATTTTCGCGGAGTCGTCGATGTTGTTCATATGAAGGCTTACGAACTCCGCGCTGACGGACAAGCAAAAGAGATCGAAATCCCAAGCGAGGGTCGCGACCGAGTCGAAAAGACACGCGAGCGCTTGATCGAGTTGGTTGCTGAATCTGATGACGCGTTGATGGAGAAGTATTTTGAACAGGGTACGCTGGAAGAGTCGGACATTTTGCCAAACATCAGTAAGGCAATCGCGCGCAGCAAACTCTGTCCCGTGTACGCTGTATCCGGAGCAACCCTCGTGGGCTTGAGAGCCTTGCTTAATGGCATCGTCGAGTTCGCGCCCGATCCGGCGCACCACGAGGCGGAATATGGTCGCCCGGTAGATGGCGGCAAAGACGCGGAACGAGTGCCCCGACGTTACAGTGATAGCGAGCCCTTCTCAGCTTATTGTTTCCGCACGGTTGCCGATCCTTTTGCCGGCCGCATCAACGTAATGAAAGTCATCAGCGGCCACTTGCAAAGCGATGCGAACGTGTTGAACTCCAGCCACGGAACTATGGAACGCCTCGGCGCCCTGCATGTCATCCAGGGAAAACAGCTCGACAAGATCAGCGAAGCGCACGCGGGCGACATCATCGCCTGCGTAAAACTAAAAGAGACGCGCACAGGGGACACCCTTTGCGACAAGCAGGCGCCGATTGTTTACGACCCGGTGGAATACCCCGAAGCCGCTATCGCGTTTGCGATCGAGCCGAAGTCACGGCAGGACGAAGAGAAGATCAGCGTGGCTTTGCACAAGATCCTCGAAGAAGATCCTGCGCTTCATTTCACCCGTGATTCCCAAACGAAGGAGTTCTTGTTATCAGGATCCGGACAGCTTCACGTGGAAACTGTTGTCGAGAAATTAAAGAAGCGTTACAGCGTGGAAGTAACGTTGCACCCGCCGAAAGTTCCCTACAAGGAAACGATCACGCAACGTGCAGAAGTGCAGGGCCGGCATAAAAAGCAGACGGGTGGACGCGGACAGTTTGGCGACTGCAAGGTTATCTTTGAGCCACTACCGCGGGGCGGCGGATTCGTCTTCGAGGACAAGATCTTCGGCGGCGCGGTGCCGCAACAGTTTCGCCCCGCGATTGAGAAAGGAATCGTGGAAGCGGCTATGTCTGGCGCCATCGCCGGTTATCCACTCGTGGATTTCAAAGTGCAATTGATCGATGGTTCCTACCACGATGTCGATTCCGACGAACATTCATTTCGCGCGGCGGGCCGGAAAGCATTTCGGGCAGCGATGGAGAAAGTGAAACCTTCGATCCTGGAACCGATCATGGATGTAGAGATTGCGGCGCCGCAGGAAAACAGCGGCGACATCATGGGTGATCTCAATTCGCGCCGCGGCCGCGTGCAAGGAATGGAGGCGAGCGGCAAGCAACAACTGATCAAGGCCCAGGTGCCGATGTCCGAAATGTTGAATTACCAGTCGACGCTGAATTCGATAACGGGCGCGCGCGGATCATTCCACATGCAGTTTTCCCATTACGATCCGGTGCCGGGAAATCTTTCACACAAGATTGTGGAGCAGTCGCGGGCTGAGGGTAGGATTCGCGGCGGCGAGGATGAGGAATAGGCAGTAGGCTGTAGGCAGTAGGCAGTAGGCAGAAAGCAGTAGACAGTAGACGGTAGGAATAATGAAGGGTGGTGAGCGCCGCTGCTTGAGAACATTCAAGAACGGAGTACACCACCCTTCATTAGACTGACTACTGTCTACTGCCTACTGCCTACTGTCTACTGTCTACCGTCTACTGCCTACTGCCTACTGACTCCTGCTCTACTCCTGCTCCATCTTCTTCATCCGCACGCGCGGCTGGAGTGCCTCTTCTTTCACTGTATAGCCAGCGGGTACCGAGAAGAGAGACTTGTCAGGCTCGGTGCGACTAATGTTTGTCAGCGTGTAGGAGTTCTCACCAAAACGCGGATCGCTGTGACGAGTCATCACCACCGTCTGCAGTTCCGGTGAATACCAGCGCTCACTCACGATCTCGATCGCGCGTTCGTTACCAATCTCACCTGCCGGAATCGTTATCGTGGTGCGCGTGCCCTCAGCTTCGACTCCTTCAATTAATTGTTTGCCGAGTGATTCTTTCCGCGCATTCTTTTCATTCGAACCGTGCCACTGCATTACCGTTGCGCCTTCGGGCGCGATCTTGAGGACGCCTTCGCGCGCGACCTTTTGCTCAATCTGAATACGCTCGATCTTCTTGTCAAACAATTCCTGCTTCTCGCCATCCGGCAACGGCGTTTTGAATTGAAAGTTGAATTTCATCGGCGACATCTTGCGCGCCGTTTGATTGCGGACATCAAGGAAGTAATCAACTCCGGCGACCGGATCGCTAATGAAGATCGTCTGGCCCGGACCATCTGTGGCCAACGGTCCAATCGCCTTAAAGCTTTGCTCGCGGCGTGTTCGGCCTTCACTGTCGCGATAAAGGGTCGCAGTTGACTTACGGACAATCCGGTTGCCGTCGCCCAGGGTTTGCGTGCTCTCGGTGACGGCCTGAGCTGAATAAGGAGCACCTTTGACGAGCTTGCCATGGAAACCCATCTCAGACGAAATGTAAACGAAGTCTCCGTGCGGAGGCGGCGTCGGTCCCTGAGGACCCTGCATAATGAAGTCGTGTTCAATCGCTACGCGCTCGCGCAAGGGTTGCTTTTCCTGAGCGCTGACGGATATCGCTGCGAAAACCAGAACCGTCAAAGCAAGTAAACCAAACAATCGAATCGGCTTATTCATAGCTCTTTTCCTTTTTCTAACGGGCTAGCAGCCCGGAATCAATCATCATTGCAACTGCGTTATTGCACGAAGCGAATCGCTCGCGCCAAACCATCGGCGCCCATCAGCACGTCTGCCTTTACTCGCTCGCTATAGCGATCCATGTTCACGGCAAAACCCATGCTCACGATCGTTGACCGCGGTAGTTCGACGCGAACTACGGAACCACCGTCTTGCAGGCTCGCGGAGTTGACGTAACCGATAGGCATGAAATCAGAAACAACTTCAGTCTCTGACAAAGAAGCGCTGGTAGTTGCGAGCTGGGCGTTTGTCGCCCGCGGCCTGACCGCCCGGCGTCGTACTTTGGAATTGGGGACTGCCTCAGGTTTGACTCGCGGCGAAAGCGATGCTTCCTTGCTGCCGTTCACAACCGGAACTGTCGCCTCCACGTGTGGTGCAGACGCGACAACGTTCTCAACGGCCGGCTTAAGCGGCGTCCTCAAGTTCCACGCTGCCACGCCAATGCCGAAGGCGACTAACAAGACTGCGGCAGCCGCAGTAGTGAGATAATTCCAACGTTTTGGTCGCGCCTGCCAAGAGAGTTGCTGTTCATTAAACGCTGCTAAGAGGAAACTCTCGACGCGTTCAGGCGCACTTGCCGAATTCATTTCTAGTGCCAAGGCTCGCAGACTCGCAGTCAAGCTTCGTTCATCGCTGAGCCGCGCCGCACATGTCGCGCAGTCGCTGCTGTGATGCAGTGCTTCTTCACGTAAGGCTGCTTCGATCAATTGTTCGCGAGCGAGGTCGTTGACGATGTTTTCAAAGCTTTGGCAATTCATGCGAAACACCTCGTTGAATTCATAGCGGCGGAAGTTGTTTCCTCTTTGGCCGCGGGGCGCAGCTTGTTGCTGAGTAAGGTGCGCCCGCGATGCAGTCGGGAGCGGACGGTGCCAACAGCGCAACCGAGAACTGCCGCGGTCTCCGCGTAACTAAGCTCTTGCAGGTCGCAAAGCACTACCACTTCGCGGTAACGCTCGGGCAACGCCAGTACTGCTTTTCTGACGGACTCAATTGTCTCCGTGCGCGACAGCTCGTCGAGCGGCCCGTCCTTAGTAACTAATGCTTGCGGCAAGAGGGGATCGCCGCCGTCGGTGTCTTTCGTTTCCAGCGGCGAATAGAATCGCTCGCGCTGCAGCCGGCGCAAGACATGGTTGCGCGCCACGCCAAAAAGGAAACTGTTCAGCGAGCCACGGGTTTCATCGAAATTACTATTGTCGTGAATCAAGACCAAAAATACTTCCTGAGTGATGTCTTCAGCGATCGATGTCGAACCGGACATTTGCAGGGCAAACCTGTAGATACCTCTTTGCCGCCGCTGATAAAGAGTGGCAAGCGCGTTGGGGTCCCCGCCCCGCAGCAACCGGAGCAATTCGCAATCTGAGAAGGCTTTTATCGTTTCCATTCAGGACAATCGTTCTGAAAATGTGCGGCCAAACCTAATTCGCGTGGGAGGTGAGGAAAGTTCCAGAATTTCTGGGGAGCAGCTTTCGTTTGCTTTCCATGTGTCGAGCAAACAAGTGGTTTGCGCTGCCGATTAGTGTTGTTTCGTGCCATTTCGTGGTTCGTTCCTCTTTACTTCGGTTGGAAAACGAACCACTAATTCACGCGAACAAACACGAAGCAGAAGCCCTGTGAGACCTTTTTCCCCTACTTGAATTGTTGCAGATAGTCCGGAGAGCGTTGTCGCAGGTTGAGCCAATCCGAAAAGAGATCAGGCTGCTCCAGCCAGACAGCCAACCAGTCAGCGATCTCTTTTGCGACGGCTTTTTCCGATGCTGAAACTATCTTGCTGCGACTGATCAGCTCCTCTTGTTGCCGGAAATGAATTATTAACTCCCGCAGTCGTTTCAGCGTGGCTCGATCGTGATGTTCCTGCGCCGAAGCGCGTAGCGTTTCTACGACTCCCATGGAGGCGGCGGCAGACTCCAGGTTGTCGAAATCCAGTTGGCCCGCAGCAAACAACCCCGTCAACTGTCGTTCACGCCATTTCGTGTCGCAATGCAAGACTTCGGGATGTCGCAGCACCGCGCCTTCATCCGCCACTTCGCGGGCGATCGCCGCCGGACTGATCACTGCTCCTTCGCCAAGTGTCTCGCGCAACTCATCCTGAATCGCGAGCAGTTCGCGCTCGCCGACCGACTCGCAATCGAGTGCTTCCCAAACTTCGATAATGAGTTCCTGTCTGGTGCGGGCCCGCCATTTGCTCACTTTCATCGATGGATGCTGTAACACGGAGAGTCTCAAGTCTCAAGCCCCGATATCAGGTCTCAAGTCTCAGGTCTCAAGACTCAAGTCAGCGCTTGTGTATCTTTCAATACTGAACTTACGAGCGCCTTGCGATGTTGAGTGAAACCACATCTTAAGTCTGGAGCTGAGGCCTGAGACCTGACACCTGTTTCCTGATACCTGATACCTAAGACTTGGGACTTGTGACTTGGGACTTAGGCTGAGACCTGAGACTTAACCGCTTTTGACGCGTGGCGTCAGTTTGAATTTAGCCCGGCCTTTCAAGGCCGGGAAAGGTCGGCAACACAGTACGCGTCGCGTAGCGACGCCAGAATTATCGCCTGAATCAATCGTCGCGACGCGACGAGAACGCCTAATGACTTGATCCCGGCGTTGAAACGCCGGGCTAACTTCACAGTGACGCTGACGCGTCGACGAGATGCAACAGCGACCCTTTTTGTACGGCAACGACGGGATAAAGCCTACGCGACACGGAACTGACCCGCCACACATCTAACGGTTGTTCTTTCTCTGCGCTACCGCCTAAGCTAAACTCGTTTTGTTTAGATTTCAGCTATGACAATTCAGGTCTCCAATCCGCTCGGCGTCGAACCAGTGCGCCGATTCCTATCTAAAGTGGAACGCGCCTTCGCGGATCGGCCTTTTACTCCGCATCCATTATTCAAGGGTGGCCACGTACAAACACTCGCCGCCTACGCCTGGCCGCGCCGGGGCCGCTTGCGTGCCCCAGCAGATGAGAAGCGATTGTTTCAAGTGACCAACGACACTCAGGTGCTCGCCCACTGTCGGTGGCAAACAACTCCCGCCGACCATCCTACGGTTGTAGTCTGGCACGGGATAGAAGGATCCAGCGAAGGCGTTTACATGCTCGCGACTGCACGCAAGGCATTTGCTGCCGGGTTCAACGTCGTTCGCATGAACCTGCGCAACTGTGGCGAAACTGAGCATTTGACGCCGACGCTTTATCACGGCGGACTGACTGAGGATTTGCGAGCTGTAGTCGCTGAATTGATCGAAAGTGACAAGCTCAACAGAGTTTTTCTAATCGGCTTCTCGCTTGGCGGAAATATGGTTTTGAAGCTGGCGGGTGAATATGGTGAATCGCCGCCGCCAGAAATTCTGGGGGTCTGCGCGGTTTCGCCTTCAGTGGACCTCAATGCCAGCGCCGAACTGATCCTGCGGAAATCAAATTGGCTCTATCACCAGGACTTCCTCAGACGTTTGAAGGGTCGCCTGCTACGAAAGCAAAAGCTCTTTCCGAATCATTACGACACGAGCGCGATTAGATCCGTTCGAACTTTGCGGGAGTTTGACGACATTTACACTTCACGCGCCCACGGATTCAAAGGCGCCGCAGATTATTACTATCGAGCCAGCTCCATTCGGGTGGTTGATAAGATCAGACTACCTACGCTGATCATTCACGGTAAGGACGATCCGTTCATCCCTTTTGCGCCGTTAAGAGATCCCAAGTTCGCAACCAACCCTTATATTCTGTTGCTAGCACCGCCGCAGGGCGGTCACGTAGCCTTTGTCGGATCAGGGACAGATCGTGAGGATCGGTTTTGGGCGGAGAACCGCGTGGTGGAGTTTTGTAAGTTAGCGGTTGCGGAGTTTGGCGCGGCTTAAGATTAAGTGTAGTGCTTACTCAGGCGGGGCTTGCGCCCGCTCTGCTTGTAGCTTATCCAACTAGCGGGGGTAGACCAATCTTCCTGACTGAGCACTAAATGATCGCTTCTTGTCCAATCGGCAATCGCCAATCGGCAATCGGCAATGGATCTCACGGTCCGAAGCGGAAACGATACTCGAGCGAGTTCATGAAACCATTAACCATCCCACGAAAATCGCCCGACGAGTTCAAGACCTGAATCCAATCGAGATAAAAAGCATCAGGATCCCGGCGCAAGTAACCAAAGTACTGCATCACCACGAAGGCCTGGTTGTAGTACTTGTTGTATACCTCTGTGCTTTCGGCGATCTCGCGCAACACCTGCGCTCGCGTCCGCGTGCCGTCCCCTAACGCGGCGATCCAGAAGTCGCGCGCAGGATGCGTAATCCCCGCTGTCGAAAGCAGCAGGTCGACGTATTCAGTGTTATTTAGCCCGTTGAACTTCGTCACAAACGCCGGCCGGCTCATGAACTCTGTAATGAATGCCACCTTCGCCGCTTCCAATTCGGCATCACTGAGAAAGCCGCTGACCTTCGCTAGATCGGGAACAAATTCCACATATTCAGGTTTGCGACCAAAGCTCACCGGATAGAAGCGATAGATAAAGTAGCCACGATCCTGAAACTCGGGCGAGCGGAAGAACGCCGACGATACATGAATGCGATCGCAAGTCGTATCTCCCACCGGGCAGTTGCTGATTACCTGCTGCCACGCTGCAAACCCTCCGGGATCTGGTTCACGATTGAGAAAGTCGAGGTATTGCTGCAGCACAAAGAACGGCGTGACATCAACCGGATTCGGGCCGTTCGTCACTTCGTTATCGTTAATTGTGAGTATCGCTGTCACCGTCGCACCTAGCGAGCCGCCGGTCACGTCGCTCAGCACAATACTGAAGCTCTCCGTGGCCTCAGCGTAGCTGTCGTCAACAATCGGAATTGAAATACTCTTTGAAGTCTGACCCACATCAAACCGCAAAGTACCAACTACCGTTGTGTAGTCGCAGCGCGCTGATGCATTGCCATTGAGGACACTGCAATTGTCCAAACCTGCCGTGTCGGCGGTGCGGTAGTTGACAGTTGTTGCTGACCCCGTTGATCCCATCCGCATTACATTTACGTTAAAGGCGCCTCCGCTCTCACTAGTACTGTAGCCAGCGGAACTGAACTGAACCGAGCTTGGCGTCGGCCCGCCAACTAGAGTCAACGCGTACGGGCCACCGGCCACCAGGCCGACCACCGCAGAGGTAGCGACGATTGTGTATGTTCCCGACGACGGCAAAGTCATAAACCCGCTGCCCGCCGGAATCCGCGAATCCGTGCCGCCATTTCCGTTGTCGTCGCTCGCGATTACAGCGCCATTCGGATCCATGAGGATCAGCCGGGTATCAAAGAATCCGGCTGTCATAGTGATCGCGATTGGCTCTCCAGCGTTGGCATCAAATAGGTAAGAGTCATTGCGATTTCCAATGGGCGCCGCACAATCTGTCTCAGCATGCGAACCATTGATAGTTTGACCCAAACTAATTGGTGTTCCTGTGCAAACGGCCCATGACACATTGATGTTGATAGCGCTCGACAATGCGGTGTCACCACTGTTGTCTGCGACTCGCGCCATCAATACGTGTGTACCAACCGGCACGTTGTTCCAAACGACTGAGTAAGGAGCGGTGGTTGCTGTGCCAATTAGTGTGTTGTTGGCGAAGAAATCAACCTTGGTAACTGTGCCGTCGGCATCACTCGCATCCGCGGCTATGGTAACCTGCGCTCCCCCGTTGAAGCCTGCGCCATTCGCGGGGCTAGTAAGACTCACAGAGGGTGGCTGACCAGTACTTAAGTTGATCGAAAACATTCCGCGACCGTGCGTCGCTGCAACCAACGTATTACCCATCCAGAACAGTTCATCGACGGAGCAGTTTGTCGGTCCATCGTTGCTCGGCGACCAGGTCTGGCCTCCATTGGCGCTGGCAAAGACTCCCACCTCGGTTCCCACGTAAAGAAAGTTAGGATTATTTTGCCAAACAACAAGCGAACGAACCGGTGCAATCGGTAAGTTATTAGTGATATTGACGAAGGACGCGCCTGCGTTATCAGTTCGCCAAACGTTGCCGACCGCATAACCACCAAAGGTTACGTAGACGCGATTAGAATTTGTGGGGTCGATGGTTATGCGTGTGTTACGTCGGCCAGTTGCGGGCATGTTTACCTGAGTCCAGGTGGGAGTAGCGGCCGTGCCGTTCGTCGTGACAAAGATGTTGCCGTTGTTGTGGCCCACCCAAACGATGTCGGAATTTCCAGGAGCCACGGCACTGGCACTAATGTTGGACCCGATTGAACTCTTTATCGCTGTCCAGCCGAGTGGCAAAAAACCCTTAGCATTGGTAGTGCGCCAGAGTGTAGCGCCGCCCGCTAATAGAGTGTTGGGGTTATTGGGATCGAGGACGAAGGGAGCGATGAAGTTGGTATTTCCATTCGGCACAGCATCAGTGATGCCTTCATAGATTGACTGAGACGACGCGCCTCCGTTGATGCTGCGGTGCAATTGCAGCCACTGAAATTCGCCGTAGAAGTAGTTGGGGTTTGTTTGGTCGGCAGCGGTCCAGCCACCATCGCCGCCCGCCATGAAATTCCATGTTTCGGTGTTTCCGGTATAACGGAGGGTACCGTTATCTTGCGTGCCGCCAATGATGTTGCCGCTGGAGACATTTCCGACACCACTGTAAAACTGCGTAATCCCCAGGTTGTTGTTAAGTTCCTGAGTGACTACGAAACCTGCGTTGATGTCTTTGGTCTGGAAGATTCCGCCATCATTGCCGAAATAGACCGTCTTATTCGCAACGCCGTCAAAGCCCGGCGCTTCGATAATGATGTGCTGGTCCGCGTGCACACTCCCAATCTGCGCGAAGTTCGCGCCGCCATTAGTGCTGCGGTAGAGCGTAATACCGCCGACGACGACGTTATTCGGGTTTGTGGGATCAACCCAGATTGCATTGTCATACCAGCCCTGGTCGTTTAAGTGTGATGAGGTACCGTTAATGAGCGAATAAGTTTGTCCGCCATCGGTAGACTTGTAGACTTGACCCTGACCGTTTTCGACACTCGCGTAAACGATATTCGGACTGCTCCGCGAGTAAGCGACCTCTACGCGCGAACCGGTGATGCCCGTCGCCGGGTTCCAGGTAACACCACCGTCGAGTGAATAACGCGCAACTCCATTGTCTCCAGCGGCGATGGCGAGGTTTCCGTCCGTGGGATGGAAGTTAACGTCAAACATAAATGACGTTGTTGTTCTGCGACTCCAGGTCGTTCCGCCATCGGCACTGCGCCAGATCCCTGATCGGGTCGCCGCTAGAATAATCTGATGGTCGGCGGGGCTAATTGCTAACCGATCCACGTAGTACCAGTTTGGGGTCGCCGCTGTTTGCGGAAGCTGGTTCCAGGTCGCCCCCCCGTCGGTACTCTTAAAGACGCCGGCGCCGCGAATGGAATCACCATTGAAGTAACCCTCACCCGTTCCTGCATAGAGAATATTTGGATCGGTCGGATCGATAACCATCGAGCTGACCGCCAGGTTCGCCATGAAATCAGCGAGTGGCGCCCAACTCGCCCCGCCATTAGTGGTTTTCCAAATGCCGCCGCTGACGCTCCCCAGCCAGATTGTTTGGGAATCGTTTGGATGAATGATGATCGACCGAACGCGTCCACCGATATTTCCGGGACCGAGCCACTGCCAACCAGTCGGATTTATTGCGGCGACTGGATCGGTCGGGTTCAATTGACCAGTGGGCCACGCACTCACGTCGACGGGCATTTCTTTAGCCTGCAACCACGCGCTAATCTCGGCGTTGGGGGGAATGGTTCCCGTCTCGTCTACGAGCGAACCCATCCGCCATTTCATAGCTTCGTCAGGTTGATCTTGTTTGCGTTCCTCTTCCTCTGCTTCACCTCCCTGTTCGCCGCGGTCAGGATCACTGGCCGCGAAATGTTTTGTATGTTCGTCGCGCTCCTGAACATTGTGCTTGACTTCAGTATTTTCAGACGTTACGACCTGTTTCTCAGATTCCGGTTTTACGAGCGCCGCTGAACTCGCGGTTGATTGGAGTGGCGCTCGCGTAGCGCTTGAACCATCAACTCGCGATTGCGCCTCACCAGGAGGTGTAACAGCAAGCGTAGTTTTGCCGCTCGAATTCGGGTCGCTTGGATTCTCCGTTGTGGCCGAGCCGGAAGCGGGCGTGGCTTTCAAGACGACGCGATTGGAGGATTGCCGGCCGAGGAATAAGGCGACAACGACGAGCAGAACAAGCAGCATTGCTTGCCGGAGGGAGTTCGAGAGAGGCGATTTCATTAATTTAAAGCCCAGTGGTGAAGATTGCCGGTTCCGACACTGACAGAAGTCTTTTAACTCTTATGCGCTGTCAATATCAAACATTTCATGATAACGAGTTAATGAGATTGAGTCCCTGAGAATAGCTCCAGGGCTTTTTTGTAAGGAAGCAACGGCGGATGGCTTCGCTGGACAAAGACCCAAGGCTTACAGATGCACCACTTAACGACGCAGTTGTATCTGAAACAGGCCGTCAATCCCACCGATTTGGGTTAGCCTTGTTCGTTCTAAAAACTCTTTTGGAGCATCCGGCATCTAACAGCGCGGCGTTGGTGGTTTTCAGGCGAATGCTTACAGTTGCGCTAACTGGGGAGAGAAGCGATGTGGCTGAGACTATTCTGTACCTTACTTATTGTCGCCGGCGCGAGTGTGGCAGCGCAGGGAAAATCTCGTTGGCAGGCATGTTTGCCGACAGACGTGGATGCTGCTGAGGTTATTAGTGCGGAAGCTTCGCCCGCGGGCGGGCCCGCCAAAAAGATTACGGTGACTAACAAGCTGAATCAGATCGGCGCGCGCTGTCGGGCCAAACGTCTGGTGGATGCTAAAGGGAAACAAATTCATTTCTACCGCCTCACGGGCTGCTGGGGAAATCCGCCAGAGAACTATCAGGAGATCCTGGACAATCAACAACAGGAATTGGCACGGTTGCGACGGCGCTACCGCGTTATTGAAATTAGCTGCAATCCGAGCGGCGTAATGATCCAATGAAGAGGGTCTGGGAGCGGCGCTCCCGTACTAGCGAGGCCTATTTATTGATTTTAGCGAGTAAACGTAACGCGTGGTTGCGGGCAATGAGAGGCAAGCGTTCGTCGCTGCTTATTTCGTTGAGTAGTGGGATTAACTGTTTGGGATCCGAAAGCCCGTTTCGTTTCAGAAGCGATTCGAGAGCCTCCATCAACTTCGGTGCGTTGAGAGGTTGGTTCTCGCGGGCTACTGAGACGTCAAAAACAAAGCTCGCCTGATCGGCAACGCGCCGGTACTCCTTCGCCAGTTCGGCCACCTCTGGAACATTTGACCAGTTGAATTCTGCCGTCCGTTTTTTCTCGCCCTCGATCATAGTAAGTTTCATCGTGCCCAAATGAGGAAACTGTTTCTCTGACTGGTAGTTTGTTTCTGAATCCAAAAATTTTAGAGCTTGCCACAAAGCTGAGATCCTCTTCAGGGCTGCTGGAGATATTTCAAGACTCTCGACGATGGGAACTTCTTCGTTAAGACGTTCGAAGGTGACCTTGCCGTGGCCGGTAGCATCGTGCTCGATCAGGATGTGGCGCAGGAAGAACTGCGGTTGGGTAAACTCGTAGCTGAAGTGTGCCGAATTGCTGATCGCCACGGAAGACTGCGAGGCGGGAACTGCGGAAGACTTTTCCGGCCGCGCATTTTGTTTGTGGCTCGGAGACTCTTGCGCGGCAGCAGCAAATGCAACACTCACAATAGCGAGCATTCCGAGGAGTCTTCTAAAATTTTGGCTACGTCGGTTCATTGGTCGATTGTGATGGCAGTTTATGCCAAAAGGTTCGCGCCCTGCGGTTTCGGGGGCGGGTTTGCTGGGCACGCGATGCCGGCTAATTGCCAATTGGCGATTGCCGATTGCCGATAGAAATCGGTTAGGAAGCTTCCGAATCAGTCAGACTCGATTCTGAGCCTCCAATCGGCAATCGGCAATGAAAAAGGCGGGCATTGCCCGCCATGCAGAACTTTGATCCCGATACGAACTACTCAAATCTCACGGATACCAATTTCGACACGCCCGCCTCTTCCATCGTTACTCCGTACAACGCTCGCGCCATCTCCATCGTTCTCTTATTGTGCGTGATGACAATGAACTGCGTCTGGGCTGACATCTGCGCGACCTTGTCTGTAAATCTGCCCACGTTGGCTTCATCAAGCGGGGCATCAACTTCATCAAGGAGGCAGAACGGAGCGGGCCGGTAGTGGAAGATTCCCAGGACGAGCGCGAGCGCGGCCATTGCTTTTTCACCGCCGGAAAGTAATAAGACATTCTGCAGTCGCTTGCCCGGCGGCTGCGCAATCACGTCGATTCCGGATTCCAACACGTCGTCGGCTTCGATCAAACTCATCTCGCCGCGACCACCGCCAAACAGCTCCTGGAAGAACTCGCCGAAGTTCTTGTTGATCTGTTCGAAGGCATTGCGGAAACGCTCCCGCGAGCGGCGTTTAATTTCGCGCAGCGCCTCTTCCGTCGAACTGATGCCTTCCAGAATGTCCTGACGTTGGGTGACGAGGAACAGGAGCCGATCTTCCGATTCGTTCAACTCATCAAGCGCCATCATGTTCACGGCGCCAAAGCCTTCAATGCGTGTACGCAGCTCCTCGACGCGCGCCTGGCCGGCTTCGAGATCAAACTGCTCGTCTAGGGTTTGCTCGCGCGCCAGATCTTCGAGTGATTGATTGAGCTCGGCGGCGCAGTTCTCGCGCACAAAGCTCAGGCGCGCCTGGCCTTCGGCGCGTTGCACCTCGATCGCAGCGCGAGAGTTTCGCACTTCGGCGGCGCGACGATTGATCTCCGAAAGCTCTGTGGAAAGTGAGTCGGCCTGTTGACGCGCTAGTTCCAGTTGCGTTAGCAACCCGGAAATTTCCTGTTCCTCGGAGGCGCGCTCGGCGGCAACGGCGTTAGCCTTCTGCTCCAGGTAGGCAATTGACTGTCGCAGTTCCTCAATCCGGTTTGTAATCTCGACCGCTTCAAATCGGTGCCGTTCGATGCGCGCAGCAACGTCGGCATATTCACCCTCGATGCGTCGCAATTCAGCCGTGGTAGCACGTCGCCGTTCAGCCGCTGCTGCCGCGGTGGCTCGCTGGAGGGCAAGTCCTTCACTTTCCAATTCGGCGGCGAGACGCGCCTCGGCAAGCGTAGCCGAAGCCTTAGTCACGGTTTCGCCCGCTGCGATACGCGCCGCTTCGGCCGCGTCCGCATCGGCCAAGGCGTTGGCGCGACGTTGCTCAACATCGGCGCGCTCGGTTTCCACGCGCGCGGAATCTTCAGAGACTACCCGCATGTGGCGCTCGGCACGTTCAATCTCCTGTGCCAGTCCTGCGGCCGTCAGTTCGCGAGTCATGAACTCGCGCTCCTCGCGTCCGATTACTTCGTTGAGACCGACTACCGCATCTTCCAATTCGACCAAACGAGCGCGAGCTTGTCTCGCAGCGAGGCCCGTGGCTTCCAATTCGGAACGCAAGACTTCAGAACGTGCTTCCAATTCGCGCAGCTCACGTTTGAAGGCCAGTAGACCGGCACCCTCTTCTACGGCACGTGCATCTCCGGCGCTAACAAACTGTCCGCTTGCCACCCAGTCGCCATTGAGAGTGACAAAAACTTCGCCGGTCGCAAGAGACCGGGTCATCGCCTCGTCGAGGTTGAGTGCGATGCGCGCGTTCATCCTTTGCGGCATCGTTCGGTTTAGAACGGTGATCAATTCCCGCGGCGCGCCTAACAAATCACTAATGCGCAAGTCCTGAACATTTTCACTTGCATACGAAAGCGAGAGCGAGGTGCGCTCATCGAGTTTGCAGGTCAAGGTGTCAGTCTCGTCGCTGGCGCCGTGCAATCCCGCCACGAGGAAACTCGCGCGGCCGCCATTGTTCTCGCGCAACCACTGGGCGGCCCGGGCTGCGTCGTCAGGCGTGGGCACGACCACCGACTGCAAAGAGGAACCCAGAACGCCTTCGACAGCACGTTCCCATTTCGCCTCAACGTTGAGCGCGTCCGCGAGGGTACCGATGAAATGAAAGTCACGCGGCACGTCACCTGGCGAGAAAAGTAATTGCACCGCAGAAGAATAATAGGCGCGCCGCTGATCCAGCTCCTTCAAACTCTCGAGGCGATGTCTGGTGCGAGAATCTTCATCACGCACTCGTGTCAACTCGGCTTCCGTATCACTAACCGCCTCGTGTCCCTGCACAACGGCATGGACGGCAGTTTCGCGCTCCGCGTTAAGTTGGGCGATGTGCGTACGAGCCGCAGCCACCTCTGCTGCAAACCGTTCTGACTCGGCAACGCGTTCAGCGTGTTGGGCTGCGGCTCTTTCACCCTCGCGGGCCAGTCCTTCAGACTGGGTCGCCAGCCGTTCAATCGTGCCTTCCAGTTGCCGGGCAATCTCGCGCAAGCGCTCGGCAATCGCGGTGTGCTGTAACAGTTCAGCACGTGCACTCTCGATCTCAGTCTCGGCAGTTCCAGCCAGCGCGAGCTTGGCCGCGTGCGCTTCCTCAGCAGTTCTTAGAGCGAGCGCGGTGGCATCAGCCTCGCTGCGGAGCGTCGCGTCCTGCTCTTGAAGCCGCTTGCACTCCGCCTCTACCAGGACCAAGCGGCTCGAAAGCGCTGAGATCTCGGCTTCGATTTCTACCTTTCGCTTATCGAGTGAAACAACTTGTTCTTCCTGGTAGGTCCGTTCGCGCAATTCACGATCGCGGCGCAAGACGGCTTCGGCGGCGGCGGCGCGCGCGGCTGCCAGATCATCTTCCAGATGTCTCGCGTGTTGGGTTGCAGTGCGCGCGTCCTCTTCGCGCTGCGCCAGCTCCGCGGCAATGCTGGTTTCGAGCGAACTAACATCAGCCAGTTTCGCTTCAGTTTCATCCAGCAACGCGGTTAGCCGGCGATCTTCCGCGACAAAAACATGGCGCAGCAGGTCGCGCAATTCCTCGCGATAGACGCTGTAGCGCCGCGCCTTCGCAGCCTGCCGGCGCAGGCTGTTAACCTGCCGATCGATTTCAGAAATGATATCGGAGATGCGCGAGAGGTTGCTGCGTGCATTTTCGAGTCGAGCCTCCGCCGCACGCTGGCGAACGCGGAATTTTGTGATGCCGGCCGCCTCTTCAATGATGGTGCGGCGATCCATCGGCTTAGCCGAGAGAATCTGGCCGATGCGTCCCTGCTCGATGATGGCGTAATGGCCACCCGAGAGCCCTGTCCCGGAAAACAAATCCTGAATGTCGCGTAGGCGGCAAATGCGATCATTCAGCAGATACTCGCTCTCACCGGACCGGTAGAGCCGTCGGGTGACCGACACTGCTTCTCCCGGCTGAAACTCGAGAGCCAGATTGCGCCGGCGCCAATGTCGTTTGTGGATCTTCGAGGCTGTCGGGGCGCCAGGTTCGGTTAGAGAGGCCTCTGATACGGGTGCTGCCTCATCTGGAGCGGCAAGGACAGTCGGACTATCGGGCAGCTCGGCTGCGCTTTCGTCGGCCAAGTCGAACGTTACGGCGCGATCATCGAGTTCCTCGAGAGTGGAGTCGATATCTTCAATGTCCGGCTCCGCCTCGACTACCTCATCACGCACCAAATGCATGACCACTTCTGCCATGCCACTCGGGGGCCGGTTTCGCGAACCCTGGAAGATGACATCCTTCATCTCCCCGCCGCGCAGGTGCTTAACGCGCTGCTCACCCAGAACCCAGGCAATAGCATCCGCCACGTTGCTTTTCCCGCAGCCATTCGGGCCCACAACGGCGGTAATTCCGTCACCTGTAAAGAGAATTTCTGTGTAGTCCGCGAAGGATTTGAAGCCGGTAATCTCTAACCTATGAAGTTTGAACATGCGCGAAAATCAATGTTTATCGGCTCGCCGGCTTCGGGAAAACGGCTCCAAAGGAGCCCCGTGCGAGTGAGCCAATATAAGTGCGACTCGCTTAGCATGTCAACTAAAACCTCAAGTTACCTAACTTTAATGAAGTGAGAAGCAAACTTAAAAGGTGTGCTTAACTTTTGTGGAGCCACAGCATTGGTATGAGAACGGGACAGGTCAGAACCGGGAGCGGTAGCGACCGGCTCTAGGAGCGACCGGCTCGCCAGGCTAGGGATTGCCGGGAATGAGGTCCCGCCGCACGTAGAGCAGGAAATTGACCCCTGGGCGCAAGGGATACGTGCCGGCGGGATTCAGGCCGGAGTTCACCTGTTGATAACGCTGGCCAAAAGTCGACTCCATCTCCGCGCCCTGACTTTCGGCGGCAATTATTACCGGCTCAGTCGAGGCGCTCATGCGGCCGTTGTAGCCGACGCGCGTGAAGTCGCGAAAGTACCAGGGTAAGGGCCAATACTCAGGGGCAACAATCGTGATGCCGGTTTGAGCTCCTTGCTGCGTGCGTTCGACCACCCGGTCGATCTCCTTAAGCATCAAAAGCGTCTCACGGCGCGTGTGCGCATACACGTAGACATAGTACTGGTCATCGTTATCGTAGTTAAAAAAGTTGAGATCGATCGTCTGATATCCGCTGATTGCAATTGCCGCCACCAATACGCCGGCGATTAGCCCGAGCTGCCCCTGCGACCGTTCCCAGATCATCTGCAGCGCGTAGCCGGCCACAAGCCCGAGCGGGATGATGAAATTCAAACCCAGCCAGGGCGTCTTGTAAGAGATTAGCGAGTACGCCGCGAGCATTCCAAAACCCCACAGCGCCACAAACAGAGCGAAGGAGTTGCGCGGTTTCCAAACAACGAGGGCTGCACCGATCGTCGCCAAAAACAAGATCGGCGACTCCTGGCGAATCATCCAGTAGACGTAAGTTGTTAACGGATGGACATGCGCTGTCTTGCCGGTCTTGCTCCAGAATTGAAACGTACGTACCGAATCGTAGACTCCCTGCGGATAGTTCCTAAAAAATGACGAATAGAAAAGCACGTTAAGTCCGACAAAGATCGCGATCGCCACCGCCGCCCAGATTGAAACTCTCAACGGCCCGCCGAGCTTATCCAGCAACCCCGGTTTCCCTTCTGTGTCGGCCGTGCGCTGCGATCGTTTGTTTGTTCGCCGATCCTGAAGATTACGACGCCGGATGAATCGATAGCCTTGCGTCACTGCGAGCGCAATGACGAGCACGCCTACTGAGATTATTGCGGTCTCCTTAGTCGCAAACAGCAACGCTGCCGAAATGGCTGCCAACATTAGATAAATCGGATGGGCTTCTTCGTAATACTTCAGAGCGGCGATAACCAAACCAAGTGTGAAAAAGACGAACAGTGTTTCATGAATGTAGTAGCGGGACAGATAGACCGCGCCTGGTGAGACGGCGAGTAATGCCGCAGCTGCCAGAGCTCCGATCGCACCGAGGCGCCGGCGCAACAGCAGCACGAGCCAGACGGTTGCCAACCCAAACAATGCCGGCACTAAGCGAATGGTGATGGTATTGAGTCCATACTTATCCTGAGCTGCTGTACCGAAGAGAAACCGGAGGAGCCAGGGAAAAAATGCGGAGAAGTAATAAATGGTTGGACCGTGATAATTCTCGGGATCGTAGTGATAGATGCCTTCGCGCACCAGGCGCGTCAAGAAATTTCCATTAACGCCCTCGTCGTGGTGCAGTGGCACCAAATCAAGATCGTAGAGGCGCAAAACGGCAGCGACCAACAGAATGACAACGGCGGCAATAAACCAGGTACGGTCCGAGATTCCTCGATCCGGGATCTCAAGAACCGTCGGCTCCGCCGGCTTCGCCTTAGGCGCGACGTAACCGGCCCGCTTCTTTTTACGGTTGCGTTTTGTAGAGGCGGTAGTCACCAACTTCTCCAACTCTGGTAAAGCGAGTAAAGAACTGATCGTTCACAAATGAGGCATTCCGTTCAAGCGGACCCACCACTACGTACGAAGCCTGATATTTTTTCAACAGGGCTTCCGCGTCCGGACCCCCAGCGTAAATCCGTTTGATTTCATTTTCGCGGGGTGCGTATTCGAGCCCGTGAGTCCAGATGTGACCCGGATAGCCCAGCAATGAACGTCGTCCTGCAAGAAACGCCGGATGATTATGCACTGGCGCGTGAACAATCAAACTGCGTGGGTCCGTCTGTTGTTTGATGAGCTCGGCAAAAGCAATTCCCTGACGGTCGAACACGCCAAACTTTGTCGATCGAGTCAAAATAGACGCTACATCAAGACTGCCGGCAAGGATCACCAGTATTAAAAGCGTAAGCGCGACCAGCCGTTTGACTCCTCTTTGCTGCCAAAGACGCGCCAGGAGCAGCGCCACGAGGGGCGCGGAGGCCAACCACCAGTAGTAAAGCACTTTGATATTGTCCCACACCCAGGGAGCGAGTTTGATCAAATTGGGAGCGATGAAACAAAGCGTGAAGGGTAAGTAATAAACCAGCAGTCGCCGGGGAATCAGATAATTTTTGCCGCGCCAGAGTATTGCCACTACGATTAGCGGAATGAAGATGCCGGTATTCTTCAGCCAAAACCAGGCCGCGTTTTCAGTACCGCGATCCCAGCCAAAGTGCCACTCGAAAAAAGTTTTGGCATCAACCGCGCTGTTATGAGTGGACCACCATATTTGCGGCAAAGCCAACAAGGAAGCGAAA
>DASSCX010000267.1:0-4464 GCA_035697425.1 Pyrinomonadaceae bacterium | reverse complement strand
CAATTACGCGACGCGACTGGCGCAGCGTAGACGTCACGTTGCGGAAGAATCTTCGCGAGCGCGGCAGCAACCGCCGGCGCATCTACGTTGCCGGTGTAGTTATTAATTTGACTACGCAAGAACAAGAACGATTCCTGCGCGGCGTGGCAGTCAGCGCATTCCACCAGGTGCTCTTTAACCCTGGTCCTCTCGAGCGGCGGAAGTTCACCGTCGATCAGAAGCGAAACTTGTTCTGTTTGATTGCAGTTCATCGCTTTAGCTCTTTAATGCAGGCTGTTGCTGTGGGCTCTGGTGCGCCGGGTCCAGTTTTCTCGTAGTGCCGTGCGTGCGCGAAAGATGTCGACTTTGACTTTGCTCTCGGAAATGTTCAGCACAGTTCCAATCTCGCGATAGCTCAGTTGTTCCTGTTCTCGCAGCAGCAAAGCAACGCGTTGGTCTTCCGGCAGGCTCTGCCACATGGCCAATACCAACTGTTGCTGTTCTTTCTTTTCATATTCTGCTTCAGGGTTGCGCGGGCGCGGACTCATGACTTCGACGACTCGATCAAAAAACTTGTGGCGCGTCTGACCCTTGCGAAACTCATTGATAGCGAAGTTGCGAGCGACGCGGTAAAGCCAGAAGCGCGCTTCACCGGGTGGCAATGTTCCCCAGGCGTTGCGGTGGAGTTGTAGAAAACTCTCCTGCGCCAGGTCCTGGGCGAGCGCAATACGACCACCGAGCAGGCATTCAAGAAACCTGCAAAGGCTGGGGTAAAAATCCTGAAACAGCGTGGTGAACTCGTCCTCTTCACTCGCCATAGCGTGCGCTACACTAACTAAAACAAATGAGAGCGGCAAAAGTTACAGGAAAAAAGCGGGCAGTGGGCATTGCGCCTGAGACGGGGCGGGTTTTGCGGCTTGCCGCCTTCCGTGCGGTACTTGGGCGGCTTTGCCTCAAAAGTCATTGGCCATGTCCGTTTCGGCTTGCCGCCGGATGTGAGGCGGTGGCTATGCACCGCCGGAGAGGTGCCCTTTACATGCTTGGGCTATGTCCTTGGTGCGGCCTTTGGCCCAATAAGGTTAAGGATTGGCCCGAACCAAGGGCATAGCCCGCGAAATATTCTGGGCTGCTCTCGGCGCGGCGAGCCGCGCCTCACATCCGGCGGCAAAGCCGTAACCTGCGTCGTGTGTGACTTATGAGGCAAGGCTGTACTTGGCCTTACCGTTAAAGGGACAAAAAAACAGTGCGAGGCTGAGCCTCGCGCCTGGAACTGTTCCGGCTGTCGGTAAGGCAAGCCTTACCGCACGGAAAGCGGCAAGCCGCGAATCTTATTCAGCAGTTTACTGAGCTGAAGGGGCCTTCCCGCCCCGCGGTTTATTGAATGGCGACGACGTGTTCCAGGCTGGGATGTTTGCCGCATTCGCGACGCGCAAACCGATGACCATGCCCACCCGCGCGAGTGTTTGCGGTCCAGTCCAATCCCAATCAGGTTTGATCGTGTCGCTGGGCGAGTGGTAATCCGTCTCCAGCCACTTGCGTGCTCGCGGGATCCAAGCCGAGACGTCACCGGCGGGACCGCCAAGCAACATCAACGCGGGTACACCTTTCTTCACAAACGCATAATGGTCGGAACGCACGAAGGCATTTTCCTCAGGCATAGGATCCGGTGTCACAACGTTTCCCGTTGCTGTGGTCACGTCCTCGAACACGGCGCCCAGATCAGAATGCTCGGCCCCAAAGCCGACGATGCGCTTAACGGGGGCGTAAACTTCCGTTCCAATTCCATCGAAGTTAATGTCGGCGGCGATCTTGTCGAGAGGCCAGTTGGGATGTTGCACCCAATACTCGGCACCGAACAGTCCATACTCTTCCCCCGTGACTGCAAGAAAGATAATTGAGCGCCGCGGTCGTGAGCTTGGTTTCGGATAAGCCTTAGTGAAAGCCTCCGCGATAGCCGTAATCGTCGCCGTACCCAACGCGTTGTCAGCGGCGCCCGGAAAAATCTGGCCGCCTTCAATTCCGTAAGCATCGTAGTGGGCCGAATAGACAACGGCTTCAGCTTTCAGGTTCGGATCAGAGCCTTCCAGCACAGCAACGACATTGCTGCCGTTTGCCTCGCCCATTTTGATTCGCAACGCGAGGTTGACTTGCTTCTGCAAACTACGTGAAACGTTGGCGCCGGTTTTCGCTTTTTCTAAAGTTTGCGCGTAGGTCGCTTCAGAACCAGCGAAGATTTTTTCCATCGCTGCATCGCTGGCGAGGAGAACTGGTGGCATCTTGAACGGTGGCTCCGGGGCGGAGGCCAGGGTGACGCGGCGTCGCGAAAGATAGTTAGCAATAGTCGCAAACGGTTGTGCGGCGGAACCAGCATTACCGACGATTAGTGCCGCCGCACCCTTGCCGAAAATATTCAGGCCGCGGGCTTGCGGGTTCGACGCGCGCCGCCACGCACCTTGATCGACGCCAGATGGTTGGCCGTTGAGCAAAACAACAATTTTGCCTTTCAGATCGAGTCCCGCGAGATCGTCGCGGTTCAATTCTTTAGACACCACGCCGTAGCCGACAAAAATAACATCACTCGCTGCGTTAACTTCGCTTGCGGAGTAGGGTGGCAGTAGGACGTAATCGCTGCCATGTTTCAGGGCCGTTTCACCCACGGTTAAAGCGGAATCGGTGAGCACTTCGGCGGATTTAAACTTGATCGTTTGCAGGTAAGTGCCGTTTTCTCCAGCCGGTTTCAATCCCAAGGCTTTGAAACGATCGGCCAGATACTGCGCGGCGCGGTCGCCGCCGGGCTGCGCAGTACCGCGACCTTCAAACTCGGCAGAGCTCAACTTCGTGGTGACTTCGCGAATCGTTTCAAGTTTGACCTGATCTGAGGCTTTGCGTTCAGCGGTGGTTAGAGTTGGGGCAGCCTTTGCTTTTGCCGCTGCCGTGCCTGTGCCGTTCCCTTGCCCAGCCGAGGCCGATGAAAACAAAGCCACGGTGAGCAGCGCTGCTACAAAGGCGCGGGACGATTGCAGTTTGCGAGTGAAAGTTTCCATTAAAGATTTTCTCCTGAGAATCTGGCGCCGGTGTTTTTCTAGCGTGCGAAGCACGCAATAGCGTAAAGCCCAGGGCGTAAGCCCTGGGTGGAGCGAAATCGAGGCCTCAGCCCGCGGCGCGGGCGGCAGCCAATCCGCGCTATCGCCCGCTTCCCGGACTCGTTAATCTCTTACCGCGCAACCTGGGGCTGACGCCCCAGGCTTTACGCTAACGCGCGCATGCGCGCGCTGAACGCACCGAGTTTGTAATCAAGTAATGTACTACGCAGGGGTGAGAAGAATGTTCTACCGAAGCGTTGACTGATCAGCTTTCTGCGATTTCGTGGATCAGTCTTTAAGAACTCGTCATCTTTTGACCCAATGGTATGATTTTGGATTCTGAGGCAATGCTACCTCTTCAACGTCATTCGCCCGCGATCCTATCTGCTGAGCACTAAAATTTTCCCGCCAGCATTAGAATGCCAATTAAAATAAAAGCGGCGGCGGCAACGCGCTTGATCCAAAGCACCGGCAAATAAGTTCCCAGGGCGCTGCCAACGAGGACACCAATCGCCGAAACCGCCGTGAGAGCGATCGCCGCTCCCAGAAAAACGCCCCAGGGCTGTTTCGTTTGCGCCGCCATCGTCATGGCTGCGAGTTGGGTCTTATCACCGATCTCGGCGAGGAAGATTACGCCGAAGGTTGTAACGAATACGCGCCAGTCCATAGGTAGGTGCTCCTGTTACTGTGATTTCCGATTGCCAATTGCCAAGGCGAATGCCGACTGCCAATTGCCGAATGCCGATTGGAGATTGCCACTTGCCAATTGCCAATTGCCAGATACCGTTGTTGTCGAAAATTCCTCTATCTCATGAATGGTCATGGTACTTCATCTACAAATCGGCAATCGCAAATCGGTCAATCGGCAGGCCAATCACCAATCGTCTGGTGCTTTTCTAGCGCCCGTCTTACAATTCAGGGTCATTACCGGAGTTTCTCTTTCAATTCCTGAAGCTTTCGTCCGCGTTTATCAATAGTGTCGCATTCCACCGCCGATTTTATAGGAACAGACAGATTCCGGATTCGTCGCCGCCTCGGGTCCGGCGGCATGGGCGTGGTCTATGAAGCCTATGATCGTCAAACGGATAAAGTAGTAGCGCTCAAGGCCCTCACCCGCACTGAAGCAGCTCATATCTCCCGCTTCAAGAATGAGTTTCGTTCCCTTGCAGATGTCTCGCATCCCAACCTCGTCTCACTTTATGAATTCATGTCAGACGGGCATTACTGGTTTTTCACAATGGAGTTGGTGAAAGGCGTCAACTTCCTCGAATACGTTCGGCCGGGATATCGCGCCCGACGAAGTCAGACATCCATTTCCGAAACACTCCATCGCACGTCGGTAAATACGAAGATAGAGGACGGCGCCAACTATGAAGCAGAAACTCAGCAATTAGATTCTCTC
>DASSCX010000266.1:0-8051 GCA_035697425.1 Pyrinomonadaceae bacterium | reverse complement strand
TTAATCGGCAATCGCCAATTGGCAATCGGCAATCTCCAATCGGCAATCACCTTATCCGCTTGATCAAAATGTTCGTCTTGCCACCTTCGCTTGCCAGCGTCGTGGTCACGTTTTCATTTTTGAGCACGACGCTGGTGGAAGTCAGCCGCATGGTTTTGGTCGGCTTGATACTTTTCTCGTACCAGGCAATCACCTGCTCGAGCGAATCCCCGGTTTGCAGTTGCAGCGCTCGTCCATCGCCACTGGCAACGTCAACGATCGTTTTCGACCCCGGATAGATCAGCGTGGCATCATCAGTCGTCCGGCTGTGACTTCTGATCCTGACGTAAGCGACTGCGGCAATAACGGCGCAAATCAAAAGCACCACAACCGGACCTACTACTAAAGCCCAACGCCGTCGTTTCGCCGGCACCGCGGAGTCGCTCGCACCCGAAGTAGCTACGGGCATGACATCTCGCCGCGGTGTTTCGGGACTGGTCGCTCGCGGCTTCAAACGGCTCGTCGTCAGATTGGCTCTGTGATCCAACATTTCAGTTGGTAATTCTGACGAGTTGAGCCGCGCATCAGTCTCCTCCGGAATTACCGCGCCACAGCGCCGGCAAAAATTCGCTCCTGGCAACAACTCGGCTCCACAAATGGAACACTTAAGGCTGATCACGGCAGCAACATAACGCCAGCGTCCGCTTTCGGCAAGGAAGCGATATGAGTGCTCATGGGGATCTCAACAGCGTTGTCCCAGATTCCTCCGTTGGTGCGGCTTCGGGCTCTAATTGGCGCTGCTCGGCTCTGCCGCCAGAGCGGTAGCAACCGCATTCAAGTATCGGCTCAACTCGGTACAGTACGGGAGCGGTAGCGACCGCATTCAAGCGAAAATACCAATCAAGATTAAGACCAGACGGCGGCATGAGTGAGTGCGCGATTTAGTGCGGTCGCTACCGCCCCCGCACTGTACCGAGTGGGCGCAATGGTTGGGGATGGTTGCCACCGCTCCCATAACGCACCGAGGGGAGCCAGCGCCAAAATAAAGGCAAATCCGAGCAATGCTGTTAGAATCTGGCTTCCACGGTTCACCAACAACTCAGAAAAGAAAGAGCGACTTAGATGTCCACATCAACGACGAACATTCAATCGCTGCAACAGGAAGAGCGTGTCTTTCCTCCGCCGGAAGCGTTTGCGCGTGACGCACATGTGAAGTCGGCGGCAGAACTCGAACGCTTGCGCACCGAAGCCAGCAGCGATCCGGAAGCTTTCTGGGCGCGCATGGCGGAGGATGAACTCCACTGGTTTAAGAAATGGGACGAGGTACTTCATTGGGAAGCTCCTCAAGCCCAATGGTTCCGCGGTGGCAAGCTAAACATTTCCGACAACTGTCTAGATCGACATCTTTCAACCTGGCGCAGAAACAAGGCTGCTCTTATTTGGGAAGGCGAACCGGGTGATCAGCGCACGCTCACTTACCAGCAACTGCACAGCGAAGTGTGCCGGTTCGCGAATGTCCTAAAGCACGCCGGCGTCGTAACCGGAGATCGAGTTGCGCTTTACATGCCGCTCATTCCCGAGCTGGCGATTGCCATGCTTGCCTGCGCGCGGATTGGAGCCACTCATTCAGTGATCTTCGGCGGCTTCTCGAGTGGAGCTTTGATTGATCGCATCAACGATGCGAGCTGCAAAGTTGTCGTCACCGCAGATGGAGGCTGGCGTCGCGGCACGGAAGTGAAACTGAAGGTGGCAGTGGACGAAGCGCTCAAAGAAACTCCCTCAGTTAAATCCTGCATCGTGGTGCGCCGTACCGGTGTGAGCGTCGAAATGAAAGCCGGACGCGATTTCTGGTGGCATGAACTTATGGAAGCTGTAGAGGGAACCTGCGACGCTGTGGAGTTAGATAGTGAACATCCATTGTTCATCCTCTACACCTCTGGCACTACCGGAAAACCAAAGGGCATTCTGCATACCACCGCCGGTTATCTTTTGCAAACGCATCTGACAACGAAATGGATCTTTGATCTAAAAGACGAAGACATCTACTGGTGCACAGCAGATGTGGGGTGGGTGACCGGACACAGTTACGTGGTCTACGGACCGCTATCAAACGGCGCCACGGTGTTGATGTATGAAGGAGCGCCAAATCATCCGGAACCGGATCGTTTTTGGAGTATCGTTGAACGCCACCGCGTGAACATTCTCTACACCGCACCTACTGCCATTCGCGCATTTATAAAATGGGGAGAGCATTGGCCGCTGCGTCACGATCTTTCAAGTTTGCGTTTGCTGGGCACGGTAGGTGAACCGATAAACCCGGAAGCGTGGATGTGGTATCGCGAGGTGATTGGAAAGGGATCGTGCCCCATTGTAGACACCTGGTGGCAGACCGAAACCGGTGCGATCATGATCTCACCACTTCCTGGTGCAACTCCTACCAAACCTGGTTCCGCTACCAAACCCTTTCCCGGAATTGAAGCAGATGTGATGACCCGTGATGGTAAGCTCGTCGCGCCCAACGAAGGCGGCTACCTTGTGATCAAACGGCCCTGGCCGGCAATGCTCCGCACGATCTGGGGCGACGATGATCGTTACCGCGAGCAATATTGGTCGCAACTCGATGGTATTTATTTCGCCGGTGATGGAGTTCGCCGCGACGAAGATGGTTACTTCTGGATCATGGGGCGCATCGACGACGTGATTAACGTCAGCGGTCATCGTCTGGGTACAGCTGAAGTTGAAAGCGCACTTGTGTCGCACGCGGCGGTTGCCGAAGCCGCGGTAGTGGCACGTCCGGATGATCTAAAAGGATCTGCGATCATTGCCTTTGTCACCCTCGAAGGTTCACATCAAGCGTCCGAGCAACTTAAACAGGAATTGCGCGCTCACGTTACGAAAGAGATTGGCGCCCTCGCGCGACCGGAGGAGATCCGCTTTAGCGACATGTTGCCCAAGACGCGCTCCGGAAAAATTATGCGTCGCCTGCTGCGAGAGCTGGCGACGAGCGGTTCGGTAGCCGGAGACGTGACGACGCTGGAGGATTTTTCGGTGCTGGAGAAACTTCGAACGGAAGAAGAATAACGTTTCAGGTTTCAGGTTTCGGGTTTCGCGAATGAGACTTGAGACTTGAGACCTGAGACCTGAGACCTGAGACCTGAGACCTGAGACTTGAGACTTGAGACTTAATACGTTATAGACTTGCGGAGCTTGCGGCTCATTTGTTCACATTAGTTTGGTGTGCGCTACGCTTGCGCGTAGTCATTCAATAAACAAGGAGTTTGCCATTGACTCGCGATATAGAAATTAACAATCGCTCAGGTCCGCGCTATCTCGCGGCTTTCGAAGTGCGAGCCGAGTGGGACGAGCCCGACGGCGCGCACATCACCTCTGAAGGGACCACTGAAAATGTTGGTCCTGAAGGTACCCTCGTTCACTTGCCGAAAAAATTGCCGGACGTTGGTAGCCGCGTGCGTCTTGAGGTTGAAGGCGAAGATGGCGCAAAGCTTCAAGTCGTCGCCGAAGTCTTGCGCATCGAGCGCAACCCTGGCCATCCACTCGCGGCGCTGCAGCTACTGGGCGAGACTGACGAATGGCGCGGCATGATTTGGGAGCCGGCAGCCCCCCGGGTCACGGCGCCTCCGGTCAGCGAAGAAGTCGACGAGGAAGCCGACGACGAATCTGAGGATGAAGCGGATGATGAGGCGTTGTCGCACTGACGACGCAGCGAAAGCTTGATGTCATCTCTCCCCAAAGAACCGGCGAGATTCGAAAGGCGCAAGTTTCCGCGTTTCTACATCAGTGCTCGTCTGACACTCGCCATCGAAGATGAGAGTTTGCGCGAATCGATTGGGCTGGGCGAGCCCGCCGACATCAGTCTCGGTGGCATCCGCGTACGTAATCTGCCCGCTGCTTCCAACGTAAAGGTGGGCGACCGTTTGGGTTTATTACTGCTGGATCACGGGGACGCCATTTCTTTGCACGGCGAAGTAGTTCATCACGGCAGTCCGGATACCTTTGGAGTCGAGTTCCGCAGTCTCTCTCCCACAGATGCTCGTAGCGTACGCGGAATCATCGAACGCTTGCACAAATAAACGAAACCAACGTGTCGCCTAAAGATGAAATTCGGGATGTGACCCGCACCGTTGCACGAGTGGCCGCGGAGGCTTCCTGGCCGCAGACGCGGGTGATCCTCCGCGTCATCCTCATCGTGCTGACTGTCGCGGTGGCATTGTGGATCCTCGTGAAGTTGACGGCGGTTATTCTGCTGCTGATCCTCTCGGTCTTCTTTGCTTATCTCGTGTCGCCCTTGGTTGATTTCCTACGACGTCCAATTCATATCTCGGGAAAAGAGCGAGTGCTGCCGCGAGTGCTGGCGATCTCGTTGGCCTACCTGATCATTGTTGGCGCCATCGTAATCGCCTTCTACGTCCTCCTGCCGCGACTGGGCAATCAGTTCCCGGAGTTTGCCCAACAAGCCCGTGGGTATTGGAAGTCGCTGGGCGAAAGCATGCAGCGCGTGAACGACTATTTGCGGCTGCGCATGCCCGGGCCGGTGATGGATGCGATCAATAGTGAGATCCCGCGCATTGTGCAGGGAGTAGGCGACACACTGAGCGAAGTCCTGAAGGGCATGGTGCTTTGGCTGGCCTACATTCCCTGGTTAATTCTGATACCCGTGCTCAGTTTCTTTTTTCTGAAGGACGCCGAGTCGTTTCGCAACTCGGCGCTGCAGATGTTGCCCCGCGGCCGCTGGCGCTGGCGCGGCGATGAGTTCTTCCAGGATGTAAGTCGCACACTCGCCGCTTACACTCGTGCGCAATTAACGGCCTGCATCTTCATCGGTATCGTTTGTTCGATTGGCTTCGCTGTAATCGGAATTCCCAGTCCGCTCGTGTTGGGATTTATCGCCGGCGTCTTCGAATTTGTGCCGCTTGTGGGTCCACTCCTGATCGGCATAATCGCTGCCTTAGCCGGAGGTCTTCACGGCGGATCTTCTTCGGCGTTGATAGTGATTCTCTTCCTCGCCGTCCTGCGCATCGTTCAGGACTATTACATCTATCCCAAACTGATCGGCCAGGGGATTCATCTTCATCCCCTGGCAGTGATCATTGCGATCCTGGCGGGAGCGGAACTGGCCGGCATTGCAGGAATTTTTTTGGCGATTCCTGTCGTTGCTATTTTGACCGTCAGTTATCGCCACTGGCTTGAGCATCGTGGCAGTGAAGGCCTGGCAGATCTTCTGGAACCAAACCCTGAACCTGATCCGGCGGAAGCCGCGGCTGCCGATGCAGCGCTGCTCAGCCGCCTGGGCTACGATGTCGGGGAAGTACCAACCGCGAAACCGGCCAGTCACCCGACGAAGAATACGACACCTGCCGACATGGCTCGCGACCGTCCGGACCTCACGACGGGCGAATTGAAAATGCCGATTGAATAACGGTTGATGGTCTTTGGTTTTTGATCTTTGGTTTTTGATCTGGGCCAAATCACATCCAGACCTAATTACAACGGGCAAAGACCAAAGGCCTAAGATCCAAGACCTATTTGCGCTCCATCAAATCAATGAAGCGCTTGAAGTGGTGCGCCGCGTCATGAGGGCCAGGCGCAGCTTCAGGATGGTATTGCACAGAAATGACTGGCAGGGTGCGATGACGCATTCCTTCGACGCACTTGTCGTTGAGATTAATGTGAGTAACCTCGACTTCACTCGGCAGGCTCTCCGCCGCTACCGCAAAACCGTGATTGTGAGAAGTGATCTCCACCCCCCCGTCGCCCAGGTCTTGCACCGGTTGATTACCACCGCGATGACCAAAAGTCAGCTTGAATGTTTTGCCGCCAAAGGCCCGCCCCAGCAACTGATGGCCAAAACAAATCCCAAACGTAGGCACTGAAGTCTTAACCAGTTCGCGAATCTGCTCGACCTCTTTGTTCATCGAAGCCGGATCACCCGGACCGTTAGAAAGAAAAATGCCGTCGGGCTTCAGGGCGACCACTTCGCTCGCCGGCGTCGCTGCCGGCACCACGGTGATGCGGCAACCGAGCTGCGCGAGGTAGTGGAGCGAGTTGCGCTTTACTCCAAAGTCGTAGCAGACAACATGGAATCGTTCAGCGGTTTCAGCTGCAACGGAGTACGCCGCCTTTGTGGTAACGGCGCTGGCTAATTCGCGATTCTCCATCGCAGGCGATCGGCGCGCTTTCTCAACTAGATTTGCTTCATCGAGATCGATGGTCGAGATGCAGGCGCGCATCGCACCCTTGCTGCGAATGTGGCGTACCAGGGCGCGCGTATCGATACCCTCAATCGCCACGACGTTCCACCTTTTGAGATAGGAATCGAGCGTCTCTTCCGAGCGCCAGTTGGAAGCCACGCGGCTCGCTTCGCGCACGACGAATCCTTCAACCCAGGGCCGCGCCGATTCCGCATCAGCCTCGTTAACACCGTAGTTGCCGATCAGCGGATACGTCATGCAGACAATCTGACCTGCATAGGAGGGATCGGTTAGCACTTCCTGATACCCGGTCATGGAGGTGTTGAAGACCATCTCGCCACACGCTTCCCCTTCAGCCGCCCAGGCGCGACCACGAAAGGTGCGGCCGTCTTCAAGGGCGAGTAGAGCTGGGAATTTGCTGTGGCGCATTAAGTAGATGGTAGACAGTAGTAAGTAGGGGTCGGTGTTTACGTCAGTCAATAGGATCGACGAATCGCGCGTGAATAACCTTCCAACATGCTCCCAACTTGGTCCAAAGAATCCATAAGACCGGAAGAGTCTCCGTAACCCAAATCTCTTGCGAGAATTAGATAATAACGACACTCCTCAAGCGAGCCTTGAGCGATGTTGTAGAACCTGACTTTATTCAGCCAAGCCAAGTTTCTTGAATCCCTCCGCAAAGTTTGCGGGCACTGAAACAGCCGCACGTCGCAATTGAGAAGTAAGTCCAAATCTTTCATCGAGAGGGAACCGTCCTGAAAAGGCGTAGATTTTTAATACCCAATCATGTGCCTTTCGCCAAACCTCAACATCCTGAAATGTTTTTGACTTCATGGTGTGAGGCCTCCGTGAGGTGAGGAACCGCTAGTCCAATCGCTACTGTCTACTGTCTACTGTCTACTCACTACTTCTTATAAACTGCTGCGCCTCATTCAGCCAGCGCTTATCCGCACGATATTTGTAAGCGGGCGCGGTTTTTACCGCATCAATACACGCCTGCATCGAACTCGTCGCTTCCCTTTGATGCCCCAGCCCCGCATGCGCGCGACCCATTAGATAAAGCGCTTCCGGATCCGATGGCCTGCTGTCCAGAAACTGTTGGAGTGCATCGCGGGCGTCCTCAAACTGGCCAGCCTCAATATACGTGGCGCCTACTTCTCGCCAGATTTCATGTTGCGCATGCGCTCGATTGCGGGCCACCACTTGTTCAAAGTGACGCACTGCGTCAGCAAGACGTTTCTGCTGCCGGGCAATTCTCCCGAGTTGGTAATGCGCGTCAATCTCTTCGTCGTCGATCTGGATGGCCCGCTCAAAACGTTCACGCGCGGCCTCGAGCTCACCGCGACTTTGATGAATCAGGCCCAGATTGTAATGAGCTGAAGCGTCGGCCGGATTCAAGGTCGCAGCCTCCATGTTCTGCCGGAACGACTCGCGCGCTCGCTGGTTGCGCATTACACCACTTAGATAGCCTCTCACCAGTAGGAAGAGCATTAACAACAGGAACGGCGACGCCAGTATGGGAGTAAACAATAACGACCAAAGGGGCGATATAAGGTAGGCCAGTGCCAGTGAGATCAACGTAACCGTGATGCCTTTAACCGTTGAAAGACGCAGCACCGAACGCACCGCGAGCACTGCTGTTACCAGGAAAAGCGAAAGCTTTATTGTGCGAAACAGATTCGCCGCCACTTGCCGCGGGTCATTCAACATCGCCAGCAACTGGGCTTCGAATTGAGGATTAGCCTTGAATAGCGAACGAACCTGAGCTGCCGACTCGGGCGAAGCGGCAATATACGCAGCCTGGATCCCGGTAACATTGAAAACGATGACGATAGGAATTGTGAGGAGATTGGCGATTGCAAG
>DASSCX010000265.1:0-24768 GCA_035697425.1 Pyrinomonadaceae bacterium | reverse complement strand
TTTGTTTAGAAACCCGTGCGCTGGTGTCGTGAGTGCGACCGGAGCTTCCTGCACCAATCAATTGATTGGCAGGCAGGGCACTGTAGCTCGCGGCGCCTTCGTTGGACCAGGCTTCAGCAAGTTTGACTTCAACTTGGTGAAACAGATTCCGCTGGATCATTTCCGCGAAGGTATGAGGCTCACGCTACGCGCGGACTTCTTTAACCTTTTCAATCGCGTTAACTTCGGCCAGCCAGTGAACACTATCAACAGTGCAAACTTTGGCCAATCAACTACCGCGGCCGCTGGAAGAATCGTCCAGTTTGTTGGTCGCTTCGAGTTCTAAGCTCGGAACGCGGTAGTTTTACTCGACTGGCGTTGCTTCCCGCGAAGCAGCGCCAGTTTTTTTCGAAGCATGCAGCTTCGATTCAGCGAATGAAATTATCGAGGAGAAAAAAATGAGACGACAATTTTCTCTTCCCTCCAAATTCATGGTCGCGTCACTTCTGCTTTTAATTGCGACGGTGCCCTTTGCTGCTGACTCCATGGCTTTATCGGCAGAAGACGATTTGACCGCTGAACAAGTGATCGCCAGGCATCTCGATTCGATCGGCTCCGCAGAAGCGCGCGCTGCTATTACTAGTCGTGTCATTCTGGGCACCGCCCTGGCTGCAGCACGAATTGGTGGATCAGGTCAGGCCGAAGGCCAAGTCGTGCTCGCTTCTCGTGGCAACAACAGCCTCGTAGGCATGGCGTTTTCGGTTCCGAACTATCCGCACGAAAAAATGGGATATGACGGCAAGAAATTGACCGTCGCAGAACTAACACCCGGTACAAGATCGGAGTTGGGAAAGTTCTTTATGGCCCATGAGATGCCGTTCAGAGAGGGGCTTCTTGGAGGAGCCCTGTCAACTGCCTGGCCGCTGCTTGATATGACTTCAAGAAAAGCGGTACTGAAGTATGAGGGGACCAGAAAACTTCAGGGACATAAGATGTATGTCCTTCGATATGAGACTAAGAATGATTCGGGCTTGAAGACCAGACTCTATTTTGATGCTGAAACATTTCGCCACATACGCACTGAGTACGAACATCGAATTATTCAACAAATGGCCGATGCCCCCGGTGTCACACAAAAGCAGGGTGATTCGATAACAAAGTTGGTCGAAGAGTTTTCGGATTTCAAGCCGGTCGACGGGTTAACCTTACCGCATTCTTACAAGTTACAACTGTCGTTAGAAATGCTGGGCCGGCGTATTCTCCAGGATTGGACGTTGACCCTTTCACAGTTTGTCGCTAACCGAACATTGGACGATAAGGAGTTTGACGTCGTTTCAAAATAGAGTCAGCCGCGAATCAATCTCCAATTCTCGCTGGCCGCGTACGAGACTCACTTGTTTCGTCTGCAAATGAGATTGCCGACGAAGCAAATAGACTTGCGGCTAGATAAAAACTCAGATAGCTTGCGACTGCAAAGTTATGCTCCGCATTCTGCGAGAGTCGAGGCGATTTGCGAAAATGCTCGCCGATTCGGAGCGCAAACCGTTAGTTTGCGCGTAAGCAACCAGCTTGTTAGCAAATTATGTCTCCCAAGAAACTTGCACTCTGGTTTTTGATCGTCTCCGTCAGCCTCAGTGCGCTGCTGGGGATCATTGCCATCATTAAAGGCAATTTCGGCGATTTCGAGACTCGCGTCATCCTCACTACCGTCACGATCTCAGCTGCCAGCATCTGCGCTTTGGCGGCCGGCGCCCTGTGGG
Organism: Pyrinomonadaceae bacterium; assembly: GCA_035697425.1. Classification (GTDB taxonomy): domain Bacteria; phylum Acidobacteriota; class Blastocatellia; order Pyrinomonadales; family Pyrinomonadaceae; genus PSRF01. Next base: position 23,029 of record DASSCX010000265.1, on the reverse strand, counting down.
AAGGTCGCAGCGCGCGCACTCTTCCGGGTCTTGCAGTGGTGCTCGCCGTCTTCGCCGCTGCCTTAATAATCATCGGCATCTGGGGAAAAATTAGCGCGACTCCTTATTGGAAATTTAGTGTCTCGGTTGGGGTGCTTGCTATCGCCTGCGCGCAAGCCTGCCTGATTTCCCTTGCGCGCCTGGCGTCGCGGTTCGCCTGGACAAGGACAATTACCATGCTTGCGATCTTTTTTCTGGCGGCGCTGATCATTTTTGCTCTCTATGGCGAGGTACGGGAGGAAGGCTATTACAAGATAATAGGCGCCACCGCGATTCTGGTGGCGGCCTTGACGATCATGATGCCCATCTTTCATCGCCTGAGTCGTGGCGACCTGATCAGTGCGAAGCCATCGGCCTCAGACGATCAACATCTATTCCCGACAGTTCTCTGCCCCAGGTGCGGCATGACCCAACCGAACTCTTATACTCAAATCACATGCAGCAGTTGTGGCTGTCGTTTTGTTGTAACCATCTTCAGCGATTCGCCTCCAACCCCGGTGAACTGAACATCGATGCCCTTCGTTTTCAGTAGGCTCTTCTATTTACTGATCCTCCTCGGCCTGGTCCCGCTTTCACTTTCCTGGGGACGCCCGTGGCTGCGTTGGGCCACGCTCGCTTACGATCTCGTCCTCATTGGCCTTGCTATCATTGACGGACGCCGCAGCCAGCTGTCCCCGGGAATCCACATCACGCGAGAGTTTGCCGGGCGCTTTGCGGTGGGTGCCGAAACCGACGTGCAGATCAAACTGCAAAACTCAACCTCGCGGCCAATTACATTGCGCATCAAGGATGAGTATCCAGCACAGATGAAGCTAATTGGCGCGCGCGAAGCATCCGTGCGAGTCGCAGCGCAAACCGAAGCTATCCTGGTCTATGGACTGAAGCCGCCAAAGCGCGGACGGTTCGAGTTTGGTCAGACCGCGGTGCGTTTTCTTTCGCGCTTGAGTCTCGTGTGGTGCCAGACGAAGGTTGGTGAGCCAACCGCGGTTAAGGTTTATCCAAACATGCGCCGCGCGCGGGAAGCAGAATTGAAAGCCCTCGGCGCGCGTTCTCTTGTCGCTGCTCATCGCAAAACTTCCTGGCGCGGTGAAGGACGAGAGTTTGAATCGTTGCGGGAGTATGTGCGTGGCGACGAGTTACGTCACATCTCCTGGACGGCGACTGCACGCCGCGGCAAGTTAACGACGCGCCAGTATCAAATCGAAAGAGACCAAACAATTCTGATTGCCCTCGATGCGGGCCGTCTGATGACTGCGCGCATTGAGCAGGAAACGAAGTTGGATTCTGCCGTGCATGCTGCACTCGCCCTCATGTCCGCGGCAGCACGTGGCGGAGACAATGCCGGTTTGATGGTTTTTGGTCGCCGGATTCAACACTACTTGCCACCCAATCGTGGGCGGGAGCACATGGACGCGGCGCTCGAAGCGCTTCATGCAGTTGAGCCGGAAATGATTGAGCCTTCCTACGCGCGGGCGTTGGAGTTTGTGGCGGCGAACAGCAAACGGCGATCACTTGTGGTGCTGCTTACGGATCTTGTGGATGAAGAAGGTTCAAAAGAACTGCTCACGTCTTTGAAACTGCTGCGGCCCAGACACTTGCCCCTGGTGGTAACAATCGCCGATCGAGATTTGAAAGCGGTAGTACGGGACGCGCCGGAAACCGGTCAGGAACTGTTCACACAATCAGTGGCCGAAGAGATCATGCACTTGCGCGAGGCGGCTTTGAGACTGGTGGAATCGCAAGGTGGCCTGGCTTTGGATGTGACAGCAGCAGCACTTGCGCCGGCGCTGCTTGAGAAGTATTTGCAAGTGAAAGAACGAGGGCTGTTGTGAAAACAGGGGAACGGGGGACGGGGAAAAGGGGGAACAGGGGGAGAGGGAACCATTTTCCATTTATCATTTCAAATTTTTCATTTGTCATTAACGAATTCAGCGTAGGGCCAAAGCGAACTCGTTCGTGACTATTCGTGTGGGTTCGTGGATCGTCACACTATGATTCCGAAGACACGATCCACGAAAACACACGAACCAACACAAAACGGGTTGTCCCTCCCTACGATCACCACAAATGACAAATGAGAAATTTGAAATGATAAATGGAAAATGATTTCTCTTGATCTATCTCCGGCACAACTGCTCTATTCGCTTCTCAAGAACTTTGTCCCCATCGAAGTTCTCAAGCCTCGAAAAATACTCCGCCTTGGTATCAAGTGCTTTTTCCGGCACTAGCCCCACAATCTCTGTGTTGGCGATTTCGACTCCTAATCTTCCTGCTTCCTTCTTTACCGCCGCATACGCCTGCTCCATTCCGGTCACTTCGTAATTAACTAAGTTCATCGAGACCTGTACTAAGCTGCGGGTTGCTAACTCGAATCCCAAAGCCTTGAGGAATGGCAAACCTCCCTGCCGCGCTCGCACCGCGCGTGCAATCCGACGCGCGATCAAAACGTCGCTCGTACGCAAATTGATATTGAACGCAATCAAAAAGGGCCGCGCACCAACCGCAATTGCACCCGCTGTTTCATGAACGCGCAATGGACCTATATCAGGCGCGCGCTCCGGCACCGTGGCAATCTGCTCACGCAATAGCTCCAACGCACCTCGTCGCACGTCCTCCAGATTTTTTCGTTCTGCCCGCAGCGCCGCTCGCTCGTAATAAAAAACTGGGATTGAGAGTTCGTGGGCAATTCGTTCCCCGGCGCGGTGAGCGAGCGTCGCACAATCGTCTAAGGTGACGCCGGCCACGGGAACAAACGGGAGGACATCGGTAGCGCCGAGGCGCGGATGAACCCCGGTGTGCAGGCGCATATCGATCAGCTGGGCCGCTAACGCAACCGCGTTAACTGCCGCAGTGACCACGTGGGCCGGGTGTGCGACGAAAGTAATTACTGAACGATTGTGATCCGGATCAATGTGAGTATCCAGCACGCAGGCAGTTTCGACGCGGGCAATCACCTCGCGCAACCGCGCGATCGTTTCGCTGTTGCGACCCTCGCTGAAGTTTGGTACACACTCAACGAGAGGTTCAGAGTTGTTTCTTTCAATTTCCAATTGTTCGTTTCTCTGTACTTTGAGCTTTGAACTTGGTTTTTTGCTCTTGATTGTTGGCCTTAAGGGGAACGCGAAAAAAGCGTCCACCCAAAAACTTCTCACCTGAGAGTTGAACAAACAAAGAGCTAAGCACAAAGTACCAAGTACGTAGTTAGGTGGGCAATCGGCAATTACACTATGTCCAGCGATCGTTTCATCGACAACCACAAAGCGGCCTGGCAACGGCTGGAGCAACTGCTGACGTTGCTCGACTCTACTTCGCTGAGCCGGTTGAGTCGCGAAGAGGTCCGGGAGCTGGGACGAATCTATCGCCGCACCGCCTCTGATCTCGCCATCGCCCGCGCTGAATCGCGCGACCCGCGCCTGATCAATTACCTCAACAGCCTGGTGATTCGCGCCCACGGTCGCATCTATCGCGCCGATGCCCAGGGCAGTCAGCGCATTCGTGACTTTTACCTCCGTGAATTCCCGCGCACGTTCCGCCGCACCTGGGCTTATACCGCCGTGGCGTTTTCCGTGTTCTTACTCTTTAGCGTAATTGGCTTTGCCGGCAGCTACCGTGATCCCGACTTTTCCGAACTAATGGGCGTCTCCCCGGCGTTTCGCGAGCTCGCAATCGAAACAAAAACGCATTGGTGGGAAGACTTAAACGAAGCTAACCAGGTAGGGGCCAGTTCGATTCTTACGCACAACATTCAGGTGACAATCTATACGTTTGCCTTTGGCGCTCTCTTCGGCGTCGGCACTCTGTTTTTCCTTGCCTACAATGGCGCCAACATCGCCTCCGTGCTAGCGCTGACTTATCGCGCGGGCTTTGGCAATGACCTGGTGACTTTTATGGCGGCCCACGGCGTGATCGAGCTCTCCTGCATCTTCATGGCGGGGGGCGCCGGACTTTTGATTGGCAGTGCGATGATCATCCCGGGCGATCTTTCGCGCGGCGAGGCAATGAAAACGCGTGGCAAAGAGGCAGTGCGTTTAATGATGGGCGTGGCGACGCTGCTCGTGGTCGCGGGACTGATCGAAGGCTTCATCTCCCCGGCACCGATTAATCCGCGCATCAAATTCAGCATCGCTGCAATCACCGGAATCACATTGTATTCTTATTTGCTGTTGGCAGGTCGAGGAGAGAGTCCAACGCCCAATGCCCAAGGTCCAACGTCCGCGCAAGGATGATTTGCCACAGATTTTCACGGCTAACGCAGATCAGAAATAGAGTTCGAATATGGGCGGCCGGTCTTTGACCTGATGGGTGCGCGGCAAGTCTCTGACTTGCCGAACTCATCCCTTGGCCGCTGAGTCTAAGACCAACCCTTTCGCGTTGTTTAGTGAAGCTTCGTGGATCGTTCGTAATGCACCGAATTAAAGCGATCCACTAACAAACACGAAACGACACGAAAACAGTCAGTTCCCTAACTTAATCATCGCGCTGCGCAAGCGCTCATGCTTCTGCATCAACTTCAAGTAGCGCGCCTCGTCGCCTTTAACTTTAGCGACCAGGATATGCACGAGCAGTTTCTTTTCAGCGCCGCTCCAACGATCAAGATCCGGAATCAAAGCGAGCGGCACGGCCAGCTCCAGCAGCGCTTTCTGCTCAAGCGCGCCCCATTCCTTGAGACTTTGTCCCAACCAACGGGTTAGCTTTTGCAACGAGTCCTGCCGCATCATTTCCGGATCGCTGCCGTAACGTTTTGCCATCTGCTGCTGAACGTTGAACCCAATGTTCCGCACTTGAAATCGATCCCAATCGCCGCGCCGCCCTTCGTCGAATTCCCAGATCATCGGTCCCGCGGCTAAGCGCCGGAGAGCGCGCGCTGAAGTCCGATATGTTGAGCTACCGGCAATCTTTCGTTCTTGGTCCTCAGTCAGTTTCTCAATTTTCGGATCAGTGGGCCGGAAACCGAGCTTGCGGTAGAACCAAAAGGCGCCCGACTCAATACCCTCTTCATTCTCATGACCGATTTGATACGGGTCGAGTGTAAAAGCACTCACGCCAATTAGCCGCCGAAAGACGCTGAGCGTGCGTGCATAAATCCACGCCGTCTCGCCTTCGCGAAAGCTGTAGTAAAAATTGAATCCGCTTTCCATCCGCTCAAACAGCGAAAGACCTTCAAAGTAGCCCACCGGAATGCCGTTCTTGAAGATCATTGCGGCGTGGTAGGCGCGCAGGGGGAGGCGCCGCCCGGGCGGCAAACTAATCACGAATAGGTCTACACCGCGGCCAAGTTCTGCTCGCAATACTCCACGTGGATCACCGTGAGTAAAACCGTAAAGCTCACGATACCGAATCGTAGATGTCTCTCGCGCCATTTCCAGAATTACTGCGCCTTGTTTGGCGTTTAGTTTCTTCAGGTCTGGCGGCGCTGCTTCCAGTTCTTGTCGCAGCGAAATATCTCGCCGTTGAATCAAAGGCTCGCGCTGATAAAAAATCTTTCGTACCGGCAATCGCATCCCGGTGCGCGTCGCGCGATCGGGTGGGGTCCACTCCACGTAAAGCTTCTGCGCATCGAAGAGCTCCGTTTTCTCTTTCTCACTTAGAGTCAGCGCCGCAAAGCGTTGTAACAACCACTCCAGGTCTTTCGTGCGACCTTTTGTCAAAGCAAGCCAGTCGCGATAAGGAACGTTGGCCTCAACTGCCGCGTCCTCTTCGAGCAACGGCATGAACCGCGGCCAAATCTGAGCAAGCCGGTTCTCATCTTCGAACCAATCCCAGGAGAGCTTCACGCGACGTGGCTGCTTGCTTACCAGCCAAAGCACAATGGGATAACTGAAGGTGTCCGTCACTGAGGTCCCGGCAATTCCTGAGGCTTCTGGATGTGCTAAGGCTGACAGATCTGCTTCCGCTGGGCTCAGCACTGCGACACGATCTGAAAAACTTTTCAGACTGGCTTCCGCGAGGCGCAGCACGCGCGCATTCGCCGGGTAAGCGCGCACGAAGAGCAGCTGTTCGTGAAATTGCAGCAGGGATTCCGCGTCGCGAAATTTCTGGCGCTCGAGGGATGTCAGGCAGTCAGCGACGATCTGCGCGTCGCGTTTACTAAAGCCGCGCTTAGCTTCGTTCAATTGGTCGAGGAGCCGCTGAATGGATTTTGTAGGCAAGGGTCAAAGAAAAGCGCAAGCGGGTAAATCGCACGTCAGAAAGGGGGCAAGCGAAGCGCGCCCCCGCTCAAGGCTGCAAATTCGTTAGGCTCCAATTTATCTATTCAAGTTGAGTAGGTGCGATCTCTAGCGGGGGCGCGCTTCGCTCGTCCCCTTCCCAACCTGCGAATTTCGTAGAGGGCCGTTGTCTCTCTATAAATGCTTCCGGTGAAACGTCGCGATCTTCCAGGCATCGATCGCCTTCCAGGGCATTTCGGCGGTGGTGTAATGGCCACACGCAAGCCAGACCACATCGAGCGGCAAACCGTGCTTTTTTACTTCGGCGATCACGTCGTGCGTTAGCTCGAGCGGAAAAGTAAGATCGTAACGCGCGGCAATAAATCGCATTGGGCGATGTCCCAGCCGCTGCAGCCGCCCGATAAAAGGCACAGGACTGATGGGCCGCCAGTAGTTGCGCAACTCATCAAGCGTCACATGTGGCTCCAGACCCTCACGCACATGTTGTGTTGAGATTCCCTTCCAGGCGACATCGGCGACAAAACCGGACACATGATTAAAAGTTCCGGCGACGATACGCGGCTCGTGCGCGAACGTGAGAAACGAAATGCACGACCCAATACTGGTTCCCAGAATGCCGATGCGTTCGTAGCCCTCTTCGCTGAGCCATTGCACTGCCGCGCGAGTGTCGAGCACTCCCTGGCGAAACGATTGAATGGTGCGGCCGATATTCGGACCGACAAGGTGGTCGGCTCTTTCAAGTTCAGGTGGCCGGCGGTCTTCATGATAGGGCAGCGTCAACCGCAGTGCGGAGATGCCGATAAAGTTGAAGATGCGACACGCCTCGACGTGACTGTTAGGATCGGCGTTCCATTGCGGCAACACCACCACTGCTCTTTTCGGTTTCCGGCCTTCGGATTTAGCGGGAAAAAATCGCGCCCGTGCGATGTTGTTCTCTGCCGAGTCGGTTTTCACGGCGCTCGTCCAGGTCAACCGATCTCCGGTAAGTCGAAAATCGGCAACCGGCGGCAAGTAATAGAACGCGTCGCTGTTTTGCAAAACGTTTTCCGTGTGCCGGCTGAGGACGTGACGCGGTTCGTCGCCGTTAACGTGATCGACAATGGAAGGCAAGCCCCACTCAAACGGCCGAACGAGCCGGTTATTGTCGCGCTCGTAGTAGGCACGCTCGCGCCGATGCATGTAGTTTCTAAGAAGTTGCGTCATTACCTATTTTCGTTGCTCTCCATTCAAAATTGCTCTATTAAGCGCCGGCAAACTGTTTACCAAGTGCGGCGTGCAAGAGCTTCAGTATCGCAGGTTCGTTGCCGACATAGATGACGATTAGTCGTCCGCCTTTGAAAAAGTGGGGCGGTGCCATCCAGAACGGTTTGCTCCCCCCGATGGTCATGCCATCAGCGCTCACGAGCGTCGCTTCCTTTTCTGCCCGCTCCAAGTGCGCATACTCAAACACCTGAACCGCTTGACCTTCGATATTGACCAGACGCCCCAAAGGAGAAAAAAAGGGCTGCTTAACCCTTTCGCTCGTCAATGCCACGCGCGCTTTCTGGGCTCGAAGCCTGGTAATTAGCCTGAGAAGCTCTTTAGAAGTCTTCGTGTTGACTGAATAAACACAGCAGGCGCTGGCGCTCTGGTTCACAGGCGCAGGGGCCAAAGTCACAATCGTCACAAACAGAATTAAGCCAATAAACTTATAGCAGAAAACACTGATTCTTCTGGAAGGACAAGGCATATCTGCGTCTCAATATAGCGGTGTTTCGCTCTGTGTCCAATTACCGCTCGCGGAAGCGGTAAGGGGCGAAATTGGTGTCCACATCGCCGAGCACGCATCGGCCCAGATCGGGAGTGTCTCCCGGATCCAATGTTTGACATATTCTTGGGGTGGGAATACATTAGCCGGGACGATATCTCTCCTGCTTCTCGTTTCGCGTGGGAAACGGGCCCTCGGAGTAGGACCTTGGGTACCCAAACCTTCAACAATCTGAAAAGGAAAGAATTAATGATCAAAAAATCACCCCGAACCACGCTCGCGGCAATTCTCGTCTTATTTGTTTTCGCCGCGCTCCCATCTGTAACATCTGCAGACCATTCCTGGAACGGGTATCATTGGGCCCGTACGAGCAACCCCTTCACAATAAAAACCGGCGACAACGTATCGTCCGCCTGGGATGCATATCTCGATGAGGCAATTTCCGACTGGAATGTATCAACCGTCCTTGACCTCCTCAAAGTAGCCGGCGGAACGAACCCTAGAAACTGCCGACCGACTGCCGGTCGCATCGAAGTCTGCAACTCAAAGTACGGCAACACCGGTTGGCTGGGTATCGCCCAAATTTGGATCACGGGTGGCGAGCACATCACCCAGGCAATAACAAAGGTAAACGATACCTACTTCAACACCTCGACGTACAACACCCCGGCTTGGAGACGGCTTGTGATGTGTCAGGAGATCGCCCACGATTTTGGTCTTGACCATCAGGACGAGACCTTTAACAATTTCAACCTCGGATCATGTATGGACTACACGAATGCCCCGGCTGGTGGAGTGGTCGGCGGATTCAACTATGGTCCGAGCAATGAGCATCCGAACGCGCACGACTATGAGCAGATCGAAATTATTTACCAGCACCTCGACGGAACGACTACCATTGGCCAAGCTGTGAATAGTCGCGGCAACGGCCAGACCCCGCCCGCAATGAATGACCTGGAAATGGACGGACCTCGTCAATGGGGCAGGCTGGTCAGTTCATCTCGCAATGGCCGCGTGCAGGTTTTTGAACTCGACTTCGGAAATGGGAACAAGATTCTCACACACGTCTTCTGGGCGAGCAGCGAAGAGAGAGACGAAGACCACTAAAATGATTAGAAATCACTCAGGGTGATGTCTTTTTTAGTGAGGGCGAGATTTCGGTCTCGCCCTTTTCTTTTGTGCGCCATATCAAAAGTTCTTTGATCCGTCTGCTCCTGCCTTCTGCCGTCCGCTCCTACCTTCTGCCGTCCGCTCCTGCCTTCTGCCGTCTGCTCATCTTGCCGACCTCTTCCTTTGCGTCCTTGGCGGTTCTTGGCGTCTTGGTGGTTAGTCTTTTGAACTGCCCCGCAGTTTCAGCAGCCGGCGCAACATTGCTGGAAGCAATCGTGAGGTCCTAACGATTGACCCAGTTGTGAAGTAATTGGCCAGGCCGCGAAAGAGTTCGCCCGCGCTTTGATCGTAATGGAACCACCAAAGATCCGGCAGCCAGCCGAAACGGTTGACATGAATATGATGAGGATTCACAAGCTCGAGCAATCCTGCGCGACCGTGGGTTCGCCCGTAGCCGCTCTCCTTAACTCCACCCCAGGGAGTTTGCGCAATACCATGCGTGTAGATCACTTCATTTACCATCACTGTTCCGGCGGCAATCTTTTCCGCAACTCGCCGGCCCCGCTCGATATTATTGGTCCAAACACTCGCGGTTAATCCGAAGACGCTGTCGTTGGCTAACTCCACCGCTTCAGCTTCCGTTTTGAAAGTCATCACTGGCAACACCGGACCAAACGTTTCGTCACGCATGATCTTCATGCCATGATCCACATTCGTAAGAACGGTTGGCGGGTAAAAGAAGCCGGCGGAGTTAGCAACTCGTTTGCCCCCGCTCACTACCTTTGCGCCCCGAGCGACTGCGTCGGCGACGTGATCCTCCACGATCTCAAGCTGCCGTTCATTAGTCATCGAGCCAACGTCGGTATCAGCAGCAGTTCCCACACCTTGTTTCAGTGTGGCCGTCTCTGCCAGCACGTGCGCTAAAAATTCAGGCGCGACCGACTCTTGCACATAGCAACGCTCGACAGATGCGCACGCTTGGCCGGAATTCGCAAAGGCTCCCCAAACGGCGCCGCGTGCGGCGTTGGCAATATCGGCGTCTTCCAAAACAATCATCGGATCCTTGCCGCCCAGTTCAAGGACCACTGGTGTGAGATGTTTGGCAGCAGCAGCGGCAACACGTTTCCCCGTGGCCACGCTGCCGGTGAACATGATCTTGTCCACGCGCGCATCTATTAAGGACGCGCCGACAGCGCCATCGCCCGTGACGATCTCCAGCAAACCTGGCGGCAGACCGGCCTCGCGAAAGATCTCGCCGAGTTTCAGCGCGGTCAGGGTTGTGAGTTCACTCGGTTTAAGGACAACAGAGTTACCCGCAACTAACGCCATCACAATTTCTTGTGCGGGGGTGGTCAGGGGAAAGTTCCAGGGTGAGATGATGCCAACAACACCTCTCGGCTTGTAGACGATCCGCGATGAGCGTCCCATCAAGCCGTACTGACCGATGTCGATCTTGTCAGGTCGCAACAGTTTCTCAGCCTTGCGTGCGAAGAAGTACATCGCGTCTAGCGTCGGCACGATTTCCGTGGCAATCGCTTCAGAAACCGGCTTGCCGGTCTCGCGTGATACAAGCAACCCCAGTTCATCCACCTTGTTCAAGATTAGTTCGCGGGTTTTAAGAATTAAGCGACCGCGTTCTTTGAAGGAGCGCTGCGCCCAGGCGGGTTGCGCAGCGCGCGCGCGAGCAACAGCATTAGCGACGTCCCCAGTCGAAAAGATCGGGACCCGACCCAGCTCAGCGCCAGTCGCTGGATCGCGCGCAATAATTTCCCTCGCTTGAGTCTGAGTTGGAATCGTTTGCGTACTCATTGTCCCGGGAAATTATCCACCAAAGCTTGCCGGCTGTGAACCTGCAAGGTTCCCAACTGCGGTCAGGAAGTCGGGGGCAAGCCGCCCTTCCTAACTTGAGAGACTCTAATTCGTGTGTTTCGTGTGGTTTCGTGGATCGTGGTTAGCCGGTTCGATTAAGACAATCCCGAGGTGACACTAAACGAACACGAACAAGTCCCGCGACCCCATCTGGCAAGCTACTCGCCTAATCCCCGATTTCGTCGCTGCTCACTCCATCGTTTACAATAACCCCTTCCCAATCGTTCATATTTTCAAGGAGAGCTTGCCTTATGATCCGTTCGCAGCTAACTGAGTTCATGCGTCGCATGGACCAAAAGTCGGTAGCCATTATTCCCAGCGCGCGCGAAGCCACTCGTTCCAACGACACTGCCTATCGCTTTCGCCAGGATTCGGACTTTCTTTACCTCACCGGCTTCGAAGAACCAGAAGCGATTGCGGTCATCGCTCCCGCGCGCGAACACAAGTTCACGATGTTCCTGCGCCCGCGCGATCCGGAACGGGAGATTTGGGATGGTCGTCGCGCCGGTATCGAAGGAGCGAAGAGTGAATATGGCGCCGATGAAGCGTTTCCCATCGTTGAGTTCGACGAAAAGCTGCAGGACATTCTCGATGGTGCAGAAAAACTCTACTACCGTCTCGGTGTCCACCCTGATCTCGACGACACCATCATCCGGCAGATCGCCCGCATGCGCGCGCTTAATCGCAAACCAATTCATCCGCCCCAAACGATTATTGACCCCGCCACGATTGTGCATGAGATGCGCGTGTTGAAATCGGATGATGAGATTGCGTTGATGCAGCGTGCCGCCGACATCGCCGCTGAAGCTCATCGCGAAGCCATGAAAGCCGCGCGCGCGGGAATGAAAGAGTATGAAGTCGAGGCTCTTATCGAACTGATCTTCAAGCGACGCGGCGCCGCCGCCCCCGCTTACACTTCAATCGTGGGCGCAGGTGCAAACGCCACCGTGCTTCATTACATCAACAACGACGGCGAGCTGCGCGATGGCGAGCTGCTCCTGATTGACGCGGGGGCGGAATATAAAGGTTACGCTTCGGACATCACGCGCACGTTTCCAGTCAATGGTCGATACTCAAAACCACAACGCGACATTTACGATCTCGTCCTCAAAGCGCAAATGGAGTGCGTCGAGTTAGTGCGGCCCGGCACGACGCACGACCAGCTTAAGGCCCACTCAATCAAAGTGCTCACTGAGGGGTTGGTCGAGCTTGGTTTGTTGCAGGGGAAGCCGGAAGATCTGATTAAAGAAAAGAAGTACGAGAAGTTTTACATGCACGGGCTCGGGCACATGCTCGGTATCGACGTGCACGACGTCGGCCGTTATTACTTCGAGCAGGAATCGCGCGCGCTTGAGCCGGGTGTGGTGATGACCGTGGAGCCCGGTCTTTACATTGCGCCTGATGCGCAAGACGTCCCCGCGGAGTACCTGGGAATCGGGGTCCGTATTGAAGACGATGTGCTGTGCACGGCGAATGGGCCGCGAGTCTTGACGAGCAAGGTCCCTAAACAAGCTGAAGAGATTGAAGCGCTAATGGCGAGGTAAGTTTCGAGTTTCGGGTTTCGGGTTTCGAGTTTCGGGTTTCGAGTTTCGACGTTCAGGTGTCGGGTGTCGGGTGTCGGGTGTCGGAGTTTAGTGTCGCTTAGTGCTGATTCGTGGTTCGTTTTTTTCGTAGGGGCGGCCGTGGGCGCCCCGTTTGATTTAAGGGGTGCCCACGGAGGGACACCCCTACACATATTCACGAGCACATCCTAAGAACGATCCAGGAAGTCACACGAAATGGCACTAACCTGTTTTCTCGACCTTCGACGGCCGACTAAGTCCTCATGCTCCGATCGCCGATCGAAAATCGGAAATTGGCAATTGTCAATTGTTTATTGGAGACCAAACACATGACCAAAGTACTAAGTTGTCCTAAGTGTAGTTTTGAGACCAGTGAAGTCCTCGCCAGATGTCCCAGTTGCGGTAGTCGTTTCCAATCAAAAAGAAAAGTCAGGATCCTGGGATGGGTGCTACTGGTGTTAGGAACATTCCTGGTCGTTGTCATGGGAGGACTTGGAATCTATCTGGGGCAGCTCATCGCGCAGAGCGGAACGCCGGGAAGCGGGACGAGATTCACCGGCGGTCCCAACGATGTAGCGATCATCATGGCGGTCTTCGGTTTAGTTATTGCTTTTGGCATTGCTACCATGGTCGGAGGCATTTGGCAGATCAAGTATGGGAAACCAAATCGGAAGTTGATGGTGGTGATGTTTCTGGTGGCGGGGATACTGTTGGTAATCGCGTGGGCGATTAAAGCGACAGGATGACGGAGAGTACTCACAAGCCGGCGGCTGATTTTGATCTCCAAGCCGCGAAGACCCGCCAAGATCGCCAAGGAAGATCTGGCAGCTAAGAATCACTCGGTCCAGCATCTCCGTGTCTCCGTGTCCTCGCGTGTCCGTGTCCCCGCGTCTCCGTGTCTCCGTGTCCCCGCGTCTCCCTGTCCTTCCTCGACTTCACTTCGTGAGGACATTCACTGAGGAGTATCATCCTTTCAGTGAGGTTCAAGGCCGTCGGATAATACCCCCAAATTCGTACTTATCCTACGGATCCGTCATCTAATACGTAGTCAGGCGCCTACAGTTGAGGTTCTATCATTGACGATTGCTGAATTGATCCATCGATTCAGAGATGCAGCCATTAAAAAGGCGGATGGAGTCGGTGGTGAAGAGGACGCTGCATTCCATCTAAGGATGGAGAGCGCCTTCCACGGTTTAATGGAGCAAGGTGATCCCGGCCGGGAAGCTTTTCGCGAGCTACTCCACGATGACTCACCCTATGTGCGCGGTTGGGTGGCGGCGCAGCTCTTGTGTGAAAGTGATGCACAGGCGAGATTGGTTCTTCAGAGCTTACGTAAGATGCCTGGTGTCGTCGGATTTGATGCCGATATGGTGCTCCGGGAGGATCTAGCTGGGCGCCTTATGCCGCCTTTCGGTAGTCGCGGCGCCTAAATAAGCCTTGCAGCTGACGGCGCGATTGCGTCCTTCTCAAGAAGTCTTTTCCTTCAGCTTGGATGCTGATCGCGCGCCGCAGCTGAGAGGCCAGCGTTGGGCCGCAAATTTCTCCCGATGAGACTCAAAATATTTTTCGTAAGTTTATTGTTGGCGCTTATCGCACCCGCAGCTTTGGCGCAAGACGACGAGTTCGCCAGCGTGAGTGGCCGAGTTACTACCTATTGGGGCTCGGCGTTGGAGGCAGAGATATCGTTTTTCCAGCTTGAAGGTATCAGCGGAAACTCTCCCACAGAGGAATTGATTCAGCGCGTGACCACAAACAAGGATGGCGCATACGCGATTGAGAAACTGCCTTGGGGACAGTACCGCGTTAAGGTCGCTACCAAAGGTTATGGAGATGCTGAAATTTGGCGCTTCTACCTGTGGCGCGGAGCAAAACGCGTGCTCGATATTGGCGTCCCGATGGGTATGCTTGACCATATTTCCCAGATGGAGATTCGTGGCGCTGTCACACGGCCCAATCGGATGCCAGTGAAGGACGCTACAGTTACACTGCTCAACGTCTACGACTCTTCAGAATCGCAGCAGGTGCGAACTGACGCAGACGGAAAATACACGTTGTTGTTAATCCAGGAGGGAGACTACGTTCTGCATGCCGCCAAGGTCGGCTTCACCGTTAGTGCTACTACAATCAGTATTCGGAGTGGTGAGCGAAAGACTTCGAATCTTGTGCTTTCTCCGGTGGTTAAGAAGTAGCGCTTCTTTTGCCGCCCAACAAATCGTTGGACCGGAGCGGCGGTTGCGTGTTTCGTAACTTGATTAGTCCGGCGAAGGTTGAATGAAATCGCGCCGCCCGGTCAACTCAACCGTTGGGCCGCTACATGGACGCAAAGGTACAAATTCATGCACCCGAGAGACACCGTTCTTAAATTCATTGAGCAAATCAGTGCACAAAAGGTTGACGGTTTATGCGACCTTATGTCGGAAAATCATCAATTCATTGACGCTCTTGGAGCGAAAGTTCAAGGACGCGAACAGATGCGGCGAGCTTGGACAGGTTATTTCCAGTTAGTTCCTGACTATCACATTTCATGCGAGGAGATATTCGTGCGCGGCAATGTGGTGGCGGCTTTTGGAACTGCTGGTGGCACATATTGTCCCAATGGTGAGTTGTTGAAAGAGAACGAATGGCAAGTCCCTGCTGCTTGGCGGGCGGAGGTCACTGACCATCTGATTTCGGAGTGGCGTGTTTATACCGATAATGAACCTATACGGCGGCTCATGGCCAAGGCAAATCAATAGCCAGCCTTGCGTAAACATTGTCCGCAGCATAACAGACGCTTGCACCGGACCGGAATCAGCGTGCCTTTCATCGACAACTTGCCGCTAGCGCAGTTGTCTCTCGGCCGCGGAAGCGCAACGTTCGGCGGCTCCATGTACGCGTTTAACTTTGATTTTCCATGAATTCCAATAGAACCATGCAGACGGTCTACGAAGCCGTAGGTGGCCGCGACGGGCTGCTAAGATTAGCCAGCGCGTGGCACACCCGGGTGTTAGAGGACGAAGTGGTTAGCCATGCGTTCAGCCACGGTTACCATCCGCAGCACACCGAGCGTCTTGCCGCGTACTGGGCGGAAGCCCTCGGTGGGCCAACGACCTACTCCGACCGGTATGGTGATGAGACCTCTGTCGTCCGGATTCACAGCGGCAACGGGCCGCACGAGGAGATGGACCGGCAGGCGATCGCGTGTTTCGATCAGGCGCTGGAAGATGTCGGGCTCGCACGCGACGAGCGCCTCCGACGCGCGTTGCACGATTACTTCGCCTGGGCCACTACTACCACGATGGCTCGTTACCACCACTCGGCAGAGGATGTGCCGGATGGTTTGCACATCCCGAAGTGGTCCTGGCACGGACTCGTCAGTGGAGGAGAGACTGACGACATTTGAAAGTGTGTTCGTTGGTGTGCGGCGGAGGGGGCGGGCGCGGCCGATCGCGCATGTAGCCGCGTGCCGCTCGAAGAGTGATGCCGTAGGCCGACCGTCGGTCGGAAGTGGCTATAGGCAACGAGTGAGCGATCTGTCGTCTCGGGGCGAGTCGCCGAACAAGCGCTTGGAGCGAACGACGCAACTAAACGGTACATGCGCGCGCGGCGTGTCAATGTGTGTTAATCAAAAGAAAGGAGATTGTAGAATCTATGAGCCAAGCCAAACACGAAGATTTTAGGGTCGGAAAGTTCGTATCGTTGTGGTTGGGTAATCTCGGCTCGGAAGAAGAAATTGATGATTATTTGAGTTTAGGTGAACAGTTTGAGAATGATTTCGGGTTTGAGATTTATCCCCCCGATGCCCCAGAGTACGATGTTAGCGAAGAAGGCCCCAAGCCTATTCACGAACTACTTGAAGGTTTTTCGAATTGGGAAACATTCATTGAAGCGGCAACAACGGAGGCTAATGCGAAAGGTTGGACTGAGGCAACAACTGCTTTGGTGTTCTATAATTTCAAGTATGACCCGAAGTTCGTCAATCCCACTTCGTCTGGCTTGCTCACCTTCATCGGCGTCATCCCCTATGGCGGTTTCAGCTAAAGACTGATGAAGCCGTGCGCGCTTATTCAGAGTCAGCGAAACTGGTGTATGCGTGGCAATCTGATTCTGCTAGGCATAACAGATATTTCTTAGGCCCCCCCAACAACTCATTCAACCCGACGCCTCGATAGCATGGCTTTCATGGTGCTTCCTCGCGTTGTAAGTTGAATGCCGTGTTCGGCGCGGATTAATTCGAGCGTTGGGCGGCTTCCGGTACGGCCAGTATCGCCAAACTTTGAGAACGGAGCCATGAACTGGAAATTCGCATACGCGATCGGCTTCTACCCCTGGGAGGACACCGATCCGCCGTTCGCAGCGAAGCTCTCGGAACTGTTCGATCGCGAGGAGAGAGGACGCGAGCTGCCGTTCGGGCCTGCACTCGATCTCGGCACGGGCAGCGGCATCTGGGGAATTCAACTGGCGAAACGTGGCTGGCAAGTTACGGGTATCGACATCGTGGACAAGGCCCTGCAGCGAGCACGCGACCGGGCACAGAAGGCCGGCGTCGAAATGCGGCTCGTCCACGGAGATGTGACGGCGCTGACCGCGGCCGGGATCGGCTCCGGCTTCCGGTTGGTACTCGACACGGGGACTTTCCACGACTTGAACAGTGCCCAGCGAGCAGCGATGGGTCGGGAGGTAAGTGCGGTCGCTGCGGCCGACGCGACAGTGCTGCTGCTCGTGTGGCCGTATCGCAGAAGGCCACTGATACGTGGCGTAAACCGGGGCGGGGTGGAGGCGGCCTTTCCTGGATGGAAGGTGACCGACGTGGAGCCCTCGCATTTTCGGTTGCCCAAGATGCTTGAACTACTGCTGAAGCCCGACGAGCACTGGTACCGCCTCCGTCGCCAGTGAGCCGTACACGTGTGCATTCGGTGCTCCAAGGGTGAACAGCCGCCCAACCAGGCGTTGGATCGGAGCGCGGAGAGGTTCGTACTTTACCTGCGTGTTGACTTCGACGTTGTCGCTAATCGCCGCGCCCGGTCAACTCAAACGGTTGGACACTTAGTAGGAGACCCGGATGCGCATCAATTTCGTCCTGATTGATTCAGAGAACGTTAAGCCTGAGTACATTGAAAAGCTCAAGCATGAGCATTTTCGGGTCGTCGTATTTGTCGGAGCGAATCTAAAGCGGCTCGACTTTCCGACAGTCAATGCGGTTCAGTTGCTTGGTTTCAATGGTAGCTATGTGCAAATCAGTAGCCATGGACCCAGCGCCCTGGACTTCCACATTGCCTATTACATTGGGAAGTTATCCGCAGCCCATCCGGACGCATACTTCCACATCATCTCTAAAGACAAGGGCTTCGACCCCCTAATCAAGTATCTAAATGACCAGAAGATATTTTGTTCCCGCTGGGCATCCGTATTGGAGATTCCGTTGGTTAAATCGACGGATAAGCTACTTCCGAGGCAGAGGGCCGCAGATTTCTACGAGAAGCGCATTGCATCAGCTAAGGCTCGACCTGCCACGGTTACGTCCCTGCAGAGTGCAATCCTTTCCCACTTCCACAAGGTGCTCTCGGCGGAAGACGTCGCCAAGGTGCTAAAGGCGCTTACCGCAACCGGCCACGTTGTGGTAAGTGGAGAGAAGGTCGTGTATCCGGACCGCTGCTAATAAGCGCTTGAAGCGATTGAAGGGTTATTTAGTCGTTCGTGAAGTTTTGGTTGAATGCTGCTCGCTCGTCGCTTAAGCGCAGCGTTCGACAGCTTCGTTATATGAAAGTCGTTCACTCTGCCGTTTCGAGTCAAATTTACGAATTGGTTAAAACCTGCGAGCTTGATATCCAGCTCGGAGAAGATTCTTACACCCTTAGAATCGAGCTATTTCGAAACTCGGAAAAAGACGGTCATTTCCGTTGCCATGCCTGGGAACTTGAAATGTTTCGGCTCGTTCCCACTTTTCCCATGGATGAGACTTACGAGTCTGCGCATTCGCCGCCCTTTCCCAAGGCGCTGCCCAGGGCTGAAATTAGCCAACGCCAGCGGCGTTTCAAACGGCACCCTTAGGGAGCATTAACAGCCTGCTCCGCCTTCTCGAGGTTCCGCAAAAGCTCTTGTTAATAAAGACGCCTCAGGCTCGTTAATAACATGTAGGGCGATTTCCAGCCTTAACGAATTACGGGTCATGAACGGATCGGCTGTATGAACTGAAGAGAACCTTTTAGTTCCGCGGACACCCTTTCGTCACTCGCTCATCAGTCCCAAAGTCATCGAACCAATTACGTCCAGGCAGCCGCTAAAAAATTCAGCATGACAATTTTCGCCAAAGGCAATTTAGGGCCTGCCGCGAGGCCATGATTTCCTACTGTGTTATCCCGGGAGGTTAATAGTGAAACTACTAAGCGCGCTGGTGTTCATTTTGTTGCTGGCTGCAGGTTGTGTGGCGCAGACCGTGACTGAAGTTGCCGCTAAGCAGATTCAGGTCGCCGCTCCCGAATTGCTCGAACGCTCACGCGAGGCCGGGCTGTCCGTTGTCTTGATTGAGAACTGCTCTGCGACTTGGCACGGCGACTTTGGCGTTGCAGACAAGGCGCATAACAAGCCTGTCGATCGCAATACTCTGTTTCAGTTTGGCTCGATGTCCAAACCAATCACTGCCTGGGCGATCATGACGCTGGTCCAGGAAGGCAAGGTTGATCTTGATGCGCCCGTGAATGAATACCTGAAGTCCTGGAAACTCAAGTCAACGGAGTTCGACGCGGCAGAAGTGACGGTGCGACGCGTGCTGCATCACAGTGCGGGACTGTCGCTGCCCTCGGTCAGCGGAGTAGATGCCGGCAGCAAAGTGCCGTCGCTGGTCGATGAATTATCGGGCACTGGACCGGACAAAACAGCGGTGACAATCACGGAAAAGCCGGGAACGAAGTTCAACTACTCAGGTGGCGGCTACGCTTTGTTGCAGTTGCTGGTAGAAGACGTGACCGGGATTAGCTTCAGAGCATATGTCAGCAAGAAAATCTTCAAGCCGCTTGGCATGACGGCGGCAACCTTCGCTCCCGACCAGAAAGCGCTCTTGAAAACAGCTACGCCCTACAACAAAGAGGGCGAGGCTTTGCGCTTCCGGGTCTTCAGCGCCGAGGGCGCCGCCGGGCTCTATGCCACAGTGGACGACTATGCAAAGTTCGTAATGGCTAATTGCGCAGTCAAGAAAAAGGTACTGAAATCCCAGACACTCGCATCCATGTTCGAGGGCGATACCGTAACGCCGCGATATGGATTGGGCTACGAACTTATGCCCAAGCTCACCGCGAGCCCCATAATTTCGCACTCGGGTTCAAACCGTGGCTGGAAAGCCAACTTTATTCTTTTCCCAACCGAGGGCGTCGGCATCGTGGTCGCAACCAACAGCGATGTCGGTGAAGCGCGAAAAAAGGTAATCAGCATCTGGCGCGACGCAGTGGTAGCGAAGTACAAGCCTACGCCCCGACCTTAGCCTGGACTACTTGATGAGCGTCCCCTGCGAACCTATTACCTGCCAGCGTCCGTCTTTTTTGACGTAGATGTCAGTGTAGCGAATCCGCCGGTCAAACGGCTGCCCCTTATCGTCGCGGCCCTTGAGGTGGTAGATACCGGTCACCACGCCCGTGTTACCTTCAACTCGCACTTGCATGTCCGAGGCAACGGCGGAATCAAACACCTCTTTCCTGTTTTTGATGTCGGCGACGTCGTCGGCCCTGCTGTTGAGTTTTCCGGTGGTGCTGCTGATACCGAAATAGTCATCAGCAAGGTTGCGCTCGAACCAGGCAGTGTCACGTCTCTTGTCCGCATCGCTCCAGTCCATTTCCATGTAGAGCAATTGCCCGGCGTCGTTAAGTGGCCCTCCGGCATCGCTGACGACTCGCCACTCACCACCGCGCTTCTCGAGGAAGTGAACGCTGCGCGAGTAAGAGGTTTGCTCCTTGCCGTCGGCCGTAGTGACGGTGACGTTGCGATGAGTAATGGTCGCGGTGTTTGGCGTGCAGGCGATGATGTAGTTGTCCGGAGTAGTTTGTGCTGCTGTGGGTTGCGGGTTAGCGCTGCGGCGCTCGGCAGCCCTGACCGCGTTCTCGATTGCCTGCGCTTTTGTGATCGTTCCGGCGACGCTCGTGTTCATGTAGTCGTCGGCATAGATGTTTTGCAGGGCAGGCTTGTCACCGCGCTGGCTGGCTTCACCCCATGCTTTATCGAAGGCCATCAGTTTTTGTTGATCGGCGTCGCTGCACTGGCCTACCGCGCAGACGGATGCGAAAAGAACTGTCAGAGTTAGGAAAAATATTCGGGTCATTGTCTGGGCTCCTTGCCGTACGAGTTAGGGGAGACTTAGCGGCGCGGTACGGGGTGCGCGCTGTTAAGCCGGAGTTGAAAACAGATAAACAGCAGAAGTGCCGGAAGGATATCGCTCTGCGGTGCGCTGGAATGTACGGGATACTGGAGTTGATGTCAACCGTCGTGAGGTTTTGGGACCTGGCGACAAATGTGGTGTGATTCGCGCACTGGCCGTGAAACGCTTTAAGAGCTCAGTCTCAATCGCGAAGCCATCTCTATTGATCCATCAATGCAAAGGCATGGTTCATGAAACTAACAAAGGATCCTAATCCGCCACATAATGCCCTGCCCCTGTTGCAACAACTCGGCGTTTAAGGAAGACTCATGGAAATCGAGCTACGGCGAACGACTGACAAAGATCTTAGCTTTGTGCTCGCAGCGGAGAGTGATGAGGAGAATCGGCCTTTCATCACTGCCTGGCCGGAAGAAAAGCACCGCGGCGCGATGGACGACGCGAATATTCAACACTTGATCATTGAATCCATACCAAACAACCAACCTGTTGGTTTTGTAATTTTGGCGGGCTTGCAAAGCGAGCATCGCAACATCGAATTCATGCGCATTGTGATAACTGAGAAAGGGAAAGGCTACGGTAGGGCAGCGGTGCAGGCGATCAAGCAACATGCATTCGAGAGATTAGCGGCTCACCGGCTCTGGCTCGATGTTAAGGAGCACAACATCCGGGCACGAACGCTATATGAGAACGAAGGTTTTCGTTATGAAGGCACGCTCAGGGAGTGTCTGAAAGGGCCAAAGGGTTTTGAATCGCTAGTCGTGATGTCGCTGCTTGAGCAAGAATGGCTTTGCCTCATAAGTTAGAAACGGGAACACACTTGGCTAAGGGGTGAAGCATCTGTCTCTTAACCTGCGAAGCAGGTGTCGGCGTAAAGCCTGGGGCGTTAGCCCCAGGGAAGTTTGCGTCTTCAAGCAAGAGCCCGCGTGAGCGGGCGAAAGAGCTTGCAGCAAGGGGCTGTCGCCCGTTGTCACGGGCTGTGATGGTGATGCCCGAATGTCCTGGGGCTTACGCCCCAGGCTTTACGCCTGCGCCTGCTTCGCAGGCTGAAACAACGCCTGAGTTCATTCCCTTCTGACGATCGGTAGTCTTAGAACCTATTACATCGGAGCGATCATTCTTTGGACAAACTCGGAACAATCAAATCCATCTTTGGCGTCAGTCGGGGGCTCATCGGTGTTGTTCACCTGCAAGCCTTACCAGGAACGCCGGGAAGCAAACTCGACGTTGCTGCCATCACGTCGCTAGCTGTTGATGAGGCCCGCACTTACGAAGCGGCAGGATTCTATGGCGTGATGATCGAAAACACACACGATCGTCCTTACTTGAAGAGCTCTGTTGGTCCAGAGATAACCGCCGCAATGGCGGTAATCGGCGCGGAGATACGCAAAGCAACCGCGTTGCCGCTGGGGATTCAAGTGCTTGCCGGAGCCAACTCAAGCGCGGTGGCAGTTGCACTCGCCGCTGGGGCGAGCTTCGTGCGGGTTGAGGGTTTCGTTTTTGCGCATGTAGCTGATGAGGGACTGATCGAAGCCAGCGCCGGCGCTCTGCTGCGATATCGGCGCGCGATCGGAGCAGATCACATTCGCGTCTTTGCTGACATCAAGAAGAAACATTCCGCGCACGCCATCACGACAGATGTCGACATCGTTGAGACGGCGAAGGCTGCCGAATTCTTTGCCGCCGATGGTGTAATCGTTAGCGGTGTGGCAACAGGGCAACCTACTGACCCCGACGAAGTAAACTCCGTTGGCCGTGCAGTCTCAGTACCCACGCTTGTGGGGTCGGGGATCACAGCTGAGAACATTCACGATTATCAGAATGCCGACGCATTTATCATCGGCTCTTCAATAAAGCAGGATGGCCTCTGGATTAATCCCATCGACACGGAACGCGCGCGGGCTTTGGTGCGGGCATTTGAAACTAACTGAACTGGCGCCAGGCTGTTAGGGGCCATTGCGTCAAACGTCGAAGCGCTTGGCACAAAAACTCTATTTCGTGTTCTTTCGTGCAGCTTAGTGTGATTTCGTGGATCGTATGGCTCAGAGCGGCTTTGCCTCAAAAGTGATGGCCATGTCCGTTTCGGCTTGCCGCCGGATGTGAGGCGGTGGCTATGCACCGCCGGAGAGGTGCCCTTTACATGCTTGGGCTATGTCCTTGGTGCGGCCTTTGGCCCAATAAGGTTAAGGATTGG
>DASSCX010000264.1:0-8292 GCA_035697425.1 Pyrinomonadaceae bacterium | reverse complement strand
GCACATAGATCTGCGTGCGCTGCCCCTCGTAGCGGATGTCTCCAGGTAATCGTCCAAACCATCTGAATCCGCCTGAATAAATCACCAGACCAACAATGATGAGGCAAATGCCCGCTCCGATTACCAGCATGCCTACACCACGATTCATCTTACTTCACAAACGATCCGATTGGTCCGTCAGGTTTGATGATGTTTTTGATTGCGGAATAGGGAACGAGGACAAACTGCGGACCTGCTACGTAAGGCCCAACTTGATACGAATCGAAATTAATTCCCAGTCCTTGTTTGTTAATGGTCCAGCTTTGATAGTTCTTCGCGTTGGCTCCGGCCCCGCTCTGGATGGACTCTTCGTCCAACATGTCTTCTTTCGCTTTTGACTGTTTCCGCAAGTCCTTGATGCAGTAGTCCGAGACGACTTGAAGGTAGCGGGCGTCGGCTTTGAAGAGATCTGCAAGTCGCAAGGCCTTTCCGTTCTTCAAATCAAAGTTGAGTACTCGTGAATGGGTATTGGGATGCGCCGCGCCTCGATAATAACTGCCGACGCCGAAATCGATACTAATCAGATTGTCGTTGGCGAACCCTACGGTGTAGCCGATTCCCAGATCGCTGCCCGTCGTCGTTTCGATCTCCTCAGCAGCAGAGTCGACCATTGCTGCGCGAAAAGAACGAACCTCTTCGGTAACGACCGCTTTGGCCTGTTGGTTGAATTTTTCAGCCGCGGGATTCGTTGAACCGGTAATCTGCGGGTACTCGACATCAATCTCGTAATTGAGCTTTTTATTGTTTTCCTTAATCTGCTTGCCGGCAATCTCGACCGGTCCGCTAAACTCGATCGGCTCCTGGTGGAGGGAGAAGACGGCTTTTTTACCGCCGTCGGGCCGCGTCCAGTTGCCGGCGATAGCAATCAGCCCATCTTCATCGAGGTTCCAAAGACCTTTGAAGACTCCGGTCTGCTTTCCTTTGTCATCAAACTCTTCAAGTGTGACGTTGTTCGCCTGGTCGATAGTGCCGCGCAAATCAATCTTCTTGCCGATCTTTTGATAGTAGTAACTGCCGATTAGCTTCTGCCCTTCGCGTATTAGCTTCATTTGCAAGCCAAGCGCACTACCGATTGAGCCGCGAAAATATTTCACCTCTTGAGCCGGAGTAATACCACCGGCCGCTGCTGGCTGCTCGGTTACGGTTGTTACTGGCTGCGCTTGCTGCGTCGGCGCGGCACGCTTCTGACACGCGAGGCAAATGACCAAAAACGATATGGTAAATAGCGCTATCAGATTCCGTTTAGACATTTTCTCAATCGCTCTTAGCTGTGCTTTTTTTGTTCCGGCCGCGAGTCTATGGTGACTCTCTTACGATTCACTCAACGGTCCGGTAACTGCCCGCTGCCTCAGCCACTCTGCACGCACTTCTGTAAAAGTAGAAACACTCAAGTTGCCCCCGGTAAACAGGTCGTTATTAGTAACGTCCTCAATGGCAAACGGCGGCGGCGGAAACGAATCAAGATCCTCATCGCTAACAAAACTAGTCTCCGCGAGCACTAAGCCAAACAGATCCCCCAGAAACAGGTCGATCGAAAATTTTCGGCTCGCAAATTCATACGGATAACGGTTCTTGCGAATCTCGTTAGCTTCGAACACAGCTAAAGCTTCTGATTCCGCTGCCGTTAGATAGGTGTTCGTGATGAGGCTCCGTGAAAGATCCGCGGGGTTGGGCGCAAACTTTTGCGTGAACTTCACCGTCCACTTGTTCGATTGCGGTTCGCGCACCTTGCGTAAACGCAGACGCGTTCCCGTAATGTAATTATCAGTGATTTGCACATGCGGACTCGCGCGCGTGAGTCCTTCCGGCAAGTCCTTAAGCAGATAGCGGCGCTCACGCTCGAGTCGCGCATATCTGCTCTCCGGAACAATCGTATTCTGATCAGTTAGTTTGGCAACGCCCATGAACTTTCACTCGTAACGAAGTGCTTCAATCGGATTGAGCCGCGCTGCTTTCCAGGCGGGCCAGAGTCCAAACACTAATCCCAGTCCGACGGAAACAACAAACCCGACGATGGGTGCCCAGAGCGGAATGTAGGTAGGCATGATCGTCTGAATCAAGAGTGCGATGCCGGAACCGACAAGGATGCCCAATACTCCTCCCAGGCCGGTCAAGGTTGCCGCCTCGATCAGGAACTGTAGGACGATATCTCGCCTGCGGGCTCCAATCGCCTTGCGTACACCGACCTCGCGAGTTCGTTCCGTTACCGATACCAGCATAATGTTCATCACTCCGATGCCGCCAACAAGCAAACCAACACTGGAAATGGCGACCATCAAAGCGAACACGCCGCCGGTGATAGCGCCAAACTGGGAAATGATTTGCTCGGAAGTGGAAATGCCAAAATTGTCCGCAGCGCCGTAAGCCACTTTTCGGCGCCGGCGCAGAAGCTCTCTAATCTCTTCAACGGCCTGTCGCATTTCTCCCGGCCGCGCTTGCGCCATCACAAAATTGTCGTCGACGTCTGGATAGAGTTTACGGAGGGTCAAATAAGGCATGTAAACAGCCTTGTTTTCGTTATTCGGATCTTCGGCGCCCACGAGGAAAACATCGCGCTCAGCAAGGACGCCAACAACTTTGTAAGCGCGGCCGTTAATTGTCGTCTCTTTGTCGATCGCATCCGTGAAAGGAAAAAGCGTGTTGGCGACATCACGACCGATTACGAGGACGTTCGCGTGGCGCGAGTTCTCCTCTTCAGTGAAATAACGGCCCTCGGCAATGTTCGTGACGCCCATGCGGAAATATGCGGGCGAAGCACCTTGCACCGCGGCGTTAGTCATTTCGATATCGCGGTAACGGACGTTGACACGCTGCGTGAACGGCCCGCCAAAAAAATCAACGGGAGACATGAATGCCGCGGCGTTAATGATCGAAGGACATTCAGCCGCGATTGCGAGCGAGTCCTCGTAACTCAGTGGTTTTCGCATGCGTTCTTCAGCGGTGGGATTGAAGTTGAAGCCCGGGTCAAATCTGTAGACGTAGATTGAATTGGTGCCGAACGACTCAATCTCCTTGGAGACGCGCGCATCAATGCCTGATACGAAGGCGGCAATCACGATCACTGTCATAGTACCGATAACCACGCCGAGAATCGTTAAGGCTGAACGCAACTTGTGCTGCCAGAGGGTGTCCAGCCCCATCCTGATGTTCTCAAAAAAATTGCCTTTAAAAAATGTCATGATCCTAAATCGTTAACTCAGAGGAATCCTCGAATACGCTCAGTTAGGAAGGAGGGCTTGCCCGCGCCAAGATTGAAGCCTACTCAACCAGCGGGGGTAAACCGCCCTTCCGGACTGAACGTTCTTCACTCCGCACGTAATGCTTCAATTGGATCCAAGCGTGCCGCACGCCACGCTGGGTAGACCCCGGAAATCAGTCCCACAGTTCCCGACACTAACCAGGCAATGGTGACGGCGAGCAGCGGCAAGGAAGTCGGCACAGGGGTAACTGTCGCGACCAGCTTCGCTAAAAGATACGCGATTGTGATTCCGATGGCGCCACCAAGCAGCGACAACATAGTCGATTCCGCGAGAAACTGTTTCAAGATGTCACTGCGACGTGCGCCAATACTCTTGCGAATACCGATTTCCTTGGTTCGTTCGGTCACGCTGACGAGCATGATATTCATGATCACGATACCGCCCACCACCAGGGATATTGAAGTCACCCCAATCGCCGCAATTTGAATCGTGCCAAAAATCTTATCGCGGAGCTCGTTGATCGCACTCGGCGTAATGATCCCAAAGTTATCCTTCTCGTTGGGCGACAGTTTACGGCGCGTACGCATCACGATGCGGGCTTCATCAACGGCGTCCTGATAGGTTGCGGCGCTGCTCGAGGTGATGCTGAGGTTCAAAGATCGCCGCGAACCGTAGATTGCCAAAAACGTCGACAGCGGCATCGCCACGTACATGTCCTGCGGCTGCCCAAACACCGACCCCTTCGCCTTGCCGATTCCGATCACTTCGAAAGGACGACCGTCGATTCTGATCGTTTGTTCGAGCGGGTTCGTGGTGGGAAAAAGCTTCTCCGCCACATCTGCGCCAATGAAGGTGACATTTCGTCGCGTCTCTTCATCAATCTTGTTGAAATAACGCCCCTCACTCGCCTCAATGCGTTCGATGTCCGCAATGTTTGGCGTAGTTGCGCTGATGTGCAGACGTCGCAGACTGATCGCACCAAACTTAACATCGCCAGTAATGTCTTCCTTCGCTCCCACCTCCTGAATCGCACCGGCGCGGGCAGCGAGGGCAGCCGCATCGTCGAGCGTGATGTCTTTGTTGCGCCGCCGGGCCGCGTTGAGCGCTCCCACACTGGAGAAGTCTTCAATTGAAAACTTGCTCACCGAGAAAGCGTTGGTGCCAATGTTGGCGATTTTTTCGTCAACGTAGGCGTTAAAGCCTTCAACCAGCGACACGACAACGATCACCGTCGCCACGCCGAAGATGACACCGAGCAGGGTAAGAAACGAGCGCAGCTTGTGCGACAGGATGGCTGAAAGTGCGAGTTTAAGAGCCTCGAGAATCGGCATCGTAAAATCATCCCGCTGCTGGAGCGTTTGCCAAAGAAGCTTCTGACCTAAGTACGCAGAATCAAAATTGAGGTTTCAGATGCGGTGTGGTGTTCATGACTTTAGGTAGATCTCTCGCTCCCGTCTAATTCATTCCAGATCGTAATGTGTCGAGTCTCCCTCAGAAGTAGGGAGCCGACTATAAACGTGATGCTCGCGACCGCGATCGGGTAGTACAAACCCGCGTAAATGTTTCCGGTTTGGGCCACGACAGCAAGTCCAATCAGCGGCAGCAACCCGCCGAAGACCCCATTGCCAATGTGATAGGGGAGCGAGAGCGATGTGTACCTGATTCTTGCCGGAAAAGCTTCGATCAAGTACGCCGCTATTGGACCGTAAACCATCGTCACAAAAACTACCTGAAGAAATACCAGCAGAATCAGTTTCCATGCTACCGGCGAGGTTATGAAGGTGCTGAAATCTGTATAGGTGAGCACCTCGGCGGCGGGCTGCAAGGAGCCATTAACCAGTGACAGCGGCGTCAGGCTGATTGCTCCGGTCACCGGGTTTCGCTGCGACACGGCAGTGACGACCGCCGAGCCTGCGGCCAGCTGCATCGCCTGGTAGATTGGCACGTAAGCTAGCGCCGCCAGCAGACATCCCGTCATCATGATCCACTTGCGGCCAATCCGATCCGAAAGCGCGCCAAAGAAAACAAACAACGGCATGCCCAGAAACAGGGCGATGGCGACGATGTAATTAGCGGCGCGACCGTTTACCTTCAGAATTGTTTGCAAATAGAACAAGGCATAAAACTGTCCCGTATACCAAACAACGCCTTGTCCCGCTGTAGCCCCGAAGAGAGAGATCAAAACGCGTTTCAGATTTGGCCATTTGGTAAAGGCCTCCTTCAGCGGTTGCACCGAAGTCATCCCCGCGCTCTTGATTTGGCTGTAGATCGGCGACTCTTTCATGCGCAAACGAATGTAGAGCGAGATGCCGACCAGGAAAATCGAAATCATAAACGGAATGCGCCAGCCCCAGGAGCCAAACGCTTCCCTGCTCATGGAATTCTGGACCAGCAGCACGACGACGAGCGACAAGAACAAACCAAGCGTCGCAGTAATCTGTATGAAGCTCGTATAGAAGCCGCGTTTAGCGTCGGGAACGTGTTCAGCAACGTAAACCGCGGCCCCACCGTACTCACCTCCGAGGGCCAGGCCCTGAAGTACTCGAACTAAAAGCAGGATAATGGGCGCCGCGATTCCGATGGTGGCGTAGGTTGGCAGGAAACCGAGCAGCGCTGTCGCCCCTCCCATGATCAACAAAGTGACAAGGAAAGCGTACTTGCGCCCCACTAGATCACCGATGCGTCCGAAGAAGAGAGCGCCGAAAGGACGAACGACGAACCCGACTGCGAAGGTCGAGAGATAGGCGATGAGTGCGAGGGTGTTATTTCCGCTGGGATAGAAGAGCGGAGAGATTACGATGGCGAGGCTGCCGAAGATATAGAAGTCGTACCATTCGATCATCGTGCCGACGGCGGAGGCGGCGATCACCTGCCAAAGCTGGTGACCGCTGAGCGCTCCGTCGTTGGTGTTGTCATTTTTTATGGCGGCAGAAGATTTTCGCGGCAAGGTATGGGCTCCGTTTCTTGTGTGTGTCGACTAAGCCCTCCCTTCCTCAAATTACATCTTCGCCTTCCACTCACCGAGTCGTTTTTCCAGGTCTGCGGTGTTGGCTTTGGCTTCTTTGCCGAGGACTAAAGCTTTCTCGCCCATGGCAATTGCTTCCTGGGTTTTGCCCTGTGAAGCCAAAAGTCGCGCCTTCGAATACAGGTTGCCGAAAGTCTCCTTCACTTTGATCGACTGTTCCAACCAGCCAATCGCTTCGGTCGGATCCAGCTTGTCTTCGCTCAGGAAGACATAGTTGGCAGCTTGCAAAGGCGTGCGCCAGTCGTCGGGCTTGGCGGCAGCGACGGCTGCGCGCATTTTCGCGAGGGTTACTGCTTTTACGTCCTTTACCTCGACAGTGAACGGCACGCGGACTTTTTCCCAACGGATGTTTACTTGAGCAGAATTGTCAGTGACGGGATCGAAGCTGTACATCAGCCACTCCTGGTTCTCCGTCAGCCACTCGGGTTTCGCCTTTACGCGCAGAGCGTCTTTCTTTTCGTCGTAACTAAAGCTGCCCCACTGGTTCGCGGTGCCATTGAAAACGATTGTCCATTCATCCTTCCCGGGGATCGTATGCAGGCTGTAACTACCCGCAGGAAGTTTTTGTCCATTGATTAGAACGTCGTCGGTGACTTCAAACTGTGTCGCTTCATTGGCTCCAGTTCGCCAAACATGGCCGTAAGGAACGATTACCATATCCTTCGGCCGTTTGTTTTGATCGTCGAGCGTGGCGGTGCCGGCCGCCAGTCCCGCCGGGGGATCGCCCCAAATTTTTCTTCCTTTCACGCCGGGACGGCTGTAAGTGATCGTCACATCTGTGACACCAATTGTTTGCATCACGCTCGCCTTTTGACTGGGGCGAGGCGTTCGCACTCCAGGTGCTTGGGCTAAGGCGGACAACGCCGCGGCAAAAAGAATCACGGGGAGAAAGAGCTGGGTACGTCTGCATGAAATCATTGGGAACTTCTCCTGGTTGGAATTTCCGGCATTATGGCTATCTCAACGACTGACAGCAACTGAAATCATGGGATCAGAAACGGCACCTCTAAAGAGGGGAAGCAAAAATCCAGAGAACGAAATGAAAAATGAGGTTCAACCCGGGGATGAAAGTCTGCGTGAAATGTAAAGTGTGAAAGAGGCCGTCCAAGGTTCAACGTCCAATGTCCAATGTCTTCGTAATCAAACAGACCTGGGACCTTGGACGTGAGACCTTGGACTTCCTTTTGCGAACAGGGTGGTGAGGTCCCTATTCCCCCCGCAACGACATTCTGGGACTGGGGTGAGGACAGTTTTTCTTACTACCCAGATAGACAGACGCCCTTAAATCTGCCCCGGCTTGCCTTCAGCATTCGAAAAGCGCGAAGGCGTGCCGGCGAATCTCACAATCTCTTCCCAGCGCACGAGTCGTTGAGCAACAGCCGAAGGATTCGCGGCACAGGCGGGCGCGCAGGAGTAACGCGCTGCCAAGTGGCGCTTATCTTTCTGACATATTCAATTCAACGTTACGGCCAGCCGTGTTGGCCAGTGCGAGTGGTGAAGATACGGCTAAATTCAACCTGGGTTCGTAAGGCGCGCGGAGATTACTTCAGCGGACCAGCACCGTCAAGACTTTTGTCTTAATTCGCGAAAACTTTTTCTTACAAGGTGATAGGCATTTCGGTTGTTCACTGAACAGAAGTTTTGCATTCAGAGTTTTGCGGGAGGGGAACCGCCAAGACGCAGAGTCGCCAAGGCGCAAAGAAAACAAAAACTTTTTGAGTGACTCTGACTTCTGGTGCGCGTCAAGTCTCTGACTTGCCGGACGATCATGATCAATCGAAGGTCTTCGACCTGTGCGTTGGGGATCCAAGACTCAGTTGAGACGTGGGCAATTACGGCAAGTCAGAGAATTGACGCGCACCGGAAGTCAGAAACCTTTCCCTTTCTTTGCGACTCCGCGTCTTTGCGACTCCCGCGTTTGATGGTGTAACGCTCAGGCTTCCACTAATTCAGCTTCAGGTTTGCGAAGGAACTCAAACGGCTCGACAATCTTTCCCGCGATCGCGGAGGCAGCAACAACGTAAGGAG
>DASSCX010000263.1:0-2233 GCA_035697425.1 Pyrinomonadaceae bacterium | reverse complement strand
ACAAAGAACAAAGCACAAAGCACAAAGTACAAAGTACAAAGCACAGAGCGTAGCTCCTTATGGACGAAACAATGTTCATCGATCCGCAGCGTTGCATCGGCTGCCGTGCCTGTGTGGCGGCCTGCCGCGAGTGTGCAACGCACAAAGGCTATTCGATGATCTACGTCGATTACCTTGATCGCTCAGAGACTACAGCGACGATGCCCACGGTCTGCATGCATTGCGTCGAGCCCACGTGTGCTCTCGTCTGTCCCGCCGACGCAATTAAAACTACCGATGATGGCGTTGTTCTTTCTGCCCTCAAGCCGCGCTGTCTCGATTGCCGCAATTGCGTAAACGCGTGTCCGTTCGGTGTGCCGAAGTACAACACCGAGATGCACCTCCAGATGAAGTGTGACATGTGTTTCGATCGCTCCAGTGAGGGACTGAAGCCGATGTGCGCAAGCGTTTGTCCCACGGGAGCAATCACGTTTGGCAAGTACGAAGACATCGTTCCCCTGCGGCGCACCAAGCCCGTGAATGCGCACGTGTTTGGCAACCAGAAGGTAGAAACAAAGGTGTATTTGATGTTGCCCACTGATGCGGAGGAAGTTGAAGTTGATGGCTGTGGTGTATTCGAAGGGCGAGTGGCAACCGATCAAAAACCAACTAAGGAATCATGGATCGATATGCAGGTTGAAGAAACTGACAGGAGCAATGAATTTTAGGTTGATTAGGGCATTTGAAAATGAAGATTCCTAATCTCAATGAGACGATCAAGCGAATATTGTCCGACGAAACGGATGTACGCGCTGCGACGGCAGGCAATCAATCCGAGTTTCCCTACGAACGCGATGAAGAAGCACAGGTGACGCGTCGCGAATTCTGTAATTTTCTCGGACTCACATCGGCCGCTTTGTTTGTCAGCGCCACCGGCTTTGCCGGCAAAGCTGCCCTCGATGCGCGCCAGACCGAAACCTTCGTGCCTGTAAAGATTGAAGGCGCGGATGTCCTCGCGCCCGGTACTTCGCTTAACTTCCGTTATCCGACCGAACGAGACAGCGCGATCCTCGTGCGCACTCTCGACGGCAGCTATCACGCGTTTGGCCAGAAATGTACTCACCTTTCCTGTCCCGTCTATTTTGCGCGAGAGCACCAGAGGCTGGAATGCCCCTGCCATGAGGGTGCATTCAATGCTCAAAATGGCGACGTGTTATACGGTCCGCCACCCCGGCCGCTCGACGCGGTGAGCGTTGAAGTTCGCGGCAACGGCGAGGTGTGGGCCACCGGTAGAATTGCGAGCAGCGGTGAGAGATTGATCTAATGCGGCGTCAGCAACGGGAGCAATAGCGACCGGGTAACTCGAAGTAATGTCAGAACCGGGAGCGGTAGCGATCGCGCCCCTTGAAAAAGTGATGAAGAATCAAATCGCAAATCCAAATGGTTCACGCACCACCCACGGTCATGCCGGTCGGGGTCGCACTGCTGTGGCACAAGCGCGCTTGATATTGCTGATCATGATAAACGTCGCGCAGCTTTGGATTCTCGCGGCGACAGTAGAAGCCGCGCTCGCCCGCCGCCTGTCAGCCTTGTTGCCACTGATCGTCGCTTCAGGGATTTGCTTCGTTGTTACTCTCACACTTATTTTTTGGTGGCGCCCGGCCTCGCGCCATTACACCAGCTCCGGGTACTTGAGACGATGAGAGACCCGGTAGAAGGCCTGCTGGAAGACGACCACGACTCTCTGGGGAAGTTGCTGGCTGAACTTGATAGCGAGTTAGCAGCGCAGAACATTCCTCATGCGTTCGAACTGCTCGACCTGTTTTGGGCGCGCCTCGCGGTTCACATTCGCGCCGAGAATTTGCATCTGTTTCCCGCTCTCGCTAACGCTGCCGCGTCGCTGTTCTCAGGGAAGGGAAAGTTACCGACATCCGAAGACGCCCATAACATTCTCTTGCAACTGCGATCCGATCACGACTTCTTCATGAAGGAACTTGCGAGCATGATGAAGACGGCGCGCAAGATTCAGGTGGGTGCGGAGCCCGCCGAAAAACATAGCGAAGGGTTCCGGAAACGCTTAACTGCGATTAGAAAACGGCTCGAGGCTCACAATGTTTTGGAGGAGGAACAGGTTTACACCTGGCCCGCGTTACTTTTCGACGAGCAAACGGTTGTCAAACTTGGCGAGCGGCTGCAACACGAGCTGGAAAATCTTCCTCCGCGCATTTCTGAATCCCATTGAGCCTTGGGTCGA
>DASSCX010000262.1:0-6454 GCA_035697425.1 Pyrinomonadaceae bacterium | reverse complement strand
CTCGGGACGGGTTGACGGAGCAATCTTCAGCAAACTGGCGAAGCCCTGGCCTTTCGGCAGCAGCTCAGCAGTTCTGGCTGTGATGTTCGTCTGAATCTTATTGTCTGTGGGGTCGATCGTCAGCTCGTTGCCCGTCGTGACATCTACTGATGTCTCGACGCCACCGGCTTGCAGCGAAATTGCGAGCGGAGTGGTCTTTCCGAGCACTACCTCAACGTTGCTGCTGGTCGAACCACCGAAGCCCGAAGTCGCCGCGGTCGTTACCGAGTAGACACCGGGGGGAACGTTCTGGACTCTAAAGAATCCGGCGTCGTCCGTTGTCACCGTTCGTGAATAACCGGTGCCGGTAACTGTCACGGAAACACCCGGCACAACAGCGCCCGAGGGATCCTTGACCGTGCCTTCAATGGTACCTGTCGTTTCCTGACCGAAACTAATTCCGGTAAGGCCTAAGACAAGTACCAATGTAAAGAGCACAAGTTTAAAAGTTCTCATTCTCTTTCTCCTGTTTAAGGTTGTCTTCAATTAGCCAAAAAGCACTCACTAGGGAAAATGCCAGAGGCAGAACGAAAGTTCGTCTGTTGGGCTTTTCGCAATTCCCATGCCCACTCCCCCCATCTGGGGATTCGCACCTAAGATCAGCGACTTAGGTGGTTTTTGGGGGTTTTCAGGGCTCGAGTAAATCCAAAAAATTGGGAAGTATCCATAAATCTAGGCCGGGCAAGAGAGCTTGGAACTGGCAGCTTTTCCGCCCCGCGCGCCGAGTTAAGAACCCGGCCGCGGGCCTCGCAATCAAGTCGAGAGTGGGATTAACTGGGATCTTCATGAAGCGGTTTTGATCTACTGGAGATTTGCGAGGTGTTGCCTTTGATAGCTGAGTGCCGTGCTTACATCAGCGTGATAGACTCTGCTAGAAGCGGTTCACCAACATCGATAAGAACTCATCTTGTCCGAACGCATCTATCGCGATCCTGTTCACAACATCATTCGCCTTCGCACTGATTCAGACGAAGGCGCGCTAATGATGCGCTTAATCGACGCGCCTGAGTTTCAGCGGCTCAGGCGCATCAAGCAACTGGGCCTCGGTCTTTACACTTATCAGGGAGCTGAGCACTCGCGTTTCACTCACTCGCTCGGCGCATTTCACTTGATGACCCGTGTGCTCGATCGTCTCGGCGAGCAACACAACATTCAACCCGGTGATCGCACCGCGGCGCGCGCCGCATCATTACTCCACGATGTGGGCCATGGCTCTTTTTCTCGTGTGATGGAAAAGGTCCTCGGATTTCATCACGAAGCATGGACCGTCCAGGTTGTTCTCAGTGACCGGACCGAAATAGGGCGGTTACTAAGAGCACACTCGCCGGAGTTGCCAGAGAAAGTTGCAGCGATTATCGAGGGCAAGTTTAAGCCTGCGGCCCTCGCGCAGCTGGTCTCATCGCAGCTCGATGTTGATCGCATGGATTATCTCTTGCGCGATTCACTGATGACGGGTGCGAAGTATGGCATCTACGATCTTGAGTGGATCATCAATGCCCTCGCGATCGACGAAGAGGGCGATCGGATCTATGTGGCCGCGCGTGGATTGTATGCAGTGGAAGAATATCTACAGGCTCGGTACTACATGTTCAGGCAGGTTTATTTTCATCGCAGTTTGCGTTCGGCAGAAGCGGTGCTTCGTTCAATTCTGCGCCGAGCACTCGCGCTGTTAGAAGCTGGGGAATCGGTTTGGCATGCTCCCGAGACAGCTTTTGAAAAAGTATTACGCAAAGAGAAGTTGACGATCGAGGAACATCTCGAAATAGACGACTCCGATGTCTTGTTTCATATCAAGCAATGGCAACGTTCTAAAGATCCGATTTTGAAGGACCTGAGCGAGCGCTTTACCGGCCGGCGGCTCTTTAAGGCCGTCGATCTCGACATGAATTCCGCAGAACAAGTGACTTTTCTTGCGGCCGCGCGTGCCTGCGTCAAACAGGCAGGATTTGACCCGGAATACTATTTCATCGAGGACCGTGCCAGCGATGTTCCTTACTACAACTACTACACGGTCGCGGGCGCAGAACCGAAGTCGCGCATCTATGTAGAGGACGGGTACGCACGGCCGCTTATCAGGGAAATTAGTGAAGTAAGCGACGTGGTGCGAGGGCTACAGCGGGGTTATGAGTTACATCGAGTCTGCTTTCCCGCCGAGGTGAAGCAAGATGTCTATGCGCTTTATCATCGAAGCTCCGCGGGCGCTGACCGCGCCAATCAAGTGCACGCTGTTGGAGAATAGCATGGCGAGAATCGCTGAAGTGGAGCCAGACAAAGTTGATCGTTACGCGAGAGATGTCCTTGCCGCTCAAACCAGAACCTGGGGCGCACCCCTCCGCAACCATCTGCTTTATGCCCGTCGTCCCTCGATTTTTCGCGGCGTGCGCGGCATGTGGACCGGTATCGAAGCCTCAGGATTGATTGATGCTCGGCTTCAGGCCTTACTAAATAGACGCGTCGCGGCACTGAACGGCTGCGAGTTTTGACAGGACCTTAACGCTGCCGTGGGCAGTGACCTGGGAATCGCGAGGGAAAAAATCGAGGCCCTGCCTGATTACGCATCGAGCACTCACTACGATCCAGCCGAACGTATCGCCCTTGAATACGCTGACGCCATCACGCTTAGTGATCGAGAGGTAGGGGATGATCTATTCGCAAGATTGAAGCAATTTTACGAAGACGATGCGATTGTCGAACTCACGGCCATCATTGCCTGGGAAAATGCCTCGAGTAAGTTCAACCGCGCGTTAAGAGTACCTTCCCAAAATCTCTGGAAACAATCGTGAAGTGATGATGTTGTTTCGCACAGTAGTTATTGTATTGCTCCTTTTGGGAATCAGCCTCACAGTCTTAGCTCAAACAGAATCCCGGCGAACGACCGTTGCAATTCTGCCGTTTGGCAATTCTTCAACCGCGGTACAAGCGACACACACATTAGCGAAACTGTTCGAATCATCAGACAGGGTCCAAATTTCTGATTTGGGTCAGGCACAAGCGGCGGCGTCAGGCGCAGGATACACACCGTCGCTGAACATGCTCGTCAGCGAAGCACGCACGGTGGGCGCTGCAATCGGAACTGACTTCTTTGTTGTTGGTGATGCGCAGACTCTAAAGCGATCCCCTTCGACTGGGCCGATCTATTTCGACTCATACGCTTCGATCTTTATTGTGAGCTCCCGGACAGGGCAATTGGCCAGATGGCGACGTTTGAATTTCAGTGGACCTGACGCAGCCACTTCCGAGAAACAATTGTTGGAGGCGATCGCCGCGCCAGAACTCCGAAGTAACCTAGAGGCCGCGATGGCAAATGCGACTTTCGCTGAGCGCGAGGCTCGCGAGGCAGCTTTAGATCGAAACATTCCAGTAATCGCGGTAGCGCCGGATGACGAGAAGACCGCGGTAGCCCAAGGCCTGCGTTTGCCGCGTCCGTTCAAACGCCTGCAACCTCTCTATCCTCCTTCCGCCGCGGAAGCAGAAGCGGAAGCCACCGTCGATGTGCTTGTCGATTTGGATTCAGCAGGTGAAGTATCACGAGCCGAAATCATTCGTTGGGCCGGATTCGGTCTCGATGATTCGACGCTCCTAACGGTGCGCAACCTTCACTTCTTTCCTGCGATGCGCGACGGTGAACCGATACCGTTAAGAGTTCTGCTCCGGTATAACTTTCGCAAACCACCCAAGTAGAAAACGATCTTGGGTCTTTGATCTTTGGTCTTTGATCCACTCTTGTGGGATCAGTAAGCTCGGCAGAATTGTTTTCCATATCAAAGAACTAAGACCAAAGATCCCAGGCCCAACGGTGTTATGATTTACGTGTAAATCAGACCCACAGGTTCAATCGTAAATGCTGTATCTGTCGCAAGTATTGGGTCGCCCCATTCGCGATCTGGAAGGTGAGAGTGTGGCAACCGTTAAGGACGTCATCACGCGTCTGGGCGAGGACGATCACCCACAGATCACAGGAATTGTTGCGCGTTACCGGCGGCGCGATTTTTTTGTCTCTCGCTGGCGCATCACTGAAATCAGCGAGGCGGGCGTGCGACTAAATTCCGACGTTCTGAACTTGCGCCCCTTCGAGCGAAGAGAAGGCGAAGTGTTGCTCGCGCGTAACGTACTCGATAAACAGCTAATCGATGTCGATGGCAAACGTGTGGTGCGAGTGAACGATGTTCAGCTAATAGAAGTCGCGGGCGCGTGGCGCGTAACCGGCGCCGATGTCAGCTTGCAGGGCCTTTGGCGACGCCTCGCCCCCGCGGGCTTCGTGGGCACCCGCAAGCCAGTGGAAGTAATTGACTGGTCTGATGTCGGCTATTTGGCGACCGATGAAGCGACAGTGCAATTGAAGTCCGCGAGCGGAAAACTCGCGCGCCTTCATCCGGTAGAAATCGCGCGACTCGCAGAAGCACTCTCTTATCACCACGGGTCGGAGGTCGTCGAGTCGCTCGATGATGAAACCGCCGCCGAAACGCTCGAGGAAATGGCTGCCGCGCAACAGGCCCGGATCATCGGCGACATGGATGAGGAGCGGGCCGCAGACATTCTGGAATGGATGTCACCAGACGAAGCCGCTGATGTGCTCGGCGACCTGCCAGAGGAAAAGGCAGAAGAGCTGCTAGGACTGATGGAAGGCGAAGAACAGGCTGACGTCGCTGAACTGTTGCCTTATGAAGACGATACTGCCGGCGGATTGATGACCACGGAGTTTGTCACGCTGCCCCGCGAGCTCACAGTTGGCGCCGCGCTGGCGCGGCTGCGTGAAATGGCCGAGACGCCAAACATGATCTATTACCTCTACGTCGTCGAAGCCGAAGACTCGTGGCAACTGATCGGGGTAATAGCTTTACGTAGTCTGATCCTGGCGGATCCGGCGGCGCCGCTCGCCGAGGTGATGCGCACCGAATTTCAGTCCGCCCACCCGAACGAGCCGGCAAAGGACGTGGCGCGTCGAATCGCTGAATACAACCTCCTCGCTTTGCCAGTCGTCGATCCGGCAGGTGACATTCTCGGAATTATCACCGTAGACGACGCGATGGAACTACTGCTACCAAAGAACTGGCGGCAAAGGTTGCCGCGACTCTTTGCCTGAGACTCGCGCACGACGGACGCGAGTTGTTCGTGATGAACGACGGAGAACCTCCACGTGTTGGACCGAAGAGCAGCGGTGAGGGCCGCAGGGCGACGCTTGTTGCGGCGCGGCGCTCGCGGTGTGCGCAACGTTACCCCTCGCAAACGCTTGCTTGCCTACCTGGCTATCCTCGGGCCGGGGATGATTACGGCCAACGCCGGTAACGACGCCGGTGGTATTGCCACCTTCGCATCCGTCGGCGCCGATCATGGTTATAGACTTCTTTGGATCCTGATCCCCATCACAATCAGCCTCGGCCTAGTGCAGGAGATGTGCGCCCGAATGGGCGCGGTCACTGGCAAAGGACTCGCCGACTTGATTCGCGAGCGTTTCGGTGTGCGTTGGACGGCGCTGGTGATGCTGGCTCTTCTGATTGCCAATGGTGGCGTGACTGTTTCGGAGTTCGTTGGCATAGCAGCAGCGACCGAGTTGTTTGGAATACCGCGATTTTTGTCCGTGCCACTCGCAGCAGTCAGCATCTGGTGGCTAGTGGTCAAGGGCTCGTACCAGCGCGTCGAGCGTGTGTTTCTGCTAATGGCACTGGTCTTCCTTGGTTACATCGCCTCAGCTTTTCTCGCACATCCGGATTGGACGAAAGTTGCGTCAGGACTGCTGCGACCCAGTTTCAGTTTTGACAGCGCTTATTTGTTTACCCTCGTCGCCGTCGTCGGGACCACGATCTCGCCCTACATGCAGGTCTACATTCAATCCTCAGTCGTCGAGAAAGGGGTCACTATTGAAAACTACCGGCGGACACGAATTGATGTTTGGGTAGGAACCGTCTTTGCTGTGCTGATTGTATTCTTCATCGTGCTTTCTACAGCCGCAACACTTAACCGAAAAGGCATTCAAGTCTCCAGCGCCGCGGATGCTGCGAGCGCTCTGCAACCTCTGGCAGGTAACTACGCTGAGGCGCTATTCGCGGTGGGTCTCTTAGGCGCATCCATGTTGGCGGCCGGCGTGCTGCCCTTAGCCACCGCATATTCGGTGAGCGAAGCTTTAGGCTTTGAAAAAGGCGTTTCGCGAAGTTTCCGAGAAGCGCCCATTTTCCTGGGGATTTTTACCTTTCTGGTGGCGGTTGGGGCTGCTATTGCAGTGCTACCCAATTTGCCACTCATTAAAGTGTTACTGGTCACACAGGTGATAAACGGCTTGCTACTGCCTGTGATTCTGTTTGCCGTGTTGCGCCTTATCAACGACAAGGAACTGATGGGGACCCGTGTTAACGGCCCTCTCTACAATATTGCCGCCTGGCTAACCGTGCTCGTGGTTACATTGCTCTCGGTACTTTTC
>DASSCX010000261.1:0-8259 GCA_035697425.1 Pyrinomonadaceae bacterium | reverse complement strand
CGGAAGCAATCATTGGCTCCGTCGCTGTTTCCAATGGGCGCGTCTTCGTTGTTAGCGATTCGAACCTGTACGCAATCGGCAAAAAGACTGCTCAACAAGTCGGGCCTGCTAACACGCCGCTTGAAACTGCGCCGGCATCTGCGACAGTTGCCCACGTGCAAGTGGTTCCTACTGAGTTGATTCTAAAATCGGGCAGTAAGGCAAACTTTCGCGTGCGTTTGTTTGATGAGCGCGGAGTGTTTATTCGCGAAGAGCCCGCGGCAGCGTGGTCGCTCGACAAACTTCAAGGGTCGATCGCCAATGGGCAATTAACGGTAGCTGGCGATGCAATAGTTCAAGGCGGCTTAGTTAAAGCAACAGTAGGCAGCGTATCAGGGACGGCAAGTGTGCGTGTGTTTCCACCGCTGCCGTGGACCGAGAATTTTGACGGTGTCGCGGTCAATGCGCTTCCGCTGAGTTGGGTCAATACTACGGGCAAGTTCGTCGTGCGTGAGGTCAACGGCGCTAAAGTGCTCGTCAAAACCACGGAAGGCTCTTCATTGCTTAGTCGCGCTCGTGCTTACTTCGGGCCATCGGATTTCGCAAACTACACCATCGAAGCTGATGTCAGCGCCACCCAAAAGCGCCGGCAACAGGGCGATGCAGGAGTGATAGCGCAGCGTTACGTTCTGACTCTCTACGGCAACAGTCAGGCGCTGCACATCGAACCCTGGCAACCAGAAACGGGCCGGA
Organism: Pyrinomonadaceae bacterium; assembly: GCA_035697425.1. Taxonomy (GTDB): domain Bacteria; phylum Acidobacteriota; class Blastocatellia; order Pyrinomonadales; family Pyrinomonadaceae; genus PSRF01. Next base: position 7,527 of record DASSCX010000261.1, on the reverse strand, counting down.
CAGTGTCAATGCCATTCGCCTGGAAACCCGACACCTGGTATCGCATGAAGTTACAGGTTGAGAATCTACCGGACGGAAAAGTGCGCGCGCGCGGCAAAGTTTGGCCAGCCGCTGAAGCGGAGCCGGCTGCCTGGATGATCGAGCGCGTCGATCCGATTCCCAACAAGCAGGGTGCCCCGGGAATTTTTGGCAACGCCCTGGCGGAAGTCTATTTTGATAACCTCAAGGTGTATGCGAACAAGTAGTCAGGAGTCAGGAGTCGGAAGGCAGTAGGCAGTTTTACTTGTCAGCTGGTAGTAACTGAAAGTGTTATTCGTGTTGTTTCGTGTGAGTTCGTGGATTTCAGGACGCAGTAAACACGCTCACGTAATGACACGAAACTACACCAAATACAGGCACGAATAGCATTACTTTTAGAGACCGGAGAACATAAATGAAAGTTAAGAACTCACGGAGAGCAATCATAAGGAACAGGATCAACACTTCAACCCTATTTATCGCAGCCAGCATTCTGCTAGCCGGCGTCTTCCTGCTGCCGACTGCAAATGCCTCGGATCCGGGCGGGAGCGATTGGCCAATGTGGGGTGGTACGCCCGATCGCAACATGATCTCCACTATGAAAGGTCTACCGATCGACTGGGACGTGAAAGCCAAAAAGAATGTGAAGTGGGTGGCGCAGTTAGGCTCGCAAACTTACGGTAATGCCGTCGTCTCCGGCGGCATGGTTTTCCTCGGCACAAATAACGAGGGCCTGCGCGACCCCAAGATTACCGGCGATAAAGGAGTGCTAATGGCCTTCCGCGAAACCGATGGCCAATTCATGTGGCAGATGGTGCATGACAAGCTGGCCGCGGGCCGCGTTAACGACTGGCCCTACCAGGGTGTTGCCTCTTCTCCTCTCGTAGAAGGTGATCGCGTTTATTACGTTTCCAATCGCGCCGAATTAATGTGTCTCGATACGCAGGGCTTTCGCGACAAGGAAAACGATGGGCCGGTCACCGATGAAAAGCTGACTGGGGAAACGAATGGCGACGTCGTCTGGCGTTTCGACATGATCGAAGAGGTGGGCTCCCTCCCGCATAACCTCGCAAACTCCTCCCCCGTTTCCTATGGCGATCTCATCTTTATCAGTACTTCCAATGGTCAGGACGAAAGTCATGTGAACGTGCCCTCGCCGAAAGCGCCGGCGATCGTGGCTATCAACAAGAAGACGGGCAAACTCGTTTGGGAAGACAACTCAGTAAATGATCGCATCCTTCACGGCCAATGGAGTTCGCCTACGGTAGGAACGATCGGGGGCGTCGTGCAGGTTATTCATGGTCAGGGTGATGGCTGGATTCGAGGCTACGAAGCCCTCAGCGGTAAGAAGCTTTGGGAGTTTGATCTGAATCCGAAAGATTCAGTTTGGCCCAAAACGCGCAACGAGGTGATCAGCACGCCAGTGGTTTACGAAGAAAAGGTCTACATCGCCAATGGCCAGGATCCGGAACACGGCGAAGGCGTGGGTCACATGTACTGCATCGACGCGACGAAGCGCGGTGACATAACCCAGACCGGAATGATCTGGCATTACGACAAGATTCGCCGTTCGATTTCCACGCCAGCGATTAAGGACGGAGTCGTTTATCAGGCCGACTTCAGCGGTTTTCTGCACGCGCTTGATGCGAAAACTGGGAAACCCTTTTGGACCCACGATCTGTTCGCGGCCATCTGGGGTTCGCCGATGTTGATTGATGGAAAGATTTATCTTGGCGACGAAGACGGTGACGTCTTGATCATGCAGGAAGGTAAGACCAAGAAAGTAATCGCCGAGATCAACATGGGGAGTTCCGTGTACTCGACAGCTGTGCCGGCGAACGGCACGTTGTACATCACGAACCGTAACCAGCTATTCGCGCTTGCGGCTCCGGCAGCAACCGCTGCGTCGGCGAAGTGAATCAAGGTATGCGCAGTCAGGAAGAGCGGCTTGCCGCCGCTTTTTAAAGGAAGCGCGGACAAGCCCACCTTCCTGACTGAGCGTTCTCTTCAAAGATCCTGAGGCAGCCTACCCGACAGGAAACGATTCCAGCCTGCTCAGTTCCTTTTTGAATGAATCAGTTCGAATTCAAGTTAACTACTCAACTTGTAAGCGGTGCCGGCGCTTTCGATCAACTCGGGACGCGCGCCCGTGAACTGGGATTCAGGCGCGCGTTGATTGTCACTGATCATGATCTCTTTGGTGTCGGTTATCTGGAACGCGCCAACAGTCTGCTCAACAAGCTCAACATTGAAACGTTCTCATTCCACGATTTCGGCGCCGATCCGGATTCCGACGCCATCGAGCGCGGCAGTTCGTTTGCTGCCGATCTACAAGTTGATTCCATCATTGGCCTCGGTGGCGGCAGTTCGCTCGATTGCGCCAAGGGAATCAATTTCTTATTAACGAACGGTGGTCGGATTCAGGACTACGTCGGCTATGGCAAGGTTACGCGTCCCATGCTGCCGATGATCGGAATCCCCACAACCTCAGGCACCGGCAGCGAAGTACAAAGTTATGCCGTAATTTCCGACGCTAAGAGTCACCTCAAGATGGCCTGCGGTGATAAGCAAGCGGCGTTTCGCCTGGCGATCCTCGATCCGCAGCTGACCCTTTCGCAACCCCAGCCTGTGACAGCCGCGTCTGGCTTCGACGCGCTCGCTCATGCGGTAGAAACATACGTCTCAACCAGTCGTACGCCGTTTTCCGAATTGTTTTCCGGGGAAGCGTGGCGCTTGCTCGAGTCAAATTACGAAACTCTCTTTCGCGATCCGAAAAATCTCAAAGCGCGAGCAGCAATGCAATTAGGCGCATGCTACGCCGGCATTGCCATTGAGAATTCGATGCTCGGGGCGACGCATGCTTGCGCAAATTTACTGACGGCGCGCTACGGAACCGTGCATGGCGTGGCCCTCGCGATGTTGTTGCCAACCGTCGTGCGCTGGAACGCTAATGTAGTTGCGGATCGCTATGCCAGTTTACTAGAACTAGCGAGCCGGCGGCCGGAAGCAAAACAAGGGGGCGTGGAAGGTTACCAAGCAGTGGAAGCGCTCGCGCATCGTCTGGAACAACTCGCGACGGCCGGCGGACTAAAAACGAATTTGTCGTCCAGCGGTATTCAGCATGCTGACCTGCGTTCCCTCGCTGATGAAGCGGCTACACAATGGACCGGACGTTTTAATCCGCGACCATTCGATGGCAGCGGAGCGTTTGAAATTTATCAAGCGGCGTGGTGACAGTCGGGTTTCAGGTTTCAGGTTTCGAGTTTTAGGTTTCGAGTTTCGAGTTCAGTGTTTCGTGTTATTTCGTGAGCCTTCGTGGATCGTCCTGAGTTCCGAATGGGAAATGAACCACTAAATCACACGAAGCAACACTAATTGTTTTGGAATGAAAAACTACTTCGACAATTCACGGGCTGTTTCGGCTGCTTGCCTGCCGACTGCCGTCTGCTTCCTACTTTCTACTGTCTCCTGTCTACTGCTGTCCTTTCCCGTGCGCGCGCAGGACACGCCGGCCGAAAACTGGTCGCAGTTTCGCGGAAATCAAAATCTCACCGGCGTCTCGCTCGCCAATGTGCCTAACAGTCTCAAACAGATCTGGACTTATGACGCGGGGGATTCGATCGAATCTTCCGCGGCGATTGTTGGTGGTACTGTCTTCGTAGGCTCGCAAAAAGGCGAACTGACCGCACTCAGTCTGGACAACGGCGCAGTTTATTGGAAGTACACGATCGATTCACCAATCGGCGAATCTTCTCCCGCTTACAGTAACGGCGTCGTGTATGTCGGCGATCTGGGAGGCTGGCTGCATGCGGTCAACGCCAGCGACGGCAAAAAGATTTGGGCGTTCAAAGCCGGCAATGAGATTAAGTCGTCGCCAGTCGTAGTCGGCGATCGCGTCCTGATTGGCTCGTACGATCAGCACCTTTATTGTGTCTCGACTCGCAACGGTTCGCTGTTATGGAAAGTAAGAACCAACGGACCCGTGCACGCGACACCCAGTGTTTCCGGTGGCGTTGCCTTTATCGCTGGCTGCGATGAGCTCTTTCGGGCGATCCGCATCGCCGATGGACGCGAATTGTTCTCTGTCTCATCGGATGCTTACACCGGCGCTTCTCCCGCGCTACGCGGAAATTTTGCTTATTACGGAACATTCGATAACGAGGTATTGTCCGTCGATCTCACCGCTCGTCGCGTCGGCTGGCGCTACCAACATCCGCAACGAAAGTTTCCGTTTTACTCGTCGGCGGCTGTCACGAACGATCGCATCGTAGTCGGCGGTCGCGACAAGTTTGTTCACGGACTAACTCCAGACGGAAAGGCTGCGTGGACTTTTGCTACTAAAGCGCGGGTTGAGTCGTCACCCGCGATCGCTGGCGGCAGAGTATTTGTTGGATCAAATGACGGCAGGTTTTATGTGCTGAACTTAAGCAGCGGCGCTTTGCTTTGGGAGTTCAATACCGGCGCGCCACTCTCGGCCTCGCCGGCAATCGGCCGCGGCCGCATCGTGATCGGCGCTCAGGATGGGAAGCTTTATTGTTTCGGCTGACCCGGCACGGTCGCACTGAAAAAACTAACCACGAATTCACACGAAGTAGCACGAAAAGGTATTAGTCGTTTCGTGATGCTTCGTGTGTTTTTGTGGTTCGTCTTCTAAACTATCTAAACCGATCGTTCAATTCGGAAAATACTTCCGGATGGTAGCTGACTCCGGTTTCCTGGTTGAGATCGAAAACACAATCATCAATAACGCCGAGATGATCACCATCGGCACCACCGGCATGAAACCGCATACTGCTGTTCCACCCGGGGTTCTTGTCAGCACTTCGAAACCACCAGGCGCCCAGGCAACTATCGCCGGTCCCGGAGCCGGCGCTGGTACCGCATGCTGAAAGATCGCCACCAGGACAACAGCCAGAGCGACAAAAACCGTGGACGCGAGCGCGCCCCACTTCGTACTTCCCTTCCAGAACAAGGCAGCAATCAGAAGCGGCGATAAGGCTGCAAATCCGGAAAACGCGTACTGGATCGCGAGCTCAAAAATCGTTTCCGGCGCACGCAACGCTACCGCGTAGGCAAACAGCGTAATCAGGACAATAAAGATGCGACCTGTCTGCACCTGCACTCGTTCTCCGAATCTGCGTTTACCTCCATAGAAGGCGAACACGTCCTCCGTGAACATAGTCGAGAGGGCGAGTATCTGCGAGTCACTCGCCATTACGGCTGCCATAATTCCGGCACCCAGCAATCCTGCCAACCAAAGCGGCGCATAACGTTTCAACAGCAGCATGATCACATCATCGCCGGCTGCTTGTTCCCGTAACTCGTCGCGCTGTTCGGGCGCCATGGTTTTTCCCTGCGTCGCCAACACGCGCCGCGCTTCCTGCTTCGCGCGAATCTCCGGCACATCGGAAACGCGGTTCGCCATCACGCCGAGAAACACACACGGCAACCAGATCGCCAGGATGCAAATGGGATAGAAGATTACGGTCTTCTTAAACTGCCCCATCTTGCGCGCGGTTAAACAGAAAATCAGGATATGCGGAAAGGCGATCGCAGAAAGCGGGATGAAAGTGTAGCTGAAGAAATAGAGCGGCGAGATGCGCTCGCGCGTCATTAGGGGAGCAAAGGCGGGAGCGGAAAGCATCGACTGCGCGGCATTACGAAAGCCCCCCATGCCGGTTCCAATCACTATCAGCGCGACGGCACCGAACAAGAGAAACAAAACTGTCTGGAAGGTGTTGACCCAGGCCGTGCCGCGCATGCCACCAAAGAAGACGTAGCTCATCACCACCATCGCCACAATCGCGCCGCCAAACCAGAACGGCACCACGCCGCCGCTGATTGCATAAAGCGTCGTGCCTCCGCCCATGATCCCGATAATGATGTAGGGAACGAGCAGCACCGCTTGGACGACAAAGATCACTGTGCCGATGTGGCCGCACTCCCAGCGGTCGCGAAACATCTGCACGGGAGTCATAAATCCGTGCTTCTTTCCGAGGGCCCAAACGCGCGTGCCAATCAAAAAGATCGAGAGGGGGATAATTAGCCCGGATGAGGAGGCCATCAGTCCGAAGGTAACGATGCCGTTGGAAAAGGCATGGCCCGACGATCCCAGGATCGCAAAGGCCGTCATGTTTGTGCCGAAGAGGGAGAAGAGAAAAACAAAAGGGCCGAGCGAGCGACTCGCCAAAAAGTAGTCCTCAGCCTTTTCTTTGCCCTTAGCTTTGCGGAAGGCGAAGATTCCGATGTAGAGAACGGCGGCAAGATAGAGAAAGACAACGATTGCAGGAATCACTAGGGGGCGTCCTCCTGATGTTCTTGAGCTTCGACCTCACGCTCGAGATGACTGGGCCAGGCAAACTTCACCAGCAGCCACATCAAGAGTGCGGCGGCAACCGAGAAGCATGCTTGATAGAAGAGGCCGATGGGCACGAAGCCAAACACCATTGGATGCGCCGTGCGCCAGAACCAAAAATCCTGGTGCAGGATGTAGAGCACAAGGAAGGCAAGAACAAGGAGGATTCGTTTCATGATCGTCTTAGTGGCCGAGACGGGCGCTTAAGATGTCTACAACGTAAACGGACTTTGGTCTTGGGACTTTGGTCTTTGTTTGTTCTTTGAACTTGGTTTTTTATACTTTGCTCTCGTCCCGAGTCTTGATTAGAAATTACCGTTCAAGCAGCATCACGAGAACAAAGTTCCAAGTTCAAAGCACTAAGTTCAAAGAAGTCAAAGTCCAAAGACCCAAATCCCAAGGCCAAATTGATGTGGTGCCCCCGGCGCGATTCCAACGCGCGACCTTCCGCTTGGGAGTCAGATTCACGAGCCTTTTGTTATCAATAGTTACGAAAAGCCTAACGAAAACGCATGATCATACGTCGCATATTGTGCTTGAAGTGCTCAGTTTGTAAAGAACTGCGAGACAACTGCGGGAGAAACTGGACCAAGCGCAACGCTACTCAACGTCAAGAAAACATCTTGCTTGATCGAGATTAGCTCTCTCCAGACCCTCTGCTTCTTTGAAGGATAGCCGCCCTTCAGCAGCTGAGTTGTTGGCTGGGTGGAGCGGTAGGAAGCCATTCAGAGTTTGCCAACAAACGGGCAACGCACCCCTCTTTTTTTGCTTAAAAGCTTGCCTGCGCAATTCTCCACTGCTCCGTAACCAGATTCCCCATCCGCTGACTGAAAATACAAGGAAATCAAAGGAACTTGAGTGGTATGAGCTTTGCGAGATTTAGAGGATCAGACATTGTAATCGAATAATGTCCGTTTCATTTTCCGGCTGACAATTTCGACGAGAGTTGTTGAAAAGACCGCAGTCTTCATCATCCGCAGTAGACATCGTCTAGCTTGTCGCAGGCAACCTGCTGACCACTTCATGGGGGTGAGGTCTCAACATTTGTTTGGTGCCTAGGCCGTCAAGTGCGACTGGAGCATGGATAAGGCCGGCTCTGCAACAGTTTGAGCAAATGAAACCTGAACGCTGGAAACAACTTGATCAACTGTTTT
>DASSCX010000260.1:0-4476 GCA_035697425.1 Pyrinomonadaceae bacterium | reverse complement strand
CTAATTCAAATATTCATCAGAGCCGTTTATGGTCGTCGCCACGAAATCCTCCACAATTCACCCTACCGCCGTTGTCAGCCCGCGTGCGCGGATTGGCAACAACTGTCAAATCGGTCCGTACTCAATCATCGGAGACGAGGTCGAACTCGAGGATGAGGTGCAACTGGATTCGCATTGTGTAGTTGACGGGCACACATTCATAGGCGAAGGCACGCGCGTCTTTCCGTTCGTATCAATCGGCTTGGCGCCTCAGGATTTGAAGTACTCGGGAGAACCATCGGTCACGCGCATCGGCCGTCGCAACATGATCCGTGAATTCGTGACTATTCACCGCGGAACTAAAGGCGGAGGAATGTTGACGCAGATCGGTGACGACTGCTTGCTAATGGCCCAAGCCCATGTGGCGCATGACTGTGTACTCGGGAACGGCGTGATTATGGCCAATGCGGCCACCCTCGCGGGACATGTGATCATTGAAGACAACGCTAACGTGGGCGCCTACTCGGGCGTGCACCAGTTTTGTCGCGTCGGGAAAGAAGCCTACATCGGAGGCTACTCGGTAGTGGTCAAAGACGCTTTGCCGTACGCGTTAACCGTAGGAAACCATGCGCGCTGTTACGGTTTGAACACCACCGGCTTGAAACGCCGGGGACACTCGCGTGACGCGATCAAAGCGTTACACCGCGCCTTCCACCTGCTGCTTGCTTCCAAGTTAAATACCTCTCAGGCGTTGGAAAAGATTCGTGAAGAGATTCAGGACTCGCCGGAGGTTGATACGCTCGTGCAGTTTATTGAAGCTTCCCGCCGGGGGGTCATTAAGTAAGGGATGAGGGCTGAGGGATGAGGGATGATGGCCATACCCGTAACGATGCATCAGATCTTATTCAGCCCTCAGCCCTCAGCCCTCATCCCTCCACAGCAATGCGTTACGGATTAATTGCCGGCAACGGCCGCTTTCCTTTCATGGTTGTCGAAGGAGCGCGGCGGGCCGGCGTTTCGCTGTCAGTGGCCGCGATTAAGGAAGAAACGGACGCTGACATCGAGCATCGTGTCGATAAGTTGATGTGGATTGGCGTCGGCCAACTAGGCAAGCTGATCCGGTTCTTTAAAGCCGAAGGCGTCGAGAAAGCGATCATGGCGGGCCAGGTCAGACACGTACAAATATTCAGCAGGGCCGCGATTCCGGACGCCCGCATGTTGAAGATGCTTTTAAAGCTCCCGCGTCGTAACACGGATTCATTAATTGGTGGAATCGCCGATGAACTCGAGCGTGAAGGAATTGAATTGATCGATTCGACTTTTTTCCTGCAGGAGAACCTGCCTTCAGCCGGACCGCTAACTCGCCGCGAGCCCAGCGCCGCTGAACTGGCCGATATTGATTACGGGTTAGAGGTTGCTCGCGATATTGCCACGCTCGATCTGGGCCAGACCATTGTGGTCAGAGGCAAAGCATGCGTTGCGATTGAGGCGATGGAAGGCACCGACGCCACTATCCGCCGGGCCGGTGAGCTTATGCGGGGTCAGCAGGGCGCTGCTAAACCGGCAGTTTTGAGTCGTGGACCGCTAACGGTGCTGAAACTGTCAAAGCCGAACCAGGACATGAGGTTTGATGTTCCGGTAGTGGGTGTGCCGACTTTGGAAACGATGGTGGGAGCAGGCGCAACCTGCCTCTGCATCTCTGCTCGCAAGACGCTGATGTTCGATCGTGAGGAGATGATCGCGTTTGCGGACAAGCAGAAGATTGCGATTGTGGCGGTCTAACGTTCGTCTGTTTCGTGTTATTCGTAGGTCGATTTCTAGGTAGGTGAGAACCACGCTCCCCGGGTTATGAATAACTCGAATTACGAAACCTCGCGTTTTGTTTCGTTCAAGTTATCGTGCTCACCCTCACTTGAGCCGATATCATCATTAGGCACTTCGCGACCCGGTACGCGGTATTCCTCGTTCACCCATTTCCCAAGATCCACCAACTTGCATCGTTCCGAACAAAAAGGCCGACTTGGATTATCTTTCCAATCGACCTTCTTCCCGCAGGTAGCACACTTCATTGCAGATAATCTAGTTCGCCAAGGGCGCGTCCGTCGCCGGCGGAAGCAACCACTCGGGACGCTTCACCAAAATCCGTCTATTTACAAACTCGATCGTACCCTCGCGCCGCATCGCGTTCAACCGCACAGTTACGCTCTCTCGGGTGGAGCCGACAATTGAGGCAATCTCCCTGTGTGGCAGTGGTATGTCGATCAAGACACCCTCTGATTCCCGCACACCATAGCGGTGCGAAAAGTCTGCTAATAATCGATCGAGACGCGCGGGTATAGCGTTCAATGCGAAATCAGCGAGGCGCTGTTCGGCCCGTTCCAGCCGTTGGCCGATCAAGCGCAAAGTGTAATTGTGGAGCCCCGGATCTTCTTCCAGCGCAGACTTGAATACGTCCGCCGGAATCTTCAAAAGCACGCATGTCTCATAAGCCACGGCGCAATTTTCCCGGCGCCCGGCTGTTGAATAAAGTGCAGAATCACCAAACAAAGAACCCTGCGGCAGAATATCGATCACTGCTTCTCGATCTGTGTGCGGCTCGATGCGGCAAAGCTTGATACGGCCTTTAACGATTGCATACAACGCGTCGGCTTGCTCGCCTGCGCGATAAATGAACCGGCGACGGCGCGCTTCTACGACCGTTGAGGATGCGGCAATACGCCCCACCAACTCTCTGCTGAGTCGCGAGCTAAACTCCAGTTGCATCAACATGGCGGCGCGCTCTTCCGTAGTCAGATTACGCCTGCGGCGGTTCGGTTTGTTATCGGGGTCAGTCATGTACGCTAACTAGAAATGAACGATCAATATTGTGGAAGACCGGGCTAACCGTGGTTAGGTGTCTGATAACGTAAGGATTTCCCTGGTGAACCTGCCCGAGGTATTGGAAGTATCAGTATGTTGCAGTCTCGAAAAAGGCGAGCCGTACCACATGGGACAACGACTGATTGGCCGAACTCTAACATGAACCCTCTGGACGCGCAAGATTACGGCCCATAAAATAGGCCCAATCGATCGAACCCCAGGCTCGGCGATAACGTAAGGTAAAGAGGGCAAAACTCTTGTTTTCAATGGGTGTGTGACGTAATGGCTGACTACAAAGAGACATTGGACGAATGGCAAAAAACCGTGCGCCGCAAAGCGCGCGAGTTGGATCAGAAATTCGCAATTTCGGATTTGGTTGACGAAGGGACCCGGGCAGCCGGCGAAGCCGCCAAACGTGGCGCCCAGACGTTTTCGTCCGGCGCCGAGAAACTGCGAACGGAAGCTGAGCGCCTGTCCGAAACCGGCGAAGTGAACGACGCGGCAAAGCGCGCTGCTAATGAGGCTGTGCGTGGCGCCAGGAAAGCCGGTGACGTGCTGCGGGATGTCGCGGGTGATGCGGGGAAGAAGGCGGGAGAAGTTTTCGACGATGCCAGGGGTTACTACGATCGCGCGTCGCAGGTTTATGACACAGGAGCGAAAATCACGCGCGCATCGTCAGCAGCTACGGCCGGCCTTCTGAAAGCCAGGGAATGGATAAAGGACAATCCGGGCAAGGCAGCGCTGGTTTCAGTTTCACTTGTCATGGGTGTCCGCGCTGGTGCGGCGTTGCCAGGACTTGATGTCGTACTGCTGGGAGCGCACCCACACTGGCTGACTCATTCAGCGTTGCCGATCTTTGGCGTTCGTAAACTCAGCGAAACATTTGACGAGTACTTGAAAAAGAAAGAGGCGCTTATTGCCGAAGGCAAGCTGACTGATGCCGAACGTGAACGGGTGGAATTCGAGCGGAACATCACGAAGTACGTTGGCGCACCATTGCTGGGAGCATTTAGCTGCGCAGCCGGCGCGGTAATGTGGGCGCAGATTGTACAGCCGGCCGGAATCGCGGGTGCGCCGATCAGTTGGCTGGTAGGCGGCAACCCGTTTCTTGGAGGCATCTGGTTATTTGCGAACGGCGCCATTTGCTTCCACGAGGGTTACAAGTTTTTCATGATTGCGCTGGCGGACCAGAAGGACGTTGAGAAGATGGTGAGGGAAATCAAAGGGCTATTGCCGGCCGCAGCCACAACCTAAATTTGGCCAGATTCGATTCAAGCAAGCGCACCGGTTTTCCGGTGGGCTTTTGCTTTAAACAATCATGATTGGAAACGGCCAGAAGGAAAGTGCAAACACCAGCAACGTGATCACGGCTACCATTATGCGCCCGGTGCCCAGCGGTTCCATGCGCTCCGGTGAAGGATGCTTTACCCGCAACATGACCGCGAGTAGGACCGTGTAAAGCAACCCACTAGGACTGCCATACCAAATAAAACCCAGCACCGCGATTGCTGCAGTTGTAACCAGGGCAACGCGTCCAATCTTGCGATGCAACTGCGGTCCCAATACGGCGAAGGTTCCATGGCCACCGTCAAGTTGGCCCACCGGCATCAGGTTGAGGCTGGTAACCAGCAATCCAAT
>DASSCX010000259.1:0-4536 GCA_035697425.1 Pyrinomonadaceae bacterium | reverse complement strand
GGTCGTAAAAATTTTGCTGGATTACAGTAACAAAGTCTATGTTAACGAATGGAGCTGGGCACGATCATACTCGATTCTCACCGCTGTTGCTGAACCTCAAAAGCGATCCACTAACTAACACGAACTACACGAACATGTTTTCGTGTCGCTTAGTGTGAATTCGTGGATCGTTCTTGGGCTCGTTAACAGGCAACACGAAACACGTCAGGACTTTTCCTGAACGAGCACCTGAAAATCTGCCGCCATCCCGCCAGGCAAAATCATCTCACGTGCACTAGTTCTTAAACGCAGCTTCTCTGCTTCCCCAGCAGCTTCGCTCACCCTTAGCTCCAATTCCTCCAGTAGGCCTTCGCGCATGAGAAACTGATCCTGACGTTCAAAGACAATCGTCTTAAGACCAGCCGACTCGCCGGCATTGATCACGTCAGACCAATTGACTGAACTAGTCATGTCTTGTTCGCCGGGATTACCAAGCACGTCGTTAACGAGTTGATGATTGTGAAAACTGCGCAGCGTTCCATGGGGACGATCCGTCGCGGAAAATAGTCCCTCGGCCTCAGCGCCATAATCGACAGAAATCACATACCCTCGTTCCAGTAACTCAACTGCTGAACGAATCCAATTTCTGGCTTCCAGGTTTACTTCAGCAATCTGTTCCTCAGCCAAACAAATTCCGGCGCCGGCAAAATAGCTTTGGAGCTTAGGCGTTGAGGGTTCCTGAATGCTCCAAGCAAATTGGCCGGCTGCGTTGACTTTGACAAAGAACTCGACCAGTTCGCCATCGGCCAGCTTCACCCGGTGGACGGGAAATGCGTCCAGAAGTTCATTGGAAAAGATTATTCCGACCGGAATACTCTTAAGATCCGACAGCTTTGCAAATTCTACTTTTGAGCCGAATCTTGCCAATCGCTCTGCCGCGACCGCTTGTGACGAGGGACTCCGTTCATCAATCACATAACGAGTCGCCTTGAAAACTTCTGGCGCGCGTACTAGCAGGGTGTCGAGTACTCCCTCGGCAAATTCACCAGATCCAGCGCCAGCCTCGAGCACAACCCAGCTTGCCGGGCGTCCGAGCTTCTCGAAGAGACGGGAAAAATAATTCGCGAACGTTGCGGCAAAGAGCACGCTACGCTCAGGGCTAGTTCGATAGTCGCCCTCCCTGCCCCAACGGTGGCGTGCATGACAGTAGTATCCGGCTTCGTCGTCGTAGAGCGCAGTCGCCATGAAATCGTGAAAGGTGATTGGGCCTTCGCTTTGAATGCGCGCGCGCAGGCGATCGGGAAGCGACAACATCGGGCTATTGCTTGGCGGGATCGTCCTTGTCCAGCAGGCGAGTCGTGTTTTCGGTGACACTGGGCGGCTGAAGAATTTCTGAGGTATTAGGACGCGTGCGCCACGTGGTTGGTGGCGGAACTGACGCCGGAGGCAGGGTTCCAACGCGTGGCGTAGCTTGAAATTGGGCGGGCATTGCCGGAGGCGCGTAAGTGGGCATCATGGGTCGGTAGCGAGGCGCACCTTCCTCAAAGAGCGCTGCGTAAAGCATCCGCAGCAGACCGCCCAGAAAAAAGAAGATTGCCGCCATTGGTGTCAGGATGTCGAACAGATTTCCAGCATTAAAGCTACTGAGCACACCTAGAAGCGGCACCAGGATGATGCCCAGCAAGAGCAGCAGCGCGCCCTGCTTGACGCCTTTGCGTCGCGGTGACGGCTCCTTGCTCATTGGTCCGGGAAACGAAGGAAGCAGGCCGCCGGTTGCCAGCACCTGAAGAACAGCTTCGAGCGGAAATCCACAGCGGGAACAAAACCTAAGGCTGGCTGTAATTTGTTGTTGGCCACATTGCGGACAAAACATCTTCAGTCTCTCCCTCGGAGGAATCTATCACAGCCGGCGCATTGACGATTGCCAATTTTCGATTGCCGATTGCTGTCTATCTAAAGGCTAACCACAAAGCTGCAATTGACAATTGCCACCGAGGAGGATAACTCGCTACTGCCTCATGGTAATGCCTTCACTCAACCTCTGCATTAGTCGTCGCTGCCAGTATGACAGCGGCGCGTTCAAGATTTCCACTCGCGCGCAGCAACGTTTCCAACAGGACTTGAATCAAGGGCTGCGTGCTCCCGCCAGGCACGGCAATGAATTTCTTCAGATCTTCATCAGCTTTCAGGCGTGCAAAAAAAGCTTCGCGCGTTTGCGCTACTTCATCAAGATATTCATTAACCAAGGCCGGAGTGGAGAGCGTCTCAGGCAGGGTCCATTCGAAGGGATCGTCCCAGAGGTTTGCATTGAGCCCGCCGCAGGTCTGCTCTACAGCTCCCGCGCTTTTGAGAATTACTTCGCCAACCGAAGTTGTAATACCTGGAAGGGTTGTGGGCTGGTACAACATCGCCTTCGGGATCTTCTGAAGGAGATCGCGAGTGCGCGAGTCGAGCAGCACAAACTCTCGCTCGACAGTCTCAACCAAAGTGCGAGGCGATTGAGTTTGCGCACTTACCGAGCTGTTCATTGGGGAGAGTTCGTCGTGCGCGAGTTAGCGGTCCTTAACGCGTCGATCAGTCTCTTGCAGGACGGTGCCGAAACTGCGGCCGCCCCAGCTGAAGCCTGTGTAGATCTTGCCTTTCGTTCCAACCCTCGAGCCGCGCGAGGGAACTCCACGCGTAGTCACCACCCAGAGCCTGCCCGTGCCATCATCGATTTCATAGGCGCCATTGCCCAATACGCCATAGCTATCGGTGACGGTCCCGACAATTCCCACCTCTTTATTGCGATAGCGACCGGGGTCAGCGTTGATCCGGGAAATGGTTTCTTGTTTTGGGCAGGCGGTTAGAAGAAGTGCCCCAATCAAAATCAGCGAGCCCAGGCCCGCTCGTTTTGCTAAATGCATACGCGTCTCCTTTTCTGTTGACTTTCCTTGCGGGAGAGCGCCGCATTCGGACACAGTTGCTCGAACGAAGGAGCGGCGTTACAGAGATGCAAGACTCGCGGAAACAGTTTTCCGCGAGTCTCGCCAGGCAATTACCTTACTTGCCAAACCAGCCAATCGGCTTGCCAGAGAGATCCACCCAGACGCTCTTGACGTTGGTGTACATCTCTAAAGCATGCTTGCCCATTTCCCTGCCGTAACCGGACTGTTTATAGCCGCCAAAGGGCGAAGCGGCATTGAACATGTTGTAGGTATTGATCCAGATCACGCCGGCCCTGATTTCTTTGGCGAAGCGGTGTGCGCGCGTGATGTCCTTGGTCCAGAGACCAGCCGAGAGACCATAGATGGTGTCGTTGGCTTGTTTGATCAAGTCGTCTTCATCACTGAAGCTAATCACCGAAACCACTGGGCCAAAGATTTCTTCCTGGGCCACACGCATTTGGTTCTTCACATCCGAGAAAATTGTCGGCTGGAAGAAGTAACCTTTCTGGAAAGCCGCATCCAATTTGGGCGCTACGCCACCACTCACCACTGTCGCGCCTTCCTTCTGCGCGATATCAACGTAGCCTTTGATCCGATTAAGCTGTTCTTCGGAAACCTGCGGACCCATGTGGGTCGCCTTGTCCATGGGATCGCCGACGTTGATCTTTGCCGATTTCTCCTTGAGGCGGCCAACGAACTCTTCCTTCACGTCCTCCTGCACAAAGAGACGCGAGCCAGCGCAACACACCTGGCCTTGATTGAAGAAGATTCCCATCATCGCGCCGTTAACGGCCTGCTCCATATCGGCATCGGCAAAGACAATATTCGGAGCTTTGCCACCCAGTTCGAGGGAAACTTTTGTCAAATTGTACGAAGCTGCTTTGGCGATAAGCTTGCCGACTTCGGTGGAACCGGTGAAGGCAACTTTGTCGATACCCGGATGAGCAGCGAGAGCGGCTCCGGCAGTCTCGCCGTAACCGGGAACGATATTCACTACGCCTTCGGGAAAACCGGCTTGCTCGATTAATTTTCCTAACTCCATCGCGTTAACGGGAGTTTGTTCCGCGGGCTTCAAGACGACTGTGTTGCCGGCCGCTAGTGCCGGAGCTAATTTCCAGGCAGCCATCAAGAGCGGAAAGTTCCAGGGAATGATTTGACCGCAGACGCCGACGGGTTCGCGCAGCGTGTAGTTGAACATCTGTCCGGGGACCGGGATCGTTTCGCCTTCAATCTTGGTGGCCCAGCCGGCAAAGTATTCAAAGTTTTCCGCTACCTGCGGCAGATCCACAAACGAAGACTCCTTGATAGGTTTGCCGTTGTCCGCAGTTTCAAGCGCAGCGAGTTCGTTACTGTTTTCTTCGATCAACTGCGACAGTTTGTACAGCATCCGGCCGCGATCGCGGGCGCTGATCTTCGACCACTTTCCTTCAAAAGCCCGGCGAGCTGCTTTAACCGCTTTGTCGATGTCTGCTTTGTCGGCTTCAGCCACTTCGGCCAACGTTTCGCCGGTGGCCGGGTTAGGCGTCATAAAGGTTTTGCCCGATTCGGCATCAACCCATTTTCCGTCAATGAGAAGTTGATACTTGCGCGGCGTTTTCGTTTCGGCTGGTTGTACGGATGACATTGTTTT
>DASSCX010000258.1:0-7156 GCA_035697425.1 Pyrinomonadaceae bacterium | reverse complement strand
TGGCACCGTCTCTTTAAACTTATAACGCAAGTTTGACGAGCGAAAACTATCGGGAAAAAACACAAACAACAAACAGATGCAGACCACGAGCATCGGAATAATTGTCAGGATCAGACTAAGCCGCTCAAACTTCAGGTGCATGAAGTAGGCGATGATTAGTGCCGCTTTAATCAGAGAAAGCCCAAGCAGCACCACCAGCATGAAGTGAATCGGCATCGGCTTGTAAGCCAGAAAGATCTCCACCAGGGTCAGCAACAGGAGCCAAACCCAAATTGAGGTAAACAATTTGTTACTGCCGGCGAAGTGTTCTTCGTGTGCACTCATGATTGTTTCTCCTCGAGTTGGATTAACGGGCCAGATGTCCGCCAACGTCGACCGACATGATGTAGATCAGCGGGAAGACAAACATCCAGACCAGGTCTACGAAGTGCCAGTAGAGTCCGCTGATTTCCACGTCTTCGTGTTTCAACTTCTTAACGCGGGCGGCGACGACAGATAAATAAATGGCACCGGTGGCGACGTGGAACATGTGCAGGCCGGTAATGGTGAAGAAGGTAGCCCCGAAGAGGGGCGTCGGCAGCGTTCCGTCAGCGGCAGTAAAGGTACTAACCCAGTGAGCCGGCAAGCTGAAAGGTTGCAATCCTTCGTGAATCAAGTGCCGCCATTCGATCAAGTGGAGCACGATAAACGCCACGCCAAAAAAGATAGTGGCGAGAATCCACTTGCGTGCCCTGTCTTTGTCTCCGCGACTGGATGCGGAAACACCGAAGACCATCGTCAAACTCGATGAAAGCAGGCAGAACGTCATCACCGAGGAGAAGACGATGCTGGGATAAAACGGAAAAGGTGTCGGCCAGACGTTTGAAGCGCGTAGATAACTGTAACCAATCAGCAACGCCGAAAACGTCAGCGAGTCGGAAACAATAAACAACCACATCCCCAGCTTGCGATGACCAACGCGATACGGGAGCACACCTCCGTCCCAATCAGCTGCGGGAAAATGTTCTGCGCGTGCCTCAGTACTCACCTGTCACCTCCGTTAATGTAGGGGCGTTTCTCCGTAGACGCCCTGGGAATGCGACCAGGGGCGCCCGCGGAGGAACGCCCCTACAACGATCATCGCCAAAGGAACAAAAGCAAGAACAGGTAGATCCACAGAATATCCATGAAGTGCCAATAGATGCCGACAGCGCCGGCCGCCGCCAGTCGTTTCGCTTGGAAGCTCTCATCGAGCGGTTTACTCGTGCGCACAATTAGATAGACCAGCGCCAGCAAACCACCCAGTAAGTGCACGCCGTGTGTCGCTGTTAACAGATAGAAAAAAGAGCTGTGGGGATGGGTCGCCACGTAGACGCCCTGGCCCACCAATTGCCGCCAGGCTAATAACTGCGACGCGAGGAAACCAAGACCGAGCGCAGTAGTTATTAAAAGCCAGGTTTTGTAACCACTCTCCTGCGATGCCTTCAATTTCCGCTTGGCGTATTCAAGCGTTGCGCTGCTAAGCAAGATGACGGCCGTGCTAAGCAACAAGATGCGCGGCATCGGCAGAGCCTTCCAATCGTTTGAAGACGCGGCCCGCACGATGTAGGCGCTGGTTAGCGCCGTAAACAACATTAGGATCGAAGCGAGCCCAACCCACATGCCGATGCGATAACGATTGGCAGTCGAGTCGTATTCGGGAAACGGTCCTTCATGACCGTTGCCCTTGCCCGATCGACCATTGGATCCCGGTAACTTCGAGCCGCCTCCAGACTTCCTTTGCGGCAGTTGTTTAGTGCTTGTGACCATCGTGGCCATTACCACTTCCTTCCCCAGCCGGCACTTCACCCGGCTCCGGATCCGTTTGCATCAGAAAATCATTGGGAGCTCCCGGCACGGCAAACTCGTACGGTCCGCGATGCACGACGGGAAGTACACCGGCAAAGTTATCGTGTGGCGGTGGCGAAGTCGTGTTCCACTCAAGCGTCGTTGCATCCCAGGGGTTCTGCGACGCTTTCTCGCCCTTGAACATGCTCCAGAAGAGATTGAGGTAGAAGAGTATCTGAATCAGCACTGTCGCAATCGCCGCGATCGAAACAAAGACAACAAGCGGATGCAGTGACTTCAGATATTCATACTCCGTAAATTGCGCAAAGCGGCGCGGCATGCCTGAAATACCCATCGTGTGCATTGGCACGAAGATGCAGTAGACGCCGACAAAAGTGATCCAGAAATGAATCTTGCCGAGCTTCTCGTTCATCATCCGGCCAAACATTTTCGGGAACCAGAAATAAGTGGCGGCAAACATGCCGAAGATGGAAGCCACACCCATCACGAGATGGAAGTGCGCGGTAACGAAGTAGGTATCGTGCATCGGTAGGTCGAGCGATGTCTGTCCGAGTACGAGACCTGTAATACCGCCGGCGACAAAAAGTGAGACAAAGCCGATGGCGAATAACATCGCGGTTGTGAAGCGAATGCGACCGCCCCAAAGTGTTCCCAGCCAGTTGAACGTCTTGACAGCCGAGGGGACACCAATCGAGAGCGTTAATATTGAGAATGTCATCGCGGAATACGGACTCATGCCGCTGATGAACATGTGGTGACCCCAAACGAAAAAGCCCAGCAAGCCGATTGCAAAGATGGCGAACACCATCGCGCGATAACCAAATACAGGTTTGCGCGCGAAGGTGGAGAGAATGTGCGAAGTAGCGCCCATGCCGGGCAGAATCGCGATGTAGACCTCCGGATGACCGAAGAACCAGAAAAGGTGTTGCCAGAGAATTGGCGACCCGCCTGTATGAATCGGAAAGCGTGCATCAGTTCCTGACAGCAGCCCGCTGATATACAGACCGCCGGGAATGAAGAAGCTGGTGCCGGCAACGCGATCGAGCAGCAGGAGGATGCCGCCGCCGAGCAGCACTGGAAAAGAGAGTAGCGCCAGGACTGCAGTCGTGAACCACGCCCAACAAGTCAGGGGCATGCGCATTAGCGACATGCCGCGCGTACGCATGTTGAGTAGTGTCGTAATAAAGTTGAGGGCACCCAGCAGCGAACCAACGCAGAAGATCGCAATGCTGATGATCCAGAGGTTCATGCCTAAGCCTTGCCCGGGTCCGGCTATTTGTCCCACGGCACTAAGGGGCGCGTATCCCGTCCAACCACCTATCGGTCCTACGGTCGACTCAGCTCCGGAAAAGAAGATGGCGGAGAGGATCACAATGAAACCCACAAACGTTACCCAGAAGGACAACATGTTGAGCACCGGGAACGCCATGTCTTCCGCACCAATTTGAATCGGCAAAAAGTAATTGCCGAAACCGCCCTGCGGCGCGGTTGTCAGAACGAAGAAGACCATGATGGTGCCATGCATCGTCACGAGCGAGAGATAAAACTCGGGCGTCATCATGCCGTCAGGGGCGCCACCCGGAAACAGGGTTCCCAGGATCGGCCAATTAGTCCCGGGCCAGGAAAGGTTCATACGCATCAAGACCGACATCGTCATGCCCACCAGGACCGCTACGAGCGCCAGCAGGATGTACTGGATGCCGATGACCTTGTGGTCAACGCTGAAAATGTACTTGCGTATGAAGCTGGTTGGCGCTGGGTGCCGGTGTACTTCTGCGTGAGTTTCACCTGACATCTTTTAATCTCCTCGTGATTAGGCCTATCAACCTGACGAAAGAGTAAGAGCAATAGTTAGTAAGCCGGCAACTGATACTTCGTGAGCAACTCAGTCACCTTGGTTTGAAAATCTTCCTGCGGCAAAGCCATCAGCGCTTGATGTTCTTCCGCGGGAAGCACCAGGAGGTAGCTCTTCATCTTGAAGTGGAGCTGGCCGCAAAGCTCGGCGCAGGCGAGTTCATACTTCCCGACTGTGTTTGCTGTGAAGTGAACTTTGATCACCATTCCCGGCACCAGGTCCTGCTTAAAGCGGAGTTGGGGAACCCAGAAGTTATGGATCACGTCCTTGGAGCGAAGCGACAACTCGACGGGCCGGTTAACGGGAACTACGAGTACGCTATGAACCGCATCGTCCTTCATATTGGGATCGGCATCATCAAGGCCAATGAAGTTGAGAGACGAGTCGTCGATGAGTTGCGGATCGGTGCGTCCGAAGACGCCGTCCTTTCCAGCATAATGAAAGTTCCACTGAAACTGCTGGGCGACAACTTCAACTGGAAAGGACCCCGCCGGCGCTTCGTTGAAGCGCAACGAAGCCCAGACGCTCTGTCCCATCACGGCGAGGCCGATGAAAATGACCGCCGTCACTGTCGTCCAGATTACTTCCAGCTTGCTGCTGCCGTGTGTGTAGAGGGCCCGCTGGCGGTTACCGGTCTCGCGATATTTCCAAACCATGTAGCCGAGGCCAATCTGAGCTGCCGTAAAGGCAAGCCCCACGACAATAATCGTCAGCATGAATTGACGATCGAGGGCTGGTGCGTGCTCTGAGATGGCGGTAGGAAACCACCACTTCTTCACGAAAAAGAGCGACACGGATCCCAGCGTAAGTAGCCAGATAATAACCGCAAGAACTCGTCCCATCGGTTACTCCTTAGTTAGTCGTCAAATAATGAATCGCAGCGACGTTCAGTCCGGAAGGGCGGTTTACCCCCGCTGACTGATTGTATTCAACCTAGGGCGGGGGCAAGCCCACCTTCCGGACTGAGCGTTGGCACGATTTACGCCCGGTTAAGAACCATCAGGATAAACAAGAGCGGCAAGTAGATTACAGATGCCAGCAGCAGCTTCCTGGCCTCCTGCCGCGATAGCGAAATCGCCGCTCGTATGCTGCTATAGAGAAACAGCAATCCCAACACAGCCGCGCCCACAAGATAAATCTTGCCGGAGATTCCCAGCGCGTAAGGAAGCAGACTTACCGGCAAAAGCATCAATGTATAAATAACGATTTGTTGACTGGTAACACGACCCTCCGGCTCAACCACCGGCAGCATCAGAATACCTGCGCGCCCATAATCCTCGCGATACATCCAGGCGATCGCCAGGAAATGAGGAAACTGCCAGAGGAACAGAATCGCGAAAAGCACCCAAGCTTCGAGACTGACTTCGCCGCGTGCCGCCGTCCAGCCGATCAGCGGCGGGACAGCTCCCGGGAATGCCCCGACCATTGTTGAGAGCGAGGTCTTTGTCTTCAGTGGCGTATAACCAAACAAGTAACCGGCAACAACGGTGAGTCCCAATGTCGCTGTTAACAGGTTTACCATCACGCCCAGATAAACTTCCGCCCCCACTATTAGGGCCGTGCCAAACGCCAGGGCTTCCCAGGGAAGTAACTTCCCCGTTGGCAGCGGCCGATCCGCAGTACGGCGCATCAGCGCGTCGAGATCACGCTCCATGTATTGGTTGATTGTTGCCACGCCGGATGAGAGCAGCGTGATGCCAAACATCGCACTCAACAAGAGGGCGTAATTTACGCCACCGCGTGAACCTAAATAGAAGCCGGCGGCGGCCGTCAGCACAATCAGGAACGTGATTCGTGGTTTTGTTAATTCGATGAAAGCGGCCACCCGCTCCCGAGGCGTGATAATTGGCGACTCGAGCTCAAAATTCGTTGCCGTATTTAAGTCCACTGCCAACTCTTTCATAAGTATGCCAATCGCTGAGCTAGTTTGTGCCGGTGAGCGAAGTTTGCTCCTCGCGCCGATTATCGTGATGCCGCAGTAGACCTCGCGAGCTCAAATGCTGGAGCCGTCACTTTGACTACGCGAAAAACTCTGAGTGTCAAAACAATTGTGGTAGCAAACACCAGCGCCCCACAGGCGACGTGTGCCACCGTGATTCCCACCATTGGATTCAGGGGTTGCGGATCGTCAGGCGATTTCAAACGCACCAGATACGCCGCGACTCCCAGCAGCAGTTGTAGACCAAGCAGCGCGAGCGCAATTGTCGCCGGACGTGTCAGGAACTTCACTTTCGGAAACCTTCGCAGGACCGTCAACGAAGCGACCGAGAGGATAGTGATTACAGCTATAGCGCCACCGATGTGACCTAACACCAACTCCGTAGGTAATGGTTGATCCCAGGTAGCTGAGTGCCGCAATGTTGCGCCCAGTATTAACTGTAAAAAGATCGTCACCAAAGCAGCCACGCAGAGGTAACGCGTGGGAATGCCCTTCTCTTCCAGGGTCGGGCGGGCTTCTATCCAACTTCGTGAAGTAAAGACAGCCAGACTAACAGTTGTACAAAAGAATAACTGCGCGAGCGTGGCGTGCGCTTCGGAGATTCCGAAACGCAGCATTAGCTTGACAGTTAGACCACCGAGAAGACCTTGAGCGATTACTGCCAGCAGAGCAAAGATTCCTAACCGGCGCACCCACCGCCGCGGCTCCTTAACAAAAAGATAGATAACCAGGACGATGGTAAGCATCCCCACGGTTGTTGCCACCATGCGATGTCCATGTTCCCAGAACAAATTGCCAACCATGTTGACGCCGGAATTAATTCCGAGCGACTCAGCCTTGGGAAGAAAGTGTCCTTCAGTCAGCGGCCAATCTGCTGTCGCGAGACCTGCGTCATGACTTGTCACCAAAGCCCCGGCTACGATCAGGCAAAACGTCGCCGCAGCGACGAGTAATGCGAATCGATGAGGACCCGGTGATATTGCCAATTGCCGATTGCTCATTGAACTCATGCCAATTGCCAATTGCCGATTGACGATTACCAAACAGCGGTCGCTTTGCAAATCGGCAATCGCCAATCGGCAATCGGCAATCTTGTCTACTGGTGTCTGCCAATCAAAGGCACTTCAAGCGCGGGCATCATTTCCAATCCCGGCTTTGTGGAAGCGGCCGCAGCCTCACCAAACGTGAAATCAGCCTTACCTGCGCCGCCTGCCGGAACAGTGACCTGCATCGTCTTCTCAGTTCCGTTCGGGCCGCCTTTCTCATGCCAGGCAGCGACCGTATAGGTTCCCGGCTGCAGACCCTTGATAGTGAAGGCGCCATCTTCTCCGCTGACCGCGAAGAACGGGTGTTTCAACACGCCGATATAAGATTTCATCCACGGATGCTGATTACATTTCACCGGAATCAACACCTCCGCACGCGCAAAAGTCTTCTCGATGGGAGCAGCGCCGTTGGGCTGCGTCTGGTTCCACTCTGGGTTGCTCTTGGGCGTTGGGTGAATGTTGTGCTGCGTGGGATCGCTGTTGGTGATG
>DASSCX010000257.1:0-24653 GCA_035697425.1 Pyrinomonadaceae bacterium | reverse complement strand
TAAAGCGTAAAGCCTAGGGCGTAAGCCCTAGGTATGGAAGCAACCTCACAACCAAAGCCTGCGAAGCAGGCGTTAAGCGTAAAGCCTAGGGCGTAAGCCCTAGGTATGGAAGCAACCTCACAACCAAAGCCTGCGAAGCAGGCGAAAGGATCCTCACATGTCTCAGTCCTACACTAATCTCCTTTACAATTTGATTTTCTCCACCAAAGAACGCCGTCCGATTATTACCCTCGACTACAAACCTCGACTTTACGACTACATGTGTGGAATTCTTCGAGGTCTGGGCGGAATATCGCTCGGAATCGGCGGAGTTGCTGATCATGTTCATGTACTTGCAAGGCTGGGTATAAAACGGGCGTTATCTGATGTTTTGCGTGACTTAAAGGCGAATGCCAGCGGCTGGATGCATGATGTGTTTCCAGAAATGAGAGACTTTAATTGGCAACGAGGTTACGGGGCATTCACTGTAAGTCAGTCAAACGTGGTCGGAGTTCAGCGTTACATCGCAGGCCAGGAGGAGCACCTCAAAAGGGTTTCATTCCGCGATGAGTTTATTCAATTCCTCAAGGCCAACGGAATTGAATACGACGAACGATATTTCTAGACTGTCGCCCGCTTCGCGGGCTTTTCAAATTTTGTTCACCGGTACCTGGGGCTTACGCCCCAGGCTTTACGCTTTACGTGGTTTGCACGCTTAACTAATCGTCAAAAATCCGGAGTCCATCGATCACCATTTGATGCTGCCTTCCTTGGTCGTATCGATCTGCGGCAGGGCCTCACTTTCGTTGAAAAGGTAGCCCTTGATGTTGTCGAAGAGAAAGTTCTGCGCATCCGGGTTCGTCAAATCGAGCCCGTAGTGATTGATGATCTGGGTCTGCTTTTGGAGCCAACCGCTCCAGCAAGGCTGGCAGATCTCATTTGCCAGCCGCTGCCCTAGTTCGTTGGGAAACGGCGCGAATCCCATTGCCGGCCGTTTCTCACCACAGTGTTTGCACTTGATTGTTTCAGCCATAACAAGTCTCAGGTCTCAAGTTTCAAGTCTCAGGTTCAGGTTTCAGGTTTCAAGTCGTGTTCGCGATGTTACGTGTGGTTTCGTGGCTCGTACTCATTAGTGAGTGAATGACGATCCACGAAATGACACGAAACCTTACCAAACGATCTCCAACTTGAGACTTGAAACCTGAAACTTGAGACTATTTTTGCGCTGCGTGAATTGCTGCCAGAACTTCATCGTCCTTTGGGCGAAACAATCCCAGCGGTTGCACCTTGCGATGTCGAATAATCCCATTCGCATCGATTACAAAAACTGACCGCGCCACCTTTCCGGGAATCAGCGAACGCGCCCCATATGAATTAGCCACCGATTGATCCGCGTCAGACAGCAGCCGCAACGGCAACTCGTGATTAGTCGCAAACTCCTGATGCGAAGCCACTGAGTCGGCTGAGATGCCAACGACCTCTGCCCCCGTCGCCAGATAATCGTCCCAACGATCGCGCACGGAACACATCTGACGCGTGCAAATCGGGGTCTCGTCCCCGGGATAAAAGAGCAATACCACGACCTTCCCGCGCTGATCCGAGAGCGTCCATGATTTTCCTTCACCATCCGGGAGGGTGAAATCAGGAGCTTCAGTTCCCAATGATGCGTGATCGGATTCACTCATTGTCGTTTTGATTCGTACCTAGGATACATGCTCAGGACGGCTTTGCAAGTATGCCGTTACCGTTGGCTAGTGTCTTATTTCAATGTTGCTGCTTGAGAGTGTGATTGCAGTTTAATGCCCGGAGTTTTGCATTTCGCCCGCGTTGCCTGCCAGGAGCGCAAGGGCTAGCATGATTCTCGGCCCCTCGCATCAAGCCAGACTCTTTGTTTGGAGGATCTCTACAATGGCCGAACCAGAAGACGAACTCCCTACAGGGATCGCTCGGCTAGCAAGTATCTTTCTCGTCGTTGTAAGTCTAGTAGCGCTTCTGGCCGCAGTCGTAGTAGGAATTCTTATGGTCATCTCCCAGCACCGTCAACCATAATCCCGCGAACGGACAAGGCGTGTGCTAGTTAGCGGCTTCCAGATTTCAAATTAGGACACTAGCTTACCGTTGTCCTGGCGGCCGCCACGCCCATTGGCGACGTCCGAGAGATCCGGTGCGGCATTGTTTGCCTGCCCGCGTAGCAGATGCGCAGGAAACTGCACATGCCACAATGACGCGCTGGGCGCACCGGAAAATCTTCCGGGCCAGAGGAGTGGATAATCTGCCGCATCGCCTCGTCAAGCGACGCCGCGCATACTTCCGGCGTCAGAGTCTCCGGCGCTAATGTCCATTCGACATTCGGATGAAGAAAATGAAGTGTCGCTCGAATCCGGCAACCCTTCGTCGCCAACTCCGGCATCAATTCATAAACTGCGAGCGCGTACGCCTGCATTTGCAACTTGTAGTCTGAGGCTGCAAGAGCAACCTGTTCTGCGATTGATGCCGCAGAACCCAACTCGCCGCTTATCGCCGCAGGAATTTCCCTCGCCTTTGCTTCGGAAAACTCAAAAGCAAACTGATTCGGGGCGGCTTTGGCGTGCGCTCGACTGCGTCTAACTTTCGTCGCCACGCCGGCCGCCGCTGTTGGTTCCGCGTTGGACTGCTTGAGCGCTACATCATGAGTCAAAACCGCGTGAGCGGGCGGGTTAATGCGGTTAGTCTTGAAGTCGATGATCTCAATCTCAAAACCGTCGCCACCCACCGCCGGAGAAATCAACAACTTATCAATCGTGCCGCTAAGCATTCCCCACGGTCGGCGCAGGCGAAAACTTAGTTCGCTCCAAAGGCCCGCCGCAGCAGCCGGCTGCGGCAATGGTTTCGCACCGCTTATTTTTCTGACCGCTTCGGTGCGCGCGAAGACTGGGCTTGAGAGATAGTTTTGCGCGAGAGGCCATAACTCCTGCAGCGCCTCGGCTTCATTAATGTCCCCCAGGCGATCAGCAAGTTGCGCCTGCCGCGCCCGAATCACGTCGGCAAAACTTTGTTTCAAGCGCTCTTTAGCATCTTCGGCCGGAGAATATGTTTCGCAGAACCGGTGAATCACGGCGCCTTTCAACGTTGCATTAAGATTTGCGGGTGGCTCGGGCGCTTCGGCATTGTTCCAAACCGCCAGCTCCTCAAGCGAAGGAACGCGCAACACCCGGTCGAAATAATATTGGCGCGGGCAACGTTGGTAATTGATGAGTTGCGTTACGCTGAGACGTTGCAGCGCATCGCTGTCAGCGGGCGCGATCGAATGTAAGAGAGGAAAAGCCTCCGCCAGTGAGCCAACAGATTCCGAAATGGGCGGCTCCCCGGCGTCAATCTCGTCAGGTCCAAAATCTGAGCTAGTTACCGGATTGAGCGACAGCATTAACTCGACTCCAGGAGCCAGCTCTACGACTCCACTTTGCGATCTCGTTCCCAACTCGAGCGACTGCCAGATCCAACGCAACCAGGTTTCGGGTTTCGCATTAAGGCTGTCGAAGTCTTTCGTAGTCCCGGAAAAAATCAAGCGGTCTTCGGCGCGAGTCGCTGCCACGTACAGCAGGCGCATGGCCTCGAACTCTTCGCGCCAGGCGTTGCGTTGCTCGAAAGTCGTAAAGCTGAAACCTGCGACGAGGTTGCTGCGCCCGTCGGGGACTTTCAACGTCAAACCGCGATGGCGATCG
Source organism: Pyrinomonadaceae bacterium (assembly GCA_035697425.1). Taxonomy (GTDB): domain Bacteria; phylum Acidobacteriota; class Blastocatellia; order Pyrinomonadales; family Pyrinomonadaceae; genus PSRF01. The sequence goes on along the minus strand of DASSCX010000257.1, from coordinate 20,973 downwards.
AGGAGGAACCAATTATCTGGTACGCGCGAGTAGCGTTGCAGCTCCGGAATAATGACGATCGGAAACTCCAGACCTTTGGCCTGATGTATTGTCATCAGCCGCACCGCGTTCGCAGCTTCGTCAATTTGTCCTTCGCTTTCGCGACTGCCGATCGCCTCAAAGTCCTCAACGTAACGAACAAAATCGCGAATCAAGTAGTTGCCTGACTGTTCGAAACGCGCGGCAAGCGTGTAAAGACGTTCGACGTTTGCGAGGCGCTGTGCGCCGTCGAAATTAGCCGCGATTACGGTCAGGAATTCCGAGCGCTCGACCGCGTAACGCAGGAGGTCGTCGAGAGCGTAATGATGTCGTCGCTTAACCAGCTCACTAATGAAAGCAGCCGCGCGCTCCAGCAACTCATGTTCGGCTTCGTCGATGTATGCGATCTCACGATGGCGTTGCAGCGCCGTCAGGAGCCTCCGCGTGTTTGTGAAGTGATAGAGCGGGTCGCCCGTCTCCACATCTTTGAGCCACGGCGCGCAACGGAGCGCCAGGAGTGCATTGTCAGAAATGCCGACGAGCGGTGAACGAAGCACTGCGGCCAACGCTAGCTCGTCGGTCTTGTTGTCGAGGAAACGCAGCAACTGAACCAGATCAGTAATTTCTTCGCGCGCATAAAAGCCCCGTCCGAGCACGGTTTGGTAAGGAATGTTCGCGCGGCGAAAAACCGATTCATAGGTTTGAACATTCGTGAGGGCGCGAAATAGGAGCGCGATATCGCTGTACTTCGCACCCCCGGTTACCAGGGCGCGAATTCTGTGGGCCAGTTGTTCAGCATCAATTTCGCGGGAACTCAGTTCGGCACGCGGATCGCTCTCCGCATCTGTCGCCACCGATGTCTCTGTAGAAACCAATAACTCGACAAGCGGACCGTCATCGCCAGGTTCACGTTTGGCCACACTTGGTTCGTGAGCGACATAGCCGAGTTCTTCGCGCTCCTTGTCCCCAACTGCATCGCGCGGCTCGAACAAGCGTGCGAAGAGATAATTAAAGAAGTCCACTAACGGGGGTTGGCTGCGAAAGTTGAGCAGTAGTGGCTGCGATGTGCCGCCGGCTGCAATCAGTGTCTCAGTCATTTCGCGAAACACATCAACATCCGCTCCGCGAAATCCGTAAATCGACTGTTTGCGGTCACCGACGATAAAGAGGTTTGCCCGCTCGCGATGGCTTGTCTGCAACGCGAGCTGTTCAAGCAGACGTCTCTGCAAACTGTTTGTGTCCTGAAATTCATCAACGAGGAAAAACTTATAACGCTCCGCGGCGCGGGTAATCACTTCCGGCCGCTCGAGCAACTCAAGCGCTTTCAACTCCAGGTCGGCAAAGTCGAGCGCCGATAGTTTGTGTTTTTCTGCTTCCAGCCGCTCATCGACGCGGATCAGGAGATGAATCAACTCCAGGGCGTATTCCTGCGCGAAACGATCGAGACACAGCTGCGGCACACGGCCGGCCAGTTCCGTCCCCCAGATCAAGCCATCTAATATTTTGACGCTTTCGCTAAAAGCCCCCTGCGCGTTCGGTCGCAGCTTGCGAAAGTCGGCTACGGCGCGGCAATAGTCAGCCAGCGTGTCCGGCGTCGGAGCTTTTCGCAGCAACTGTTGCATCTCAGACCAGGCCTCAACCACCTTGCTTTGCTTCGATCGCTGTGCCGCAGTCGTCGCGCGCACAGCAAACAACCTATTCATTGCCTGCGAGAGTTCGGCGAGCGCGTTGGTGTGATCCTCTTCAGTAACGTGCGTTGCGGCGGTCTTCACTGCGAGCTCATTGAGCGCCAAACCTTGGCCGCGAACATCTCGATAGATTTGCGCGATGGCGCTCGCCAGGCGTCCGCGACCAAGACCCAGTGTTAATCGTGAGATTTTGACGTGGCCGGCACTAATAAACTCGTTCAGAACTTCTTCAACGACGCCTTCAAGCAGCATTGCGGCCCGATGTTCGTCGAGCAGCAGGAACTGCGGATCGATCCGGGCTTCAACCGGAAACTCGCGCAAAAGCCGCGAGCAGAAGCCGTGAATCGTCGTGATCACGGCGCCATCAAGCGTCCGTTTGTAACTGAGCAACTGCTGGCGCGCCTCCCCTCCTGCAGTTTGCAAAAGCAGATCGAGTTGCTCGCGAAGTCGCTCGCGCATCTCGTTGGCGGCGCGATTAGTGAAAGTGATAGCGACTATTTGATCGATGGAAAGATTGTGTTTGAGGAGAATGTGCAGATACCGCTCGACGAGAACTGTGGTTTTGCCGGAACCCGGGCCCGCCGTCACGGAAACGTGACGGTCGACTGTGTAGGCTGCCGCAGCCTGTTCTGGTTCCAAGGCGTATTTCACTTTCATATAACCACTATGAGAACGGCTTTGCCCCAAAAGTCTGATGGAAGGAATCGACGCGGAGCGTCGAAATGATTTTAGTCCGGCCTTTCAAGGCCGGGTGTAGTCGCGGGTAATTAGTTTACCGTCGCGTAGCGACGCAGGAATCGCAAATCCCGGTCATGCGTCGCTGACGCGACGCACCGCCTTCGTCGATCTTGACCGGAAGGCGGCAATCCGCCAACTCTCAACCTCACTGGGACTGCTCAATCACTAGCGACTCCTGTCTACAGACTACTGACTACTCCTTTCCCCGCTTCTTTCTTTCAATGCGATAGGTGTCGTAGCGGCAAACGGCGGCGAAGTCACAGAACCTGCAGGTCTTGAGCTTCTGCGACGGATCGACGCCAAAATTTCCGGCCCGGATGTCGTCAACGAACTCCCAAATCTTCGCGATTGTCGCCGCACGAATTCGTTGCCACTCTTCTTCACTAATCAAAGACTTCACGCCCGGGTGCAGTCCCGAGTGTTCGATGAAGGCCTTGCGGTGCAAGCCCTTATTGCGTCGCTCTGAGCCGCCGCGAATGACGTAATAACCGCCGCCAGCAACTTCCTGCTCCGGAAAGATCAACTTTTCCAAAGCTTCGATATAGATCGGCAACTGGAGACTGCGGCCCGCTTCCATATCAACCAAAGTTGAGCCGGTCGAGAGCTTGTAGTCGTAAGCAATGAGGGTTTGATCCTCACTGATGTCCACGCGATCGATTTGCCCGCTGACTTTGATCGTCTCCGGGCCCACAAAAGTGGAACGCGTCAGCTCAAGTGGTTCCGTTTTCGAATCTGGATCTTTCGCTCCGCCCGACTGCAGCCCAAAAGCCACTTCGAAATACGCAGGCAACACTCCCTGGCCGGAAGCTTTGCCCTGCATCTCCAATTCATAGAGCAGCACCTGATCCAATAAAATTTTTCTGATCTCCTGATCGATCTTCCAGATTTGTTTGTTAAGTGCCGGAACCACGTCTTCATGTTCTTTAAAGACAGTATCAGCAAGCTCCCGCAGCTCTTTTTGCAAGACCGCACGATCGAATTGATCGAGCGGCTGCCGCCGATGTGTTTCGAAGAAGCGTCGCAGAATGTCGTGCAGCAGTTTACCGGCATCGACGGCTTGCAGGTCGAGTGCGGCCTCGCCGCGCGGTTCAAGCTTTAGAACTCGTTGGCCAAAAAACTTGTAGGCGCAATTGCCATAGACACTTAAACCGCTGGCGCTGTGAACAAAGTCCGAACCGAATCTCTGATTCAAGAGCGCAAGGAGGTGGGGATCGGTGATGTTGCCATCGTAAGGTCCGAAGGCCGGGCCGGCCCGTTCTCGTTCAATCTCGATGCGCCTCAGAGCCGAGTCGCTGACGAAGCCATCATTGCGCGCGAGCGTCAGGAACTTTTTGACGCGTGGCTGCGGCAACAAGTTTTCATTATCCACCTTGCGAAGCTGCCGTTCTTGTTGGCGCACGAGGGCGATGCTGAGCTCGCTGTTACGTGAGATCTGAGCCAAGCGCTTGCCATCGTAGTCGCGGCGTATGGTTTCGCTTTCGATCTTAAGCGGCGCCACAGCCCGCCGCAGCTCGTCAATGTAGTAGGACGCCACAGTTTCCGAATCGTCTTCCAGAACCAGGGGCCGAGTTAGATAAAGCCTTTCCGTAGCGCGGCAAGCGGCTTGATAAAAATAGTGCTCCTCCTTTAGCAAGGTCGCGGGGGAGATGTCTTCGAGAGTCAAACCGTAGCGCTTCAATCGCTCGCGCTCTTCATGCGGATAGATCCAGTCGCGCGAGGCGCGCAAGGGAAAACCACCTTCGATTAAACCGGCGATGAAGATCGCGCGGAAGCGCAGACCACGAACGTCGGTGGCTTCGAGGACCCGCAAGCCATGCGCGTTCGCGGCGCGAGCTAGTTGGGATTGTGAGCCGAGGCAACGGCGCACTTCCTCGATAAAGGTTGCCAGCCTGATTTCTCCTTGCGGCGCTGCTGCCGTCCACACGAGCTCAATTGCTTTAATCGCGGCAACGAACGCGCGGCGCAGGGATTCGAGGCTATTGAAGTTGAGCAGCGCCTGCGGCAGTTCACTATCTGAAACATCACCCTTGACTGGCCGAGCGATCTGTTCAGCAAAGGATAGTTTTTCGAAAAGCCGGACCAGTTCACGACGTAACTCAAGTGGGCTGCTGGCGAGAGGAACGGCGCGAATGTGTTGGGCAAACTCCTCAAGGACCAGCAACGCCCAAAAAATCGCCGCCGGATGAACGTCGCGAGCGGGGCGACGCTTCTTCTCGACGTTTTTCTCTTCCAGCTTCGCGGTCTCCGCGTTCTCTACTTGATCGGCCTCATCGGGATCGCGCCCCTGTTCAGCAGTTTCAATGTTCAGCAGTTCCCTCGTCGCCGCCGCGCCGGGCAGCTTGTTAATCAATTGCTGGGCCCGCCTTGACCATTCACTGAGCCTCAGCTCGCTGCCGACGAACGCAAAAGTGTTTTCGAGCGCATCTGCGTCCCAAGTGCCGATGCGATGCCGGTGGCGTAACTTCTCGCGAAGATCGTCCTTTGCTTCACCGGGACCAGGCAGCAGATGCAGGCCCTCCGCTACGAACCGTTGGGTCAGTTTTTCAATTTCTTCGCGACCCAGCTTGAAGTATTCCGACTTGATCAGGTCGGCCAGCTCAGACACGCGCGGGTTCGGCGGTTCTTCAGGAAGGAAGCCCTCCAAGACATCGAAGAGCTTTAAGGCAGCACGCAGCGCCGGGATGTCGTTTGCTTCGACACGAGCTTCGAGATTGCAACTCAAAGACTCTTCGCGCAGGACGCGGGCAATTGTTTCGGAATAAGCGGCACGTTGGCGCACGACAAGGGCTATGTCGGCGAGAGCAAAACCTTCGCGCAACACGAGCTGCTTAATCTCTTTCGCGATGGCGCGAATTTCCGTATCGCGATCGCCACATTCGAGATAGCGAACCTCTGTTGCCCTTGCGGCTTGATCCTCGTCTGCGACTGCGAGCTCCAGGCGCGGATTGAAAAGATTCGCCCGCAGACCGGCAAGTGCACCATGAGCAGGAGCTGCTTCCTCGCTGAATTTAGGCTCAAAAGGCTCGATACCCGTGAGGTGATCGATGGTGTCTTGAAAAGGAAGAAATATTTCCGGATTGCGTTGGTCGTGGTTTAGGTTGACGACAACATCCGGCACTTGCGGAATCAGTTGCCGCAGTATCTCGCCCTGGATGGGCGTGAAGTCGAAGAAGCCGTCGAGCACCAGTAGTTCGACATTCTTCAACCAAGGCAGGTGCACTTGCCGCCCCTCAAGTTCGCCATTAAGCACCGCAAGCGCGCGCAGTTGATCCGCATCGGCTTCGGTGAGATTAAACTCGCGCAACAGGTCAACATAGGTCGCGTAGATGATGGCGACTTCCTGATCGAAATCTATTTGCCGCGCGAGGCCTGCAGCCACGTCACCAGCAGGCGCAATATCGGCCAGCCGCGCTGCGATGATTTCACTGAGGTCATGCGGTGTTTTTCCCGCTCGTTCGATTTCCCCGATCAAAGTGGTGATGGTGCTGACGCAGCCTTCGCGACGCGCGAGGGGACCAATGGCTTTGAGTTGTCCGGTTGCGGAAAGGCGCAGCAGGATCTGAGAGACAAGACTACGCTTGAGAGGGAGTTCGTCCTGATCGATCGGGAGACGCGGCGGCAAACTTTCTCCCGCATCATCTCGCGCGCTCGATAAAACGCGTCGCACGAAGCCGCGGAATAAATAAACCGGCAACTCATTCCAAAGGCCGCGGTTCTGGACCCCGTCAAGGATTCCCTGGGTTACTAATTCGAGGAGGGGATGCGAAGCAGCGAGGTAAAGAAACCGATCGGATTTCTGATGCTTCACAAGGTCGGCGCAACGTTGAATCAAGCGCGCGCGATTTCCGCCCAGAAGCGGGCCTAACCATATCTCTTTTGCCAAAGCAACTCCGTGAGACTGAGATGATGCGGATGAGTTTAGCAGAAGCGGCGTCAAAGTCGGTGCTGGCCACTCAACCATTGCCGATTGGCGATTGGCGATTGGCGATTGCAATTGCTGTCGCGATTGCGATTGCGGATTTGGCTCGCACTCGTCAGTGCCTTGAACATCAATCGGCAATTGGGCAATCTGCAATCGCTTCCCTTGCGCCTCCTTAATCGCGTAGGCTAAGCTTTTGTTACTTCGTTTCCGAGAATGTGTTTGCGCTGGTCTCCCCAGGCCGGCGCACGAACCCCAAACCACTGCATGCATACCCGATCTCTATGCCAAGACTAATGTCGCGGATTGCCCTGGCGCTGATCGCTTCCGTGTCGCTGGGAGCACTCCCCCCTCGTTCCTCTCAAGCACAACGCAGCGCCGTCGACACCTACGCCATTACCAACGCGCGCATCGTCACCGTTTCTGGGCCGCCAATTGAACGTGGCACTGTTGTGATCCGCGACGGGTTGATCGCCGCAGTGGGCACAAACGTTTCGGCCCCGGCCGACGCGCGCCTGATCGATGGAAACGGCTTAACTGTCTATCCCGGCCTCTTCGACTCAAATACTTCCCTGGGAATACCGCAGCCGTCACCGTCGCCTTCGCCCGCAACAACGCCCGGCGGTGGAGGGTTCGGAGGACAACGACCGCAAACAGCCATCCTGACGGCGCTGAACTCTTCGCAACCAGCCGGCCTGCAACCAGAAGTACTGGCCGAGGATTTCATCAAACCCGGTGGTGAACAGATCGAGGCTGCGCGGCAGATGGGAATTACGACTGCGTTATCAGCGCCGCGACAGGGTATCTGGATTGGCCAGTCAGCCCTGATCAACCTCGCTGGTGATACCACACAGGAGATGATCGTTCGTTCCCCAGTTGCCCTGCACGTTGGATTCACTCCGTTGCGCAGCGGCGTCTACCCCAACTCTTTGATGGGCGTCTTTGCAGTCCTCCGCCAAATGATGCTCGATGCCGGTCGCTTTCGTGAGGTGCAGCAGGCTTACGCGCGGTCGCCACGAGGAATGAAGCGTCCGGATCAGGATCGCGCCTTAGCAGCGCTGCTACCGGTGCTTGATGGATCGTTGCCGGTGGTCATGTACGCAGACAGTGAAAGAGAGATCAACCGGGCGCTCGATCTCGCCGAGGAATTTAAGCTGCGGGCGATAATAGCGGGCGGAGTCGAAGCCGGAAAGGTTGCCGAACGCTTGCGCACACGAAACGTACCGGTGCTGCTGTCGCTTAACTTTTCCCGCCGCACTACCGCAGCGATGCCGGAAGCCGATCCCGAGCCACTACGAGTTTTACGAGAGCGTGTCGAAGCCCAAAAGACAGCAGGACAATTGGCTGCAGCGCGTGTGAAGTTTGCTTTTCAATCGGGGGCAATGACGAATCCTGCCGACTTCTATCCCAATATTGCCCGCGCCATTGATAACGGTCTTTCACGCGAAGATGCCCTACGCGCACTCACGACTTCGGCAGCGGAGATCCTCGGCGTCAACGATCGGCTTGGCTCAATCGAAACCGGAAAGATCGCGAATCTGACCGTGACTCGCGGAGAACTTCTAACGCGCAACCCTACCTTTGCATACGTGTTCATTGACGGTCGTCCGGTTGATCTGAAACCCGCAGCCGCTACTGTGCCCGTCGCGGCTTCGAGCACTAGTGCGACCGGTAGTTGGACATTGACTGTGAATACCGGTTCCGCTGACTTAACTATGACTCTGGTGCTGCAACAAGAGGCTAACAGGTTGCGCGGCTCGATCCAGGGTGCGCTCGGCAGTGGCGAAATCTCCAATGCCTCCCTCGATCCGGGAGGTGATTTTAGGTTCACCGTTCCGGTAACACTCGAAGGCCAAACAACAGAAGCAACTTTTACTGGAAAGCTCGCCGGCAATGAGATGCAGGGCAGTGTTACTTTCGTCGGGCGCGCCCCGGGAACGTTCAGCGGCAGTCGCGCGCAAGCCGCACCGGCATTAGCAGAGAATACAGTTCTGTCGGGCACCTGGCTGCTCAAGCTGCTCGTGGGGTTGAAGACATTTCCGGGAACTCTAAAGCTTGAACAGCAAGACGGCGTCTTGAGTGGCTTGCTGCAAAGCCCCTTCGGGGTGACGAGGTTGGAGAGTGGCTCTCTTGATGACCAGGGTTTTCGTTTTCAATCGCGCGCCCGCATCGACGGCCGCGTGGTGGAGATGACTGTTGAAGGAAGTGTCAGCGGCGAAGAGATTCGCGGCACAGTCAGGTCAGAAATCGGTTTTGCCCGCTTCACCGGAACGCGGCAAAAAACGTAGTCGCCAATCAGTTCCAGCTTTGATGACCAGAGTGACAATGATGACAAGGCTAACAATCCAACTCCTAATCTGCTCGTTAATCGCGGGCATTTCTTTGCCACCGTCGTTTGCCCAGGATCGCAGCGCAGCGCAGGAAACACTGATTCGGAACGCCACCGTGCTTACTGTTACCCGCGGAACGTTAACGAATGCCGATGTTTTGCTGCGCAACGGAAAAATCGCGGCGATCGGTAAGAACGTTAAAGCCTCTGCCAACGCGAGAGTAATCGACGCGACAGGGAAATTTGTGCTGCCCGGGATTGTGGACTGTCACTCCCATTCGATGCTCGACACGATCAACGAAAGCACGTTGTCTGTCACCTCGATGGCGCGCACAAGCGACGTTCTTAATCCTCACGACATCGATCTCTACCGCGCGCTCGCAGGTGGCGTCACAAGTCTCAACTTGTTGCATGGCTCGGCGAACGCAATTGGTGGCTTAAATACTGTCGTGAAGATCAAATTCGGCCGACCCGCGGCCGAATTCATCTTCCCAGGAGCAATGCCGGGAATTAAGTTCGCGCTTGGAGAGAATCCCAAGCGCTCGAACTCTCAGCCCCAGCCTGGTCAGACGCGCCGCTATCCCATGACGCGCATGGGCGTCGAAGAAACCATTCGCGATGCCTTCACACGCGCGCGCGACTATAAGAAGTCCTGGGAAGAGTATCGCGCCAGTGCCTCGCGCAGCGAGAAGAATCTGGTTGCACCGCGTCGTGACCTGCAATTGGAGCCACTCGTGGAAGTGCTTGAAGGGAAACGTTACGTTCATGCTCATTGCTATCGCGCGGACGAGATTCTGATGCTGATCAATCTCGCTAACGATTTCGGCTTCAAGATCAGGACCTTTCAGCACACGCTTGAAGGTTACAAAGTGGCTCGCGAAATCGCGCAACACGGCGCCGGCGCTTCGATCTTCGCCGACAATTGGGCCTATAAGATCGAGGCCTACGACGCGATTCCCTATAACGCCGCGATCATGACACGCGCCGGTGTGATTGTTTCGATGAATTCAGATTCGGACGAACGGGCTCGCCGGCTGAATATCGAAGCGGCCAAAGTCATGCGTTACGGCGACCTCAGCGAGGAAGAGGCGCTCAAACTTGTCACCTGGAATCCCGCGGTCCAGTTAGGTATTCAGCAGCGCGTCGGTTCATTGGAAGTTGGGAAGGATGCTGATCTGGCGATTTGGAATGGCCATCCGCTCAGCGTCTATGCGCGAGTTGATACCACGTTCATCGATGGCGAGATTTTTTTCGATCGGCAACAGGATCTGGCACGGCGCCCGGATCTACTTAAAGAACGCGCTCAACTAGAAGCGGCCGAACCTAATCGTCCACCGCCAGGGGGAACATCTCCGCAAGCTCCACGCCGGCGTAGGCCGACGAACGCTGACGATGATATGTGGGAAGGAGGCGTGGAACAGCCATGACTACTCGAGACGCGGAGATGGGGCGATGGGGAGACGCGGGGATGGGGAGAACTGGAGACGCGGGGATGAGGAGAGTGGTGACGAAAAGAATTTCGGTTCTGACCTTGCTGGTGAGCCTGGCGGGTTCGATAAGTCTTGGGCAGCAGCCGGGCAATCCCACCTCTCAGTCTGGCGTCATGCCTCCGCGCGGCACTTTCGTGATTCGCAACGCCCGGATAGTTACCGTCTCTGGCGCCGACATTGAAAACGGCACAGTCGTAATCCGTGAAGGTAAAATCGCGGCTGTCGGAACGACTGTCGACATTCCTGCCAACTCGCAGACCATCGACGCGAGTGGTCTCTCCATCTATCCGGGAATGATCGATGCGGGCACGTCGTTGGGGCTGGTCGAAGTTGGACAGGGCGCATTCGGCACTGTAGATACGGGCGAGGTCGGCGATCTCAATCCGCACGCAAAAGCGATTATCGCGGTGAACCCGCATAGCGCGCACATCGCCGTTACCAGAGTGGACGGCGTCACCAACGCTTTAGCGCTTCCCACGAGCGGTCTAATTTCAGGACAAGGTGCGCTGATCAATCTCGTAGGTACAACCCCGCTCGAAATGGCAGTCGTACCCTACGCTGCACTTGTCATTAACTATCCGCGCACCACGGGCGGCGGAGGCGGTGGCTTTTTTGCACCGCAACAAGTGAATCTCACTGAAGTTCTCGCTGCTGCCAATCGTCAACTCGAACAGATTCGTAAGGTCTTGCGCGATGCGGAAGCTTACGGACGCGCGCGGGACGCATACGCAAAAGATCCGAAGCTGCCGCGCGCCGAACAAAATTTGATGTTGGAAGCTCTCGTGCCTTACGTGCGTGGCGAGCGCCCGGTGGTTTTTCGCGCCTCGCGCGAAAGCGAGATTCGTGGCGTCATCAAATTTGCCGAAGAGATGAAACTGAAACCGATCATCCTCGGCGGCGAGGATGCCGTGAAGGTCGCCAGCTTGCTGAAAGAGAAGAATGTTCCCGTGATTCTCACTGGCATTCTCGATTTGCCGATCCGTGAAGACGATTTCTATGACTCACTTTACGAAAGCGCAGCGAAACTGCGTGAGGCGGGCGTGCCGTTTTGTATTTCCAGCGGTGACAGCGGTCCCAACGTGCGCAATCTCCCTTACTACGCGGGCATGGCTGCGGCTTTTGGTTTACCGCGCGCTGAGGCTTTGAAAGCGGTCACGCTTTCTCCAGCGCAAATCCTTAACGTTGCCGACCGGCTCGGCACGATTGAGGTTGGCAAAATAGCGAACCTGGTCGTCACCGACGGCGATCTCCTGGAAACCAGAACGCATGTCCGTCATCTCTTTATCGACGGTCGCCCTGTGCCTTTGAACAGCCGGCACACGGATCTGAACGACGCATTCAAGAATCGCAGGTAGTAACAGAGTGAGGCTCGGCTTTGCCGCCGGATGTGAGGCGGTGGCTTTGCCCCGCCGTAACTTCCGCTAGAGAGTTTGGGGCTATGCCCCGACCAGCTGCCTCACCATTCGCTAGGGCAGCAGAAACAGCTTTTGACTTGTCACACGACTATCTGACGCCGAGTCGAAACATCCAGCAATTACGATTTCTAGGAGGATTCCATTGTTAAAGAGAAACTTACGTATCTCCTCTCGAGTGGTGATGTTGCTAGCAACTGCGTTCCTTGTGTGTTTCACCGCGTCGGCGCAGACCAGGTTGCTGCGCTTTCCGGATCTTCACGGTGACCGTGTCGCCTTTACCTATGCCGGGGATATTTGGACCGCGCCCGTTAGTGGTGGTTCGGCGATTCGCCTGACTGCGCATCCGGGCATGGAAGTGTTCGCCAAGTTTTCGCCGGACGGAAAATGGATCGCGTTTACCGGACAATACGATGGCGACGAACAGGTGTATGTAATGCCGGCCGGTGGCGGCGTACCGCGCCAACTAACTTTTTATCCGGCGCGCGGACCTTTAACGCCGCGATGGGGTTGGGACAACCAAGTTTACGGTTGGTCGAGCGATGGCAAGCGCATCTTCTTCAAATCGCAACAGGATTCCTGGGCCCTGCCGATTGCGCGTCTCTACTCAGTGTCAGTCGACGGTGGGCCGACGGTAGTGTTACCGATGCCGCAAGCCGGCTCCGGAGATTACTCACCAGACTCGACCCAGATGGTTTACTCGCCACAGTCGCGTGACTTTCGCCCGGAAAAACGGTACGGCGGCGGCCAGGCAAACAGTCTTTACATTTTCGATTTGAAAACCTACGCCACGAAACGCATCACTGAAGGACCGCGCGCCACGCGCGATCCTATCTGGATGGGCAACACGATCTACTTCAATTCGGATCGCGATGGGCACTTTAATTTGTATGCCTATGACGTACCGTCCGCCAAGACAACGCAGATCACCAACAACAAGGTTTGGGATGTGCGCTGGCCCAGCTCGGACAATGAGGATCGAATTATTTACGAACTCAATGGTGAGTTGCAGATTCTCGATACGAAGAGTCGCCGCAGTTCGGCCATCTCAATCAATGTCCCCGACGATGGACTAGCACGCCGGCCAAGCCGAGTGTCCGCGGCCGGCCAAATCGAATCTGTTGGACTCAGTCCTAAAGGCGAGCGCGCCGTCTTCTCAGCGCGTGGCGACATTTTCAGTGCCCCGATTGAAAAAGGCCCAACCCGTAATCTCACTCACTCCTCAGGCGCTCACGACAAATGGCCAAGCTGGTCGCCTGACGGTTCGAAGATCGCTTTCATCTCCGATATGAGTGGCGAAGAGGAGTTGTATCTGGTTCCCCAGGACGGCTTGAAGCCTGCGGAACAGATCACACGCGGCGGCACGGCCATGCGTTATCAGCCGGAATGGTCGGCAGATGGAAAGCGAATCGCCTTTGGCGACAAAGACGGTAAGGTTCATGTGATCACGCTCGCCGATCGCAAAATGGTTGAGATTGCTGATTCGCCACGCGGACAGATTCGCGACTACACCTGGTCGCCGCGCGGGAACTATCTCGCCTTCAGCATGGCCGTTTCCGGAAATGGCTTCTCTTCCGTTTATGTTTGGAATGCTGCTGACGGCAAAGTGACCCGCGTCACTGACGACATGTTCAATGCCTACAGTCCGGCTTGGGATCCACAGGGCAACTATCTTTACTTCTTAAGTGACCGCGAGTTTGCGCCGCAGATTTCGCAGATTGAATTCAACTACGCGACCAACCGCGACGCTTACATCTACACGCTCGCATTACGCAAAGATGTGAAGCATCCTTTTCCGCCGGAGAGTGATGAAGTGTCGGTCGCAAAACCAGACGAGGCAGCCAAGCCGAAGGGCACACCTCCGGGCATTGAACCGAAAGAGCCGGCTAAGGACATCAACCGCGAGTTGAACAAAGAACCCGCGCAAGAAACGGAAAAACCTCCGGCACCCGCGGCTTCGCCAGAACCGAAGCCTGAAGCTAAACCTCCCGCAACTCTGGTAATTGATTTCGATGGCATTCAGAAACGAGTCGCGCGCGTGCCAGTCGGTGCAGAAAACTATGGCGGCCTTTCTGCAAAAGCCGGCCACATCCTCTATGGAATCGGGCCTGCTTTCTATTACGGTCGCTCCGGAGATCGGCCCGCAGTCTTGAAGATCTATTCACTGAAGGACCGCAAGGAAACAACCCTCGCCGAAGACGTCCGCGGCTATACACTTTCTGATGACGGCTCCAAAGTCCTCGTCGCGCAGGGACCTGCATATAACGTTTACGACGCCACTCCCCAGGGCGACAAAACGAAGAAAACAGTTTCGACTGCGGGTTTGATGGTCGATCGGGTGCCGGCGGAAGAATGGAATCAGATCTTCAACGAGGTGTGGCGGCGCTATCGCGACTGGTTCTACGTAACCAACATGCATGGCTACGATTGGGCCGCACTACGCGAACAATACAAGCCACTGTTGCAATACGTCGCTCATCGTTCCGATCTCAACTACGTCATCAGCGAGATGATTTCGGAGTTAACGATTCAGCACGCCTACATCGAGGGCGGCGATTTCCAGATTCCGCCGCGCCCGCGCTATGGACTACCCGGCGCCCGCTTCGAACTCGACAGGCAAGCTGGTCGTTATCGCATTGCGAAGATTTTCGCCGGGGAAAACGAAGAAGACATCTATCGCTCGCCCTTGCGCGAGATCGGTGTGAACGCGAATGTCGGTGATTACGTGCTGGCGATTGATGGCGAAGAGTTGAAGGGTAATGACGATCCGTACCGGCTCTTGCGCAACAAAGCCGATAATCCCATCTCGCTTACACTAAACAGTCGCCCGACAATGGAGGGCGCGCGCACTGTTTCCTACCGCCCGATCACGGACGAAAGCAATTTAATCTACCTCGATTGGATCGAGGGGAACCGGCAGCGTGTGTCTGAAGCTACCGGGGGCCGCGTTGGATACATTCACATTCCCGACATGGGCGCGGCCGGCATCCGCGAATTCATCAAGTGGTACTACCCACAAATTCGCAAAGAAGGATTAGTCGTAGATGTGCGCGCCAACGGCGGCGGCAATGTTTCGCGCATGCTGATCGAGCGCTTGCGGCGTCGTTTGTTGGGAATCAATTATTCGCGCACTTCGGACGAAGGCAATACGTATCCCGACGGGGTCTTTATCGGACCGATGGTCGCTTTGCTTGATGGCAATTCGGCGTCCGATGGCGACATTTTCCCGGCGATGTTTAAGGAGTCGGGACTTGGCCCGTTGATTGGGAAACGATCGTGGGGCGGCGTTGTCGGCATTAGTGGTCGCGGGCCATTAATTGACGGCGGCGGCATCTCGGTTCCAGAGTCAGGACTCGCAAATACGAAAGGCGAGTTCATCATCGAAGGCTACGGCGTCGATCCGGACATTGAAGTGGATAACGATCCGAAGTCGGTACTTGAAGGCAAGGACCCGCAGCTCGAACGTGGGATTACGGAAGTGATGGCGCGCCTGAAAGCGCCGGTGAAGTTGCCGGCCAAGCCGGCGGGACCGATTAAGACGATCCGCTAGCATCAGTTCAGAGTTTCGAGTTTCGAGTTCCGAGTTCGCTTTTTGATCTAAGTAGTGATCTGGGAAAGCCCGTTGACTTGGGAAGGTCGGCTGGCCTTGCCCGATCAATCTGCCAAGCGAACTCGAAACTCGAAACTCGAAACTCGGAACTCGGAACTCGAAACTCGGAACTCGAACTGTTAGTCCTTAACAACCAACTTTTCCGCCGGCAGCATCGCTTTCATTCCTTTGTGTTGCCAGCAACGCAGGGGCTGGTGCACGCGCCGCGAACACGGTGTGCCCTTCTTCGTCCGCGCGCCGCAAATGTAAACCGCTTCTTCCACGACCGGCGTGGGTGAGTCTGGGTTCAGGCCCGCTGGCCCTGGCACCCCAGAGCCTTCACTCTTCGCCAGCGGTGAGTTCACACTCCGCTGAATAATCAGCGGCGGTGGCTGTGGCCGCAACGCGCGTCCGGTTGCAAATCCCACACTCAGCAGCAAGACGGCAGCTACCAAAGGAACTTGTAAGCGCTCCTTCCGCAAGCGCCGCGCACACCCATCGCAAAACCGGCGGCTTGTCCACGGATGCCAGTGCAACCGCACTATTTTTGTGGCGCATTCAGAACAGAAATTTGGTCGATACATTGGTGAGGACTCCGAAATGTCAGTGAGGTTGAGCTCGACAACGTGCCCGCATTATATTCCGGTCTCGGGAGTGCGTGAAGCAACGGAATACTGCTTTCAGGCGTCCGAAGTCTGCAACCGAATCTTCCCCGGGCGGGTTTGCACAGACTTTATCCGGAGATGCATACTCTCGCCACAATTCCACAAGCAATTTTTCATATGATCCAAGCGAAAATTTATCAAAAGCCTATTCGCCGCCTTTTGCTCGCTTTAAGTCTAGCGCTTGTTTGCGGGAGCGTCGGCGTTTCGCAGGCGCAGGAACCAGACGACGTCGTGACGACAAGTACGTCCCTGGTGCAGCTCAATGTCGGCGTCGTTGATAGTCGCGGCCGGGCAGTCACTTCTCTCTCGCGCAATGATTTTGCTATTTACGAAGACGGAGTGAAACAGACGATCTTTCAATTCGAACCGACCAACGCGCCGTTTAGTGTTGTGCTGTTGTTGGACATGTCGGGCTCAACCCTCGGTTTTCGGGAGCAGTTGAAGCTGGCGAGTACACGTTTCCTTGATGCCCTGGCTCCGGAAGATCGCGTGGCCGTGGTGCAGTTCAATGCCAAAGTCAAACGCCTCGCGAATTTTGATGCCAGCAGGAAAGACACGGCATACGCTATCCAGATTGCGGAAGGCGCCGGGGAAACTCATCTGTACGAAGCGCTGACGTATGCTTTGAAGGAGTTGCAGCGGGAGGAGAAACGTCGCAAGGCAATCGTCGTCTTAACAGATGGACTCGATACGCAAATGCGAAATGTCGATCGCGCTGCAGTTGCCAAGGCGCAGACGGACGAGGAAGCACTTAAGGCGATCAAACCGAATGCGAGCGCTCCGTTGGCAGCGGTGCTGAACCTGGCCGATCGTCAAGGTGTCACGATTTTTCCGCTCGCGTTGCCCTCGGGCGATCCGAAACGCTTGCCGATTCCCGGGCCGGACATCACGGGCATCTACGCGGCCGCGCGCAGTCGCCTGGAAAGTATTGCCAATCGCACCGGGGGGCGACTGACAGAGATTAATCGTCTCGATCAGATGGCGCGCTTGTACGCGGAAGTCGCGGCAAATCTCCGGACGCTCTACACGGTGGCCTATCAACCACCGGGGGATCGTCCCCGTGACGGCAAGTGGCACGAGATCAAGGTTGAGGTGGTGCACCCGGAACTGATCGCCCGCACGCGACCGGGATACTTCGCGCGCTAAGTGCGTTAGCGCGGTTTCGAGTTCGTAGTTTCGAGTTTCGAGTTTAGGGTTTAATCCTACGTCTGGTTCGAGTTTCCTCATTAAGTAACTTCGCTGAAAGACGTCGCGGAACTCGAAACCCGAAACTCGAAACTGCGAAGCCTCGGAACTCGAAACTAGAAACTCGGAACTGCAAATCGCGCCCGCTTGACACGTCAAAGTTCGCTACCTATATTCAAACCCTTCAGCACCCGTAGCTCAGTTGGATAGAGTACCTGACTACGAATCAGGGGGTCGCATGTTCGAATCATGCCGGGTGCACCATTCTATTCAATAACTTACTTCTAGCCGTACAGCATTTGCTCAAGTTGGGCCGTGGCTTCTTCTTTCATCCCCGGCAGCACTTGGATCTAGACGTCCATTGTTAGTGTCACGCTCGCGTGTCCTAAGCGCTCGGAAACAATCTTAGGGTGTACGCCCTTAGATCGCTTTTAGCGGTGCAATCTCAAGCTTAAAAACCGCGACCGCGATTACAATTTCGATACTTGAACTTTTGTAATCAAAGATCAGCCCCTCAGTCCTGCATACACCACACCTGTTGAGGCTCCTGGCATGATTTTGCGAAGGCCCGCCAAGGGCTGATCTGATTGGCGCTGGATGTGGATATCCAAGTTCCTGTGAGGCCAACGAATGTCCCCTCAGACATCGCAGCATCAGAAGTCCAACCGTTGCAGTTTGCCTCGCCCGGGACGCCCCCGCCGAAATCGGCCCCCCCTGTGCGGATCCAACCAGCGCCTGCGATATGCCCGGCGCCTATGTTAAACGCCGCCGGAGGCCCGGAACCCGAATCGTTACCAGCCGCTCCTAACACGGTGTCGTAGCGCAGGTTCGAAGTGTCGAAGATCTCCCACAGCGAGGCCATGTGGTAGCCCGAGGCGCAGGCGGTCAGGGCCTGGCTGCCGGTGTGTCCGGTCTGCGTCAGATAGAACTTGCGCGGCTGGAGTTGGACGACGATCGGGTTATTTCCCTGCCCACGGCTCACGAGCGGCATTACGGCGGCGAGTCCACCGACAAGAACGAGTATGCCGACGAGAGCGATAAGTGATCTCTTGAAGCTGAACATGAGTAACCTCCATTAGATGGCGCGCCAGGCGCGCAGGTTCTTGAACCGAATCGGGTATGAGCCGCCGGATGGTAGCGAAACACAATCCTCAAGTCCTTGAAACCATCTTGGAGTTTCTTGGAATTTCCCAGACGCGGTGAGGTGTTGATTGTGGGGAACCTTTGATAATGGAACGCGAGCTTATTGGCGCGTCCGCTGCATGCCTTTGTTGGGGTCGGTTAACTGATTCCGATACTCTACCCTGCCGTCCGGGTGGGTGATGGTCTTTAAGAAACTGTACTCAGAAAAGGAAATAGACTTCGCCGGTTCTCTCATAGTCCCCGCTGAGGTTTCCTTCATGGTGGGTTTAATGCAAATCATGATCTATATGCTCGTGGTCTATCTTGTGTTTAAAGGTATTGAGATATTCCAAGTTGTCCTAATGAGCAGTCGAACGGACCGAACTCTAGGGCTGCTTATAGGAGCAGGCTGCATTGCCGTGGCCATAATGCTGGTGCGGGATTTAGCTACTGGGCGGACACGGTGGCATCGTCAATCAGCGACCGGATGAATAGCATTCCAAATTTCAGATAGCCTGTGTGCGGTCTGTCCCCCTTGCTCTGCTTGTAATCGTGGTGCTCGCCTTGTTGTTGGGGCTGGTTAGCGATGGTAGAAATTCTTCAACGAAAGCGCACACATAAAAAGAGCAATCTGATGCTGATCCGTTTTATGTGCCATTATTTGACGCGACGCTAAGCCGCAGTGTGATACCGTGACTTTAGACCCGCCTTCTTGAGCGCCTCAGATGCAACAGCTTCAGCGTTTAATTTTGCCTGTAGGACGTCACGAAGGTAAGCCGTCAAGGCTAGTATCAGTTCGGGATCAATAGGCAGCCCACGCCGCGCGCGATCCTCAATTCGTTCCAGTTCCGTAATGGTCACAGAAACACCTCCCCTGTTCGTTGAACAGTTGTGATTTGCATACTTGCAAAACCACTAATTCGAGGCTCGTGTCAGTGGAAAATTTAGGAGAGTGAAACGCTGGCAATCTTACGCTCATAACCCTTGCCCGACAAGGAAGACTTCACGGGCGACATGCCGACGACGGATTACTTAGACGATCTTCGGGTTGAAACCACCGAAGCCAACACTGATAGGGACTTTTCGTAGTTAAAATCGTTTACATCGTACCCCTGTACCATACCCCCCCACAGCGACTAATCTTAATCAGGACTCAACACGTCGCCTTATAAAGCCTTTAGTGTGCCTATAGTGTGCCAACTCAGCCGAACAGAACGATACTTAAAGGTCTGTCGTTTACTGCTAAATTCCGCCACAGCAAACAAAACAACACAGAAAGCACCTAAGCGATAGGTAGTCCATCAAGCGTCTTAAGACTACGAATCAGGGGGTCGCATGTTCGAATCATGCCGGGTGCACCATCTAATTCAATCATATCCATAGCTGATCGCTGACCACTTCGTTCATGTATTTTCTGTATAAGGCGCTGGTTTTTCTGAAGCATCGGCAAGGTAATATGCAAAGACAAAGGCCACTCGAACCGAGTGGCCTTTTTGTCTTTGATGTCGCCCCACGAGGTGGCGGATTCATCCTCTTGAGATCATCGTTACAATCTGCGTGCCTCAATTTTGATTAGAAAACCTAAGGAATTGGGTCGAATTACCTGCGCGACAACGAGCAGTTGCGCCAAATTACAGCTTCTGCTCTGCTCCTGCCCGCCTGCTGTCTGAGAAATTCAAGAACAGAAACCGTTTAAACGTTTTCACTAGAACGGCCCCATTGGCGCCAGGCTTAAGCCTGGTGAGAATAAGAGCGATAGCGCGCTCGGCAAAATGGAGAATCCTCACGTACCTAAAGGGCAGTCGCGGTTCTTAAGAATTGATCCAACTCAGCAGCGTTTGGCAAAGCTGTTCTTGCGCCCAGATCTCTACACTTGAGAGCTGCCGTAGCATTCGCGAGCCTCATTGAGGTTTCAATTTCTTCGCCGCGCAGCAGTCCGTAAAGGAATCCCGCGTGGAACGCATCGCCCGCTCCCGTCGTGTCGCGACAACCGCCCGGCACTTCATACGCAGGCGCTGCGAAAAATTGGCTTTCGCAATAAAGGAGGGCGCCACGCTTACCCATCGTCATCCCGACTAAGGCGCATCCGTAGCGGGCCTTTATCTCGACAAGCGAAGCGCGCTCGTCAGCGATCCCTGTGACGCGGTGAGGTAATTCTCGCGAGGTGATCAGAATGTCGATCAAAGGAAGCAACTCCAGTAATCCCTCGTAGGCGTTGTCGATGTCCGCTGAGACTATTGCCTTAGCTTCGTGCGCTGCGTGGGCCATGGGAATGCAGGCAAGCGGATCGTGCGCGTCGAGATGAAGTACGCGCCCGCGCGCGGCCAAGGCAACGGGCGCTTCACTCGATTTGTAAGCAAGGCGTTCATCGCGATCCCAGATGATCGTGCGTTCGCCATTTCGCTGATCGATAAGAATGAAGGCAATCTGGTTACGCGCACCGGGGACCTCCTCTGCGAACTCGACATTTACGCCTTCATCACGAACGGAAGCGAAGCCGAATTTGCCTTCGTAATCCGCGCCAAACCTTCCGGCGTATGCGGTGCGCAGGCCGAGTCGTTGCAAGGCGACCATTGCGGTCGCGGTTTGGCCCCCAGGCGAGCGGCGGTGTTCAACCAGCCGAATCTTTGTATCAAAGTCAGGATAGGCGGGCACGACAACGAGATGATCGACAGCATTCATGCCGAATCCCACGGCATCGAACTCTTTGTCCTGGGGCAATTGAAAGGGAAAGTGCATCGGGAATGGTTTTTGGCTTTGGTCTTTGGCCTTTGAACTTCGTTCTTTGTACTTTGAGCTTGTACTTTGAGCTTTGTAC
>DASSCX010000256.1:0-4146 GCA_035697425.1 Pyrinomonadaceae bacterium | reverse complement strand
ACCACATCTGGCGTACGCGCAGCGTCGCTCAGAACAATATGATTCAATCGGGCCGTTCCGATCTCGCTCGTTACCAGTTTCGAGTACCTGCTACAGCCACTGGCCCGCTGCATTTGCAGGCCCGTGTTCAGTATCGACGATTCACTCGTGTCTTTAGTGACTATGTTCTAGGCAAGTCAGTGGACTATCCAATAGTGACCATGGCCAGCACTGAATATTTGCTGCGTGTTGGCGAAAATCTCCCGGCCGCACTCAGCCAGCTTCCGAAGAATGCCATGCCTGATTGGCGACGCTGGAATAACTATGGAATCGCGCTGATGGATCAAAAACAGTATCCCCTGGCGATCGATGCCTTCGTCCACGCGGCAGCTCTTGACGAGAAATATCGCAGCACCGCGCAGGTGAACCAGGCGATGGGCTTGATAGAACTTGATCAGTATGACCGGGCCGCGGATCTCCTTGAGAGAGTGGTGCGGGCCAACCCCGAAAACATGCGCGCTACTTTTCAACAGGCTCGCGTATTTATCAAGCGCGGACAACTTGATGAGGCTGAGGCCAATATCCGCCGCGTGCTTGCAGTTTTCCCACGGGACCGGATGTCGTGGCAACAGTTGGGCGAGCTCTGCAAAATCAGGCATGACTACGCTGGAGCGCGCGAATGTTACAACAAGATTCTAGCCATCGATCCTGAAGACTTGGGTGCGCACTACAACCTGATGCTCGTCTTCCGCAAGCTGGGGATGAAAGAAGAGGCGAAGCGCGAAGCGAAAATTTTCGCGGATCTGAAAGATGATCCCTCAGCGCTGCCTTTAGCCAACGCGTTTCTTCGAAAGCATCCAGAGATGAGCAACGAAAGTGTCTTCTGGCATGTTCACGATTTAACCGCGGCAGGACGATAGAAAAGGGATCGGTTTAGATCAAGGGATGAGCTGTTATTTGAAAGCCCGACCGGGATACTACGTGCTCGTGGTCGCCCTCGCCACGTCTTTATTCATGGCTACCCCCAGTTCAGTGGAGAGCCTGCAGGTGCGCAAGACGTCTCGAACGAAAAAAGTCGACGAGCTCTTCAATCAAAACTGCGCCCGCTGTCACGGACCCGACGGCCGGGGCGAAACACCGCAGGGCAAACTCTTTAATGCGCCTAACTTCACAGATCCTGAGTGGTGGCAAAAGAACTCGAGAATTGCCAATCCCGGCGCTCAGCGCAGGATAATTATCCGTGGTAAAGCGACCATGCCGGCCTTTGGAAAGAAGCTAACGAGATCTGAAATCAATCTGCTACTTGGCCGAATTCGCAGTTTTCGGCAGTCAGAAAGGAAGAGCTAACTGCAAGGTGCCTAAAGCCCATTCGCAAAGTATCGCTGTGAGCGACCGCTTTGCGTCTCTTCGCGCACTTGGTTCAATCCTGCTGTTACTAATTTGCGCCGAGCAATCCCTCTCGCGAACGAACCATCCTCCTCAACCTCAAACAAATACTCCTTCGATCGTCAAAGTCGAACCGCCTTCGTGGTGGGCGAAACATACGATTAATCCGGTGCGGCTACTGGTTCGTGGCAGGAATCTCGTTGGGGCGCGCGTCCAGGCGACCAAAACGGGCACCCAAACTTCCGGCGTACTCGTTAACCAAAGCGGCACCTATCTCTTTGTCAACGTCACGATTAATCCAAGTGCACGCCCTGGATCGTACCCGCTAAAGGTAACTACAGCGCAAGGCAGCACGACGATTCCGTTCAGAATCGAACCGCCTTTAGACGCCAAAACACATTTTCAGGGGATTACCACGTCTGATGTGATTTATCTGATCATGCCTGATCGGTTTGCCGACGGCGATCAGTCTAACAACGTGCCGGCCGGCGCTCCCCTCGCTGCCACAGACAGAAAAAACCCGCGCTCGTATCATGGCGGTGATCTCCGCGGGATCATTAATCAGCTTCCTTATCTGAAAGAACTTGGCGTGACCGCTCTCTGGCTCACACCCTGGTACGACAATTGGAACGGGGTTAACAACTGCGACAAACCATGGTGTCCAAACACTTACTATCATGGCTACCACGCCGTTGATTACTACGCAGTGGAGGATCGCTTCGGCGATCTAGCTACGCTGCGAGAGTTGGTTGAGAAGTCGCACGCGCTGGGGTTGAAGATCATTCAGGATCAGGTTGCCAATCACGTCGGCTCACAGCATCCCTGGGTAAAAGTTCCGCCGCTCGATAACTGGTTTCACGGCACGCTCACTCAGCACACCAACAACAAGTTTCGCAATAGCGTCTTACTTTCTCCTCATGCCAATCAGGAAGAGTTCCGCAACACGCTCGATGGCTGGTTCAGCGATGATCTGCCGGATATGAATCAGGAAGAGCCCGAAGTTGAACGCTACGAAATACAAAACGCCCTCTGGTGGATCGGCATCAGTGGAATCGATGGGATACGCCAGGACACCATCCAGTACATGCCCCGCTTCTTCATCCGCAACCTCTCTGATGCTTTACACCATCAGTATCCAAAGATGTGGATGGTCGGCGAGGTATTCGAGCGAGATGCGGCGCAAACCGCTTTTTTCATGGGCGGTCGCCGTGGCTGGGATGGCATCGACACTAAACTGGACTCGGTTTTTGATTTCGCTAGTTGGAACACATCGTTGATGGTCTTTACAAACAAAGCGCCAGTGCGAGCACTGCGCGATCAGTTGAAGTACGACGCCCTCTATCCAGATCCGCAGAGAATTACTAATCTCGCCAATAACCACGACACCCCGCGTTTCATGTCGCTCGAAGGGGCGAGTCTGGACGGTGCCATGATGCACGTCGCATACATTCTAAGCATGCGCGGCATTCCGCAGCTTTACTACGGTGAAGAAATCGCCATGGAAGGTAAAGAGGATCCCGACAATCGTCGTGACTTTCCTGGAGGTTTTCCTGGCGACACACGCAATGCATTTACAGATACAGGCCGTAAGGAAAAAGAGCAACGGATGTTTGAGTGGACACAAGCCTGGATCAAGCTGCGCAGGGAACACGCCGCATTAAGAGACGGACGCCTGATTGATCTTCATTATGACAATGAAACTTATGTGTTCGCCCGCCAGCTTCAAAACGAGACTGTGATTATTGCCTTCAACCGCGACGGGGCGGAAAAGAAAGTAACGTTGCCGGCGGGCGCTGTTGGTCTAAAAGATGGTTCCGACGTTGCGCCTTTGATAGGAAGCCCAGCCGGCGATCGCGTTGTAAAAGGGCAGTTGATACTGAGCATTCCAGCAAAAAGAGTAGTGGCCTATCTCGCACGGTGAGGGCTACGCCCGTTGGTGCGCGGTAAGTCTTTGACTTACCGACTAATGACTTCTTCTCTGATGGCGCGGGGCTCAGCCCCGCGACGAATTTTTGATCCGGCCCAGGCGGTAAGTCAGAGACTTACCGCGCACCGACGCGGCAAAGCCGTTTTCCGAGATTAGCTAATTCAGTTGATGATTAAAAGAAGTACAAATTAAGACGAGCGCCATTAACCAGCTCACTTCATGAATTTTCCCAGGTCCAGCGGTGTCCTGCTTCATCCGACTTCTCTGCCGGGTCCATACGGCATTGGCGATCTTGGTCCGCAGGCATATGCATTCGCCGACTTCCTGCGTCGGAGCGGACAAAGTCTTTGGCAGGTTTTGCCGCTCGGTCCGACCGGTTACGGCGATTCACCGTACGCGTGTTTCTCAGCTTTCGCGGGTAATACATTACTCATCAGTCCTGAGCAATTGGTCACTGAAGGCTTGCTCTCGCGCTCTGAGCTACCGACTCCCTCCCCCGGCACCAGCGAGCGGATAGACTTCACCCACGCTCACGCACTTAAAGAGGGACTCTTGCGCAAAGCTTATGAGCATTACAAGCGGACCACCGATACGAGTTTGCGCAGCGCCTTTGAAACCTTTGCCCAACAGTCCACTGACTGGCTCGAAGATTATGCGTTGTTCCGGGCGTTGAAAGATGCTCATGATGGCGAGCCCTGGAACAAATGGGAGGCTGCGTTAGTCCGTCGCACGCCCGCCGCCTTGAGCCGAGTTCGTGACCAGCTTCGCGATGAGATTGAAGCGCAGATGTTCTATCAGTTTTTGTTTTTCCGTCAGTGGTATGCCCTCAAGAATTACTGCAACGAGCATGGGAT
>DASSCX010000255.1:0-72065 GCA_035697425.1 Pyrinomonadaceae bacterium | reverse complement strand
GTTCGCCAAGAAGTGAAAAACGAGCTTAGCACTTTGTTCGAGTGGTTCCGCGTTAACATGCCTCTCAAGTTTCAAGGTCAATGAACCAAGTTCAAAGATCGTCTTATTCTTCTTGGCGAACTCTGCGGTCCTTGGCGACTTGGCGGTTTCATTCAACTTCTCTACGCCTTTTCCTGACTTCGCACTGCGACTCGCCGAACCTCAGTTCCCATCCTTCCGGTCAGCATCAACCAAATCATTTTGTAATCGCCCATGAACGACCAGATTGGATGTTGAAAAGTAGCCGGCCGGTTCTGCTCAATAAAGAAGTGCCCGATCCAAGCGGCGCCGTAGCCGGGAATCAAGCCCAGAAAAAACAACCACCAGCGCCCCGACGCGATCGAGTAGACGACCCACGCGAGCCCGACCGTAGTGCCCAGCAAGTGAAGCAGGCGGGTCGTTGGCTTGCTATGTTCGTTCACATAGTGAGGCCAGAAGTCTGCGAAGGAATGGAATCTTTCAGGTTTCAACTCTCGGTCCTCAGGCTCAAAGTTTCGCATCCCCTTGCACGAAAGCAAACAAACAGTTTGCGCTACGCTCCGGAGAAGAGGCGCGCGTAGTCCTCGCGATGCGCCGGCTCGATCTGAGCGAGCTGCATATTCTCTTCCACGTGCTTGAGACTGCTCATGCCAATCAATGCAGTGGTGATGCCCGGAGTTGAACGCACAAATTGGATTGCCGTCAAAGCATCAGTGGCCAGAGAGCCTAACGGTTCGCGAATTGATTCCGAAAGACCGTGCGCAACGCGGCCCTGCAATATTGAGGCACTCGAGACAACCGACACGCCGAGCGCCGCCGCCGCCGCTAACAAGGTAACGGGTTCGGAATTATCAAGTTTTTGATTGGGTAGCATCAGCGCTTCGGGCATCGCGAGGTTAAAAGGAAGTTGAATAAAGCGAAACCCGTGGTCTTCTCCGCCGGCAGCTTCAGCTAAGGCCACCATCTTTGCGAGCGAGTGTCCGCCCGCAGATTCGAGTGGCTGGCGAAATCCATTCCAGGTGGCCACGCCATACATCCTGATCTTGCCCGCTTTAACGTTGCTCTCCAGCATTGCGAACGCGCTTCTGAGGCGTTCGTAAAACTGATCTTCAGACACTTCGCCCAATTGCGATTCCGGATTGTGAATGTAGTAGACATCGATACATTCAAGTCCCAGGTTTTTTAGCGACTGCTCGAGTTGGTTTTGCAGGTATGCCGGCGTCATGCAGTGACTGCCGCCAACAATATCGTCAAAGCCGGCAATGCCGGGCGCGACAAACGTGTCCTGAATGTAAGCGTGCACATCGCGAGGCGCTGCACCGTCGAAAGGCAAGTAACCGCCTTTGGTGCAGACGACGAGTTCGTCGCGCGCGAATCCGTGTTGCGTAATTAACTGCTTTAGAGCTGTTCCGATTGAGCGTTCGCTTCGTTGAAAACGGTAGTTCGCGGCAGTATCGATGACGTTTGCGCCGAGTTGGACCGCACGAGTAACGGCGGCCTGATACTTTTGATCTGTGAGCGTATCCGGGTTTCCCAGGTAAGTGCCGATACCAATGGACGACAGATAAAGATCCTGTTCTAAGCGAAAGTGATTTTCCGCCGCATTGCTTTGAAACCGCCGGCGGTAACGATCTGTGCCCTCACGGGTGGCAAAGGTGGCTGGTTCTGGTTCCATTATTTTGAGCGCGCAGTTTAGCAAGAGGGATTGGGATCCCACTAATGGCCGGATTGCAATTGCCGATTACCGATTGCCAATTGTCGATCCACTTCAATCGCTACTTGCCAATCGGCAATCGGAAATCGCCAATCGGAAATCGAAGGGCCCTCCCGCTTCCGCGTGGAGGTACTGACCTCACCGGACCGCGACACCATTGGCATTCCCAAAGTCTCACTTCCCGAGACGACGCTCACATTGGCGCGCTCGCAAGGCCTGAGGGCTGACGTATCGGCCCTCCCGCTACCGCGTGGAGGTACTGACCTCACCGGACCGCGACACGATTGGCATTCCCAAAGTCTCACTTCCCGAGACGACGCTCACATTGGCGCGCTCGCAAGGCCTGAGGGCTGATGCGTTGGCACTCATCTCAGAACATGGTCAGTTGCCAATCGAGCAGGGCTGACCTCATCGGCGCAAACACTGTATAGTCGAGCGCAAATGAGTCAGGCGAGCGATAGCAAGAATCCCGCAGTAGCGCGTGCATCAAATCTTGATCTCGACGCAGCCGATCTCACGCGGCTCTCCGCTGCGATCAATAAGCTGGTAACTGATTACTTCGCCGGCGTCCAGGAACGACCCGTCTTCCCACAAATCTCTGCGGGCGACACAATCGCAAAAGTTGGGTCCAACCTTTTGGCGACGGGTGAGCCGGTGGAAAAGCTGCTCGCTGACTGTCATGCGATTTTAGATGGCAGCCGTCATAACGGACATCCGAGGTTTTTTGGTTACGTGGCTTCGCCAGCCACACCCATCGGCGCTTACGGAGATCTGATCGCATCAGCGCTGAATTCAAATGTCACCTCATGGCGTTCGGGTCCGGCGGCCACGGAAATAGAAAGAACGGTGGTGCGCTGGCTTGGGTCGCTTATCGGTTATAGCGACGATGCTCACGGCTTATTAACGAGTGGCGGCTCACTCGCCAATACGACTGCGTTGCTGATTGCGCAACGGAACAAAGCCGGCAGGGAAGTCGCGGCCAACGGCCTGTGGAAGCAGGGTGTGCCCATGACGATCTATGCTTCCGAGCAAGTGCATATGTCGATCCCGAAAGCTGCAGACATTTTGGGTTTTGGCCGTGAACAAGTTCGCATCGTAGCCTGTGATCAGAAGCTGCGGCTTGATGTGCGCTCGCTGCGAGAATGTCTGGAACAGGATCTTCGCAATGGCCTGCAACCATTCTGTGTGGTTGCGAGTGCCGGAACCGTTAACAGCGGAGCAGTTGATCCGTTAGCAGACATTGCCGAGATTGCTCGCGAATTTGCCATCTGGTTTCATGTCGACGGCGCTTACGGTGCGCCCGGCAGCCTGGACGCGCGCAAGCGCCCGCTTTTTGCCGGACTCGAACGTGCGGATTCGGTCTCGCTTGATCCGCATAAGTGGCTTTACGTTCCACTCGATGCCGGCTGTCTCCTGTTTCGCGATGAAGCGGCGGCGCGCCGGGCATTCACAGCGGGCGATGCAGACTACATCAAAGTACTCGAGGAAAATCCTGATGAGTCGTTTGCTTTCTGGGATTATGGAATGGAGTTGTCGCGGCGTTTTCGCGCGCTGAAAATCTGGTTGACGTTGCGCTACTACGGCATCGAACGACTGGCGGCGGCGATTAGCGAAGACAACTCGCTGGCGCAGTACTTAGCAGAAAGAATCGAGCAGGCGGATGATTTTGAACTGCTCGCGCCAGTCGAGTTGAGTATCTGTTGCTTTCGTTATACGCCAAAACGAATGCGAGAAAAGCTGGCGGCGTCCGAGCCAAAAGAACAAGCGCTGCTGGAACGCGAGCTGGATGTTTTGAATCAGCGGACAATGCTGACGGTGCAACGCGGCGGCGACGCGTATGTTTCGAATGCGACGATCCACGGGAAGTTCGCCTTGCGCGCCTGCATCACAAACTTTCGTACCACGCGTGCTGATATTGACAAGACGTTG
The DNA here is from genome assembly GCA_035697425.1 of Pyrinomonadaceae bacterium. GTDB lineage: Bacteria > Acidobacteriota > Blastocatellia > Pyrinomonadales > Pyrinomonadaceae > PSRF01. Next base: position 68,404 of record DASSCX010000255.1, on the reverse strand, counting down.
GAGATCATTCGTGTCGCGGCTTCTGCGATAGTCTAGTGTGGGGATCGCGGGCGTCTCGCCCGCAATGAGCGCGAAGCGCGAAAAGAAACTTCGACAATGAACTAAGAACGGCGCGCGGGGGCGCGTTGCGGGCGAGGCGACTTCGATCCTGGATTTCATGATGCGGGCGACATCACAAACATTGGAACGGGAGTTAGAACTCTCGTTAAGGTTGGCGCGCGAGGCTGGGGCTGCGATTCTGGAGTTTTATCGGAAGCCGATGGAGATTGAGCAGAAAGACAGTTTCAATAACCGTGAGCCGGTGACTGAAGCTGATCGCGTGGCCAACGCTCTGATAGTCAACTCACTGCGGCGAGAGTTTCCCGACGACGGTATCCTTGCGGAGGAGTCGCTTGATACATCGCACCGGCTCGATAAATCGCGTGTCTGGATGGTCGATCCCCTCGACGGCACCACCGGCTTCATCGATGGCAACGGCGACTTCGCGGTGCAGATTGGACTCGCGGAAAAGGGGGAGGCAATCCTGGGTGTTGTCTATCAACCGTTGACCGGGGTTATGTATCGTGCAGTTCGTGGTGAAGGTTGTTGGCTTGAGCGGCCGAATTTCATGCCCGAACGCGCCAAAGTTTCAAGTCAAAAGGAGTTGCACAGAATGCGATTGGCTGCGAGCCGCTCGCATCGCAGTCAGCGGATGGATCGGGTCGTGAACGCTTTCGCGGTGAAGGAAGAGGTGCGACGGGGTTCGGTGGGAATCAAAGTCGGGTTGATTTGCGAACAGCAGTGCGACCTGTATGTGCATCTTTCGCCGCGCACGAAACAGTGGGACACGTGTGCCCCCGAGATCATCCTGCACGAAGCAGGAGGACAGATCACCGATTTGTTTGGGCAGCATTTACGCTATAACGTGGCAGAGGTGCAAAACCGGAACGGACTCGTCGCCAGCAACGGCGTTGTGCACGACGAGATTGTCAGCGCCCTGGCGCCGCTGCTTGATGAGTTTGGAAGAATGCCTGTGTAAGCTAGGCTGAGCCTCGCGAATAACAAAAGGACAGTTCTCGCCGGTAGATCGGAGACATACCGCGTTAACCGCAAAGGCACCAAGACGCAGAGACGCCAGGGAAAAGAAGTTCGTCCAAAAGCATTTAGATTTTGACCTTTACGGAAATGGTTCACTTCAGCTGTTGACACTTTCTTTGCGTCTTGGCGTCTCAGCGTCTTGGCGCCAAATATTCGATTCAGGGAGCTCCTCAGCTTGCGCCTGCGACCAAAAACCTTTCTCACTTTCCTTGCTCTGTTCCTGTTACCACTAATTCTCATTTCCGGTTTTAGCTATTGGGCAGCGCTCCGGTTGGAGAGGTGGAGGTTTGCTGGAGATGCCGCTATCAGTCAGTTCAGCCAAAGGGTAACTGCGTTACTTGACCAGCAGGAGCAGGAGTTGATTCGCGTCGCCCGCTCGCAGGCCCTGGTCGAATTCATTCAGTCTCGCGAGCAACGGACGAATTCAAATGCCGACGCCTTGCAGTCGAACCTGCGCAGCACCATTGCTTCGCTCCTGAATCCTCAAAGTCATTCCGCCGCTATCGCCGGCTATGACCAAAACAAACACAAAATATTCTTCGCTGAGCGGCGTTCCGATGAATTGATGATTCGCGAAAAGGATTTCCTCCCCGGTCAATTGCAACCTGATGAACGCATCTGGACGGCGAGCGGCCCTTTTCGCTCGGCCGTATCTACCAATCCACTGCGGGCAAATGTCCAGCTGACCGCTGCGGTAATGCCCACGGACGCCAAACTGCTCGGAGCCGTAGTTAGTGAAGTAGAACTTGATTCACTCTTACGCGAGGCGGCAGGTGCTGATTGGAGCGATACGTCGCGTGAGATCGTCGTTACCGACGAGAGCGGAAGAGTCCTCTATTACTCCAATCCGGCAATGCTGCGACGACAGGTGACAATTTTCAGCAGCGAGGGGCGTTTGACAGGTCCAACGAAAATTCCCGGGCTTGATCTTTTTGTTCACACACTCGATCGGTCTCCGGCGAGTCTTTCAGCGAAGCGAGTAGGAATAGTTGCTCTGCTTCTCTCTTGCGCGCTTGCGACGCTCGCTGCTTTCCTGCTGGCGGGGTTTTGGGAAAAACGGACCCGGGGTATTGAACGCGTTAGCGCTGGCGTGGCAGCGATTGCCCGTGGTGACCTCAATCATCGCATTGAAGCGCTCTCGAGTGATGCCATTCGACCGATCTCCGACAATCTCAATTTAATGACCGCACAATTGCGGGAACAGATCGCTCGTGAAGCGGAGGCCCGCCAGTTTCAATCCTTCGTCAGGCTCTCGGCGATGCTGACTCACGATCTGAAGAACGCTATCGAGGCGTTGTCCCTGATCGTCAGTAACATGGAGCGCCATTTCGACAATGAAGACTTTCGCGCGGACGCGATGAAATCGCTCAACCTGGCTACCCAAAACTTGCGTGCTTTGGTTGACCGCCTGACAAATCCCGTGACAACCCTGAGCGGTGAATACAAACGCCCGCAACCAGTCGATCTTGTGCCTTTACTCTCGCGCGTAATTAAGCTCACCGCAGAACCCGCACTAGGTGCGCAGCAGATCGAAATGAAGTTACCGCATTCGCTGCCGGCACTGGTTGATGCCGAGCGCATCGAAAAAGTGATTGAGAATCTGGTTCTCAATGCTGTTGAGGCCATGGCCGGAAGCGAGGGCAAGCTTTCGATTGCCGCCGGAACTGCGGAAGAGGGAAAAGTCTTTTTTAGTGTTAGCGACACAGGCGTCGGCATGTCTGCTAACTTCATTGAGCAACAACTCTTTCATCCATTTGCCACGACTAAGAAGAGAGGGGTTGGTCTCGGGCTCTACACCTGTCGCGAAGTTGTGCGCGCGAATGCGGGCGCGATTGAAGTCGATTCGCGTGAAGGTGCTGGCACAACCTTTCGCGTGGTGTTACCATCGGCCGCCATCGAGAAAGTCTAACGTTGGCAGGTTCGCTTACCGTTTACTCGCGTCAAATCCCCAGTCTTTGTTTGGTCAGGCGAGACCCTGGCTAGGACTTCTAATGCCCGGATCGCAGTCACATTTGAAGGGAACAGTGCTGCTGGTGGACGACGACGAGGCAGTCCGGCGCGGCCTTTATTGGGCCTTAAACTCCGACTATCGCGTCATCGAAGCTGGCTCGCGCAGCGAGGCAGTGGAGCTGTTACGGCACGAGAAGGTCGATGTAGTTATCAGCGACCTTCATCTGCCGCCGCATCTTGATGACATTTCCGAAGGACTTACCGTAGTGCAAGCGGCGCGCAGCATGCGGCCGGCAGTTCAGGCGGTGGTGATCACCGGGAGCAACTCCAAGCGAGCGGCGCTGGAAGCAGTTAAACATGGCGCCTATGGTTTTTTTGAAAAGCCGCTCGACGCCGACGAAGTGTTGCACATCGTGAATCAGGCAGCACGAATGCGACGCCTCGAAATCGAGAACGTGAGACTGCGCGAGGAGTTGTTGGGCTCACGAGGATTCAGTCACCTGATTGGTGGCAGCCAGTCTCTTGAACGAATCGTCAAACACGCGCGCACCGTGGCGGCGACAAGCGCAACCGTGCTGGTCATCGGTGAAAACGGAACCGGCAAGGAATTGCTGGCCCGCGCCATTCATGAGGAAAGTCCCCGAGCTGCTGGTCCGTTCGTCGGCGTTAGTTGTGCGGCTTTACCTGAGACGCTGATCGAGTCGGAATTGTTTGGCCATGAGAAGGGATCCTTCACGACTGCGACGCAAACACGCAAAGGTCGTTTTGAGCTGGCAGATGGCGGCACATTATTTCTCGATGAAATAGCTGATCTCTCGCCCACGGTTCAGGTCAAGCTATTGCGAGTGTTGCAGGAGCGATCCTTTGAACGCGTCGGCGGCACGAAGACTTTGCATGTCGATATCAGGCTCGTCGCCGCGAGCAATTGCGACCTGGAACAAGAGGTTGCGGCGGGCAGGTTTCGACGTGATCTATTCTACCGCTTGAATGTAGTGCCGTTAGTCTTGCCTGCATTGCGTGCCCGCAAAGAAGACATACCGGTTCTGGCGATTCATTTCGCCGAGAAAGCAGCGCAAAAGTATTTGCGACCCGCCCCCGTGCTCGACCCGCTGCTGGTGGATGCATTACAGGAATATGAGTGGCCGGGAAATGTGCGGGAGCTGGAAAACGTTATGGAACGACTGGTGGTCCTGACTAATGGACCGGCGCTAGATTTGGAGTTCTTACCGGAAAAAATGCTGAGAATTCTCCCCGGGACAAATCTAGCCGATGAAGCGACGCTGGAAGGCGGCGTGGCTGCGCTGAAACGTCGCATGATCTTAAAAGCGCTGGAGTCTTCTGGCGGGAATAAAGTGGCGGCGGCCAAACTGCTTGGCATTAGTCGTTCCTACCTGCATCGTTTGATTAGTGAGTTTGATTTGTGACTTAACTCGGGGATTTCTTTTTTGCCATCCCCCGAACTTGTTGAGTCAGAGTGCGGGTCGCTGTCGCTCCCGGTTCTGACTCTGTAAACCCACTTACCGTCTTTCGCGGCGGCGCGTGCTACTCTATTTCTCCAGCTATTGAACCCAACCCCAACGAGGAACAGATGAACAGAAATCAAAAAATTGCCATTGGCTGCGGAGGCGCTGGCTGCCTGGGCTTGATCGTTCTGGCGGTGGTCGGTGTTGTCGGCTACTTCTACATGAACAGCTCGTCATCGCTGGCCAATCGGAATAGCAACCTCAATTTCAATACAAGTCTGAACACAAACAGCGACGACAACAGTACCGCCAACAGTAATGCGGCGGCGGACGACAGTTCGTCGTCTTCAATGTCAGACGACGACAAGCACAAACTCTTTCAAGCAGCCGGCATCACGCACGACTCGCAGTTGATTTTGAAGGTGCTCAACAAAATCGGCTTCCCTTCGGGTACCGGGGAGGAATACGAGAAGTTTTCGCAGGAGCATTTTTCCTGGGCGATGAAGAATCTGGAATTCATGCAATCGGTAAACACGCCAGAGAAGGGACGAGCTTACGTCGAGGCACACCTGGACGATTAGTTACACTTTTCAGTTGCAGGCGATTCGGGCGCGTGCGGTTTCGCGCCCATTTTGTTACAACAAAACGGTCTTTGTACTTTAGCCTTTGGCCTTTGTTTGATAACTACGCTTGTCTATCGATCAACCGATCAAGCTGGGCAATACGAACAAAATACAAAGTACAAAGCACAAAGAACTAAGTACATTTGATGAAATGAACGTCGAACAGATTCGCAATTTTTCCATCATCGCCCACATCGATCACGGCAAGTCTACCCTCGCGGATCGGCTGCTTGAGTTGACGGGGGCCGTGACCGGGCGCGACATGTCCGAGCAGGTGCTCGACAATATGGACCTCGAAAGAGAGCGCGGCATTACCATCAAGTCGCACGCCGTGCGCCTTGATTACAAGGCAGAGGATGGCAAATCGTACGTTCTGAATCTCATCGACACCCCCGGTCACGTCGATTTCTCTTATGAAGTCTCGCGCTCGCTTTCAGCATGTGAAGGCGCGTTGCTAATTGTGGACGCTTCGCAGGGAGTTGAAGCGCAGACCCTCGCCAACACTTATCTGGCCCTTGAAAACAATCTGGAACTAATTCCCGTCATTAATAAGATCGACTTACCGGGTGCGGAACCGGATCGGGCAGTCGAACAGATCGAACATCTCATCGGGTTGGAGACTCACAACGCGGTCTTTACCAGCGCCAAGACCGGCGCGGGCGTACATGAAGTGCTGGAAGCGATCGTGCGCGATGTGCCGTCGCCGAAAGGGGATCCCGAAGCTCCGCTCAAGGCACTGATCTTCGATTCCTGGTACGACTCGTATCGCGGCGTGATTGTTTTGTTTCGCGTGATTGACGGCATGATTCGACCGGGAATGAAAATCCGCTTCTTTAACACCGGACGCGATTACCAGGTTGAAACGCTGGGTGTTAATCGTCCGCGTCCCACGCCTATCGACAAACTTGGGGTAGGCGAAGTCGGATTCTTAACTGCGTCGATTAAGGAAGTAGCAGATGTGCAAATCGGCGACACCATTACTGAAAGTGCGCGCCCTACTTCGGAACCGTTTCCTGGTTTTGAGGAGATTAAGCCGATGGTCTTCGCCGGTCTTTATCCGGTCGACACCAATCAGTATGAAGAGCTTCGAGATGCATTGGACAAACTGCGGCTGAACGATGCGTCCTTCTTTTATGAACCCGAATCATCGACAGCGCTGGGCTTTGGATTTCGCTGCGGCTTCCTCGGCTTGTTGCACATGGAAGTGGTGCAGGAGCGTTTGGAGCGTGAATTCAATCTCGATCTGATTACGACTGCGCCGGGCGTTCGTTACGTAGTGCACACCACCGACGGCAAAGTCGTCGAAATCGATTCGCCGGCCAAGATGCCGGATCCGGGACGGATCGTGAAAATTGAAGAGCCAATAATTCGCGCTACGATTCTTACTTCTGATGAATACCTCGGCGGCATTCTGCCGCTGCTGGAAGAAAAGCGGGGTGTGCAAAAGGGGTTCGAATACATTGCTGCGAACCGCGTGATGTTGACCTATGAATTGCCTTTGAACGAAATTGTTTTGGACTTTTACGATCGTCTGAAGTCAGTGTCACGCGGCTACGCTTCGCTTGACTACAATCTTGCCGGTTATTGGGAGAGCGATCTGGTGAAGCTTGATATTTTGGTTGCCGATGAGCCAGTCGACGCACTTTCTTTAGTCCTTCATCGCAGCACGTCGCAAGCGAAAGGACGCGCACTGGCGGAAAAAATGAAGCAGTTGATTCCGCGCCAGATGTTTGAAGTTCCGATCCAAGCGGCGATCGGAAACAAAGTAATTGCGCGGGAAACGGTGAAGGCGATGGGTAAAAACGTGATTGCAAAATGCTACGGCGGCGACATCACGCGTAAGCGCAAACTGTTAGAGAAGCAGAAGGAAGGCAAGAAGCGGATGAAGAAAGTCGGACGTGTGGAGATTCCGCAGGAAGCGTTCCTCGCAGTTTTGAAAGTGAACGAGTAACTCGTAAGAAACGTGACCGTGTTCCCTGTAAGCGCTACTCGGTACAGTACGGGAGAGGTAGCAACCGCTTTCAAGGTTGATAAATGACAAGGTTGATAAAGAATGAGCTCGCCTTCTTCACAACACAGTTTCTATGAGGTGAATGGGGTCGTGACCGCTCCCGTACTGTACCGAGAGGCAGCGACATCTGTTGTAGCAAGCGGTTTTCCTGCGGCGCGTCCGGAGCACAGCTTGCTGCTTACTTGCGCGCGTGCGTCTCTTGATGAGACGCAAAGAAAACGAATTCAGGATCTCGTGTCGCAACCACTCGACTGGGATCTCGTTTTGCAGCTGGCAGATCGCCACGGTTTGCAGCCATTACTGCACTGGCATCTGAACGACGTCTGTCCTAATGCTGTGCCGGCGGGAATCCGGCAGCATCTGCGAGTCGCTTTTCAACGTGTTTCCGCGTTGAACATCCTTCTCACTCACGAGCTGCAGAGATTGCTGGCGTTGTTTGCCGACCATGATGTGCAGGCAGTGCCTTATAAAGGTCCGGCGCTCGCATTGCAGCTTTACGGAGATGTCGCACTGCGCCAGTTCAGCGATCTCGACATTCTGGTACACCCGCGTGACGTATTGAGAGCTCGCGACTTACTTATTGCCGAAGGTTATGCGCAATTGCCGCCACTTACTGATGGTCAACAGGCGGTGCTGTTGCGAACTCAGTGCAACCTTCCTTTTACGCGTGAGCGTAACCGGATGATCGTCGAGCTTCACTGGACCGTTAGTGCGCCAACCTTTGCGCGACCGTTCGAGGCGGATGCTTTTTGGTCACGTTTGGTGAATGCACGCCTGGAAACTATGAGTATCAAGGTGCCGGCTAACGAAGATCTGGTTTTGGCGCTCTGCATTCATGGTACGAAACATCTCTGGGAGCGACTTGCCTGGATTTGCGACATTGCCGGTCTGGTTGCGCACACGGAACTCAACTGGGAAGAGTTGATTCGCCGGGCCCGTGCTACTGGCAATGAGCGGATGCTTTTTCTGGGGTTACGTTTGGCCGCCGATTTACTTGAAGCACCATTGCCGGTACGCGTGGAGGCGGCATTGAATGCCGACGCTTCAGTGGCGGCTTTGGCCCGCGATGTGATACGCGATCTTTTCACTCCGGCCCTCACGCGCACAGGGATGTCAGGCTATTTCCGGTTTCAGCTACGCGCGCGGCGCCGGCTGCGCGACAAACTTAACTACTTAAGATTCACATTCACACCGAACGAGAAAGACTTGGTGCGGCTGAAATTGCCCCCGGCGTTGAATTTTATTTATTACCTTGTGCGTCCGTTGCGATTGGTAGTCACAGGTGGGCCCAGCCATTTTCACTAGGACCAAAAATTTGTGGAAGTTATTGCTGGGCGGACGATAAGTGTGTTACTGTCGCGACCACACGGAAATTCCTACACGTCAAGAGTAACGTGCGACAGGGAATCTTCCAGAGACGCCCCGGCCGCCGTAAATCGGCGGTTTCATGTCTCGGGATGGGGCAACTATTCGACAGCCAAAGATAATCTTTTAGTCCCCAAATACTCAAAGTTGACCCAGGCGGCCAGGCTGGAGGTCTGCGAAAGATAGTTCAAGGATTCATTTTCAAGAGGTACGTTCGAATGCAGGAAAGTTTTTCAAGGCGCTTGTTAGGATTAATTCTATTACTTATCCTCCCGGGCACACTGCTGGCCCAAAGTCGCAATCAAACAACGCCGCCCGCAACCCCAACCACCCAAGCCAAACCTGCGGCGGCAAACGAGAAACCAGCGGATAAGCAAACAGCCACGCCTGGCGAAACACCGAAAGGCAAAGAAGCTAAAGGCAAATTTACTTTGAAGGTTGCCAGCGGTCCCGTGCGCGCTGTGGACTTGAAAGCGAATGCCGCTTCCGTTGCGGAGATTGCGGCAAAACTCAGCAAAGAGTTTGAAATTCCGGTTCTATTGAGTCCGGTAATGCAGAAGGCCCGCGTCTCGATCGAATTTGAGAGCATGCCTCTCGAGGGGGCCGTGCGCATGATTGCGCCGCAGCCCTATGCTGATTACGAGATCAGTGGTGACGGCAGCACCATGGCGAAGATAGTTGCTCTTTATCTTTATGCCCTCAACGAGCCACCACCGTCAGAGTCGGCTGTGGTGCGCGGCGATTCCGAAGCTATCCTGATTTCCGGAGACACCGAAGAAGGAACCGAACGCGCCGCAAAGGACGAACAAGAGACGTCATTAAGCGTCAAAATCGAGCGGAATCAGTTTACTGTGCACGCGGTCAAACAACCCCTGACCGCAGTACTTTACGAGATTGCAACCAAGGTTGACATTCCCTTCGAGATGAAATATGACTCTTCGGAAGTTGTTAATGTTGACTTAAAAAACGCCACAATTGAGCAAGTGGTGAGGACGCTTTCGCCGAACATTCGTTTGTATCAACGTACCGATCTACAAACGTACGAAACCCGACCTTTGCGTCTCGTACTAGCCCAGCCAACCAGCCAGACAATCAAAATGTGAGGAGACTGAACCTTGATTAAGCAAAACAGCCTTATTGTCAGCGAGCAAGTCAACGAACAGACAGAACTGTCAAAAACCGAGTCGAAGCTGCCGTTCGTAGAGCCGACCGTCTCAACTCCTGAAGATGTGCTCGAGGCGACAACCTTTTTCCAGGCTCCTACTGTCGATACCACCACTGTATAGCGTTTGCGTTTGCGTGTGTGTGTCTGCTTAATTGCCGGCACTGGCCAGAACCCTGACCGGTGCCGGCAGCGAAGCCAAAGCAGCGATCAATGTTTTACGATACCTCAACCTTGATCAAGCAATCTACTCGCACACCCAGCGATCAGGTTAGTGAGGAAACTTCACAAACTGAAGTAGCTGCCAGCGAGCCACAGTGAAGAAATTGTTTGTTGCACCGGTTGTGTCGGTAACCACGGATGTTCTGGCGGTTGACATAGGGTTAACAGCAGTTCAACATTGGCACAATTATCCTCGGAGGTTCTAGACTTGAATATGCTCAATGCCATTACATCCGATGATTCTCTATCTGAGCAGATGACTGAAGAATCTGAATCAACCAAGGCGTCGCCAAAAAAACCATTTATCGAACCCGCCATATCGGTGCCGATAGAGGTTCTGGAAGCAACCACATTTTTCCAGGCGCCCACCATCGAAAGCACCACAACCTAACAACTGCAGGCTCTGGTGTTTGGTCCGTGCCTGGTGAATCCTCGAATCGCAGTTTCAAGCCAACGCAACTTCTGGTCTGATTAGTCATTACAATATTGCCGGCCGGCTCCTGCGCGTTCATACCCTGGGCGATTGGGAAGCACAGTGGGTGGCAAGTTTCCTAAACGGCTTTCACCTCGTACACACGTTCGCGCCCGTCGACCAGCCCTCGATAACATTAACCGTAAGACGGGCGGCGCTTCCTAACATTCCCTCCGGGTTGCAATCGTTCGCCATCAATCGCGGCCACTGTTACACCGATCAGAGCCAATACTTTTTGACGGTCGACGAGTCTCTGGTTCACATCTGCCCTCCAGCGGAGCGACAAGTGGAGGTTTGGTTTGGCGTAACTGAACAAGCGCGCCACCCAGTCGCGCTTGTAAATGCTTTTTCGTATGGATTGCAAGCGGCGCTGCGCCGCGCCGGCGTTTTTGATGTGCATGCCGCCGCGGCCGTTGAACCTCTTTCGCAGGCTGGCGCACTTTTCGTTGGCGCTTCCGGCAGCGGCAAGACCACGTTGACGTTGCGGCTCACGGAGGCGGGCTGGCTCTACTTGTCGGACGACATGGTAGTTTTACGTGAAACTCCTGCGACGCTGGAAGTTGAAGGGCTTCGCCGATTGTTTGCGGTAGCTGACACTTCCGTAGTTGGTAGCAGCAGCCTGAGGTTGAGCGCCGCCCTGGGTGCTCCAGTAGCTTCCGATCCTTCGAAACGCCGCCTCGAACCGGAAACTGTTTTCCCTGAAAGTCGGGCGGCAAGCTGCCAACCGCGCGTCCTCTTCTTCCCCCAAGTAGTGGCGGCGGCCGAAACGAAGATCAATAAGGTCGATTCTCGGGCTGCGATGGAGCAACTCGTGAGACATTGTCCCTGGGCGACTTACGACACTTGCACTGCGCCCGAATATTTGCGAGTGCTGGCGCGGCTGGCAAATCAATGTCGTGCTTATGAACTGGCGGCGGGTCGTGACCTGTTGCTTCAGCCGGAGCGAGCGGCTGACTTGCTCGCCCTCTACATGACAGAGTAAAAAGGTTTCGTGACTGTCACCACCGAAGTTCCCCAGCGCCCGGATCCAGTTCGATTAACGGTCGAGCTGACGAACATCTGCAATCTCCACTGCAGCTATTGCATGCGCGATGAGGACGCGCTCTATCACACCAAAGCGAACTACTTTCCCGCCGAGTTGCTGGGACGAATTGTGCGCGAGGCGCGCGACGCTTACCAGATCGACTATGTAACCTTCACGGGCGGCGAAGTAACGCTCCACCCGCACTTCAACGAAATGATTGCCGCGGTGGCAAGCGAAGGCATGCAATGCAGCTTCGTCACTAACGGTTGGCACTTCGATCGGGTTTATCCGGCGATCATGGCTAACAAGCAAGCCGTGCGACTCGTGGCCTTCAGTGTAGACGGAGCCACGCGCGAAACGCACGACTTCTGGCGCGGCGCCGGATCGTTCGATCGCGTGATCCGGGCGGTAACTCGCTGTCACGTGCAGAACATCCCGTTCGTGTTCAAAGTCGGAATCCGGCGCGATACGATGACCGAGTTGGAACAGATTGCTTTGCTGGCCGCGCGTCTCGGTGCTGCCGCGCTGCATTTTTCTCATTTATTGCCAACATCGGCTGAAGCCGAGAACGAGTCAGCCTTGACGCTTGAGGAGCAACGTCATGCGGAACAGGAAGTGATGGGACTCGCGAAGATTCTCAAGATGCCGATCGGCATCGCCGCGGGTTACTACGACATCGATTCCGAAGTTCCTTGTTCGCCGCTAAAAACTACCAGTTGCAATGTCGATTGGCGCGGTCGTCTGACGCTTTGCTGCAACCTTGCAGGTTATCGCAACGCTGACGGCGAACCTGATGTTTTGGCAGATCTGCATCATGAGAGTTTTGCGGTTGGCTATGCGCGTTTGCAAGCCCTCGCGCAGCAGCAACTCGAACGACGCCGGCAAGCTTTGGCCGAAATCGCAGCGCGCGGTGAGACGCCTGATCTTTATACCGGGTCACCGTGTCTATTCTGCCTGCAGAGTTTTGGAAAAATCCCCTGGCGCAGTGCGCGACTTAACGGTCAGGCGGCCAACGGACGTTCGCTGCCGGTAATCGTGGCGCCCGCCACTACCAGCGACTGATTTCACACTAGAAAAGAGAATCGCTTGAACGCTTCTGCCACACCACACCCACACAGCCATATCGTCTATACCGAATTCGACGGTCGTGAAGCTGTGCTCGTCGATCTGAATACTAAGCGTTACTACACGCTGAACGAGACCGCAATGCTCGTATGGCTTGGACTGGAACGCGGTCAAACTACGTCAGAGATCGCTCGCGAGATTTGCGATCGCTACGACGTAAGTGAAGAACATGCCGCAGAGTCGATCAAACGACTGCTAACTTCGCTCGGGGCGCATCGCCTGCTGGCATAAACAGCGGCTCCGCAACGCTCCGACGTTACTCAAGGGGTGGAACCCTTTGGGGAAAAATCATCTTTAGGCGTGAGTACACTTTTCTCATCTGCAGCAAGCACACTGTGATATAAGGTGGCTCAGCCGACCGCTAACCAGTTCTGAAGGAATCTCCCCGTGGTCTGCCAGAAATCGCTTCAAGTCGTCGCGATCTTCGTTTATTAATCGCATCTGCACAGGACGACGCAATTAAAGGTTGCGTTAATCGAAACCAAACTCTCGTACTTTACAATTCGAAAGGAATCACACGTGTTTACCTTGCCGAGCAGCCGTCAAAGACGTGCTACCAAACGCCGTCAGTTTCTTGCCCTGACTTTAGGCGCATTGTTGGTGCTATCGCTGCCAGGAAGTTCGTTGCTGCGACTGTCGTCCTTCTCGGTTGCTCTGGCCGATGCTTCAACACAAACGCTGCCGTTCAGCCAAAACTGGTCGAATAATGGCCTTATCACGACGAACGACATCTGGACGGGCGTGGCTGGTATTCAGGGGTTTCTGGGACAGGACTTAACGACTGCAACGGGAACCGACCCGCAGACAATTCTCACTGGGGCCAGCGGCGTTGCCGGCGACCTAACCGTTTTTGCTAACCAAACCTCGACGGCAATCACAAACGGTGACGTGGGCGAGTTTCACACCACTTCGCAGACGGGTGGTCCGGCTACAGATTCAACCATCGCCCTGCAAGGATCGGGCACGGCCGACGCGCCGCACATCATTCTTTACTTGAACACTACGGGGCAGTCGGGAATTAACGTCTCTTACAATCTGCGCGATATCGACTGCACTTCGGATAACTCTATCCAGCAGATCGCATTGCAGTATCGCGTCGGCAATAGCGGCAACTTTACAAACATTGCCGCCGGTTATGTGGCGGATGCCTCGGCAGGGCCGAGTCTCTGTACTCAGGTGACGCCAGTTAGCGTTGCGCTGCCGGTAGCCGCAGAGAATCAAGCAGAAGTTCAAGTCCGCATTATGTCGACTAATGCTGTCGGCAATGATGAGTGGATTGGTGTAGATGACATCAGCGTTAGCACGGGACCCACACTTCCTATTCTCAGTATCAACGACGTGTCGCTGGCTGAAGGCAACGCCGGCACCACAACTTTTACCTTTCAAGTGAGTTTGACGATTCCCGGGGCGAGCGACGTAACTTTTGACGTCGCCACGGCGGATGGCACTGCCCAGGACGATAATCCAGCAACTGAAGATAACGACTATGTAGCCAACTCTGAAATTGGAAGAACTATTACTGCCGGCAATACCTCGGCTAGCTTTTCTGTCACGGTCAACGGGGATGGGACTAACGAACCCAACGAAACTTTCTTCGTCAACATAACAAACATCGTCAACGCGAACCCCGGCGACGTGCAGGGTTTGGGAACTATCAACAATGACGACGCGACCCTCACGCCGATTCACACGATCCAAGGCTCTGGCTCCACTTCGCCACTTGCGGCACAAGTAGTAACGACTACCGGTGTCGTCACCGGATTAAAGAGCAATGGCTTTTTTATTCAGGAGCCTGATGCCACCGTTGATGCCGATCCCAACACATCGGAAGGCATCTTTGTTTTCACTTCCAGTGCGCCGCCGGCGGCGGCGGCGCTTGGCAATAGCGTACAAGTCACTGGAACGGTCTCTGATTTTATTCCTTCCGCAGATCCCAGCAGTCCACCGCTGACAGAACTCACCGGTCCAACCGTTTTGCAACTTTCGACCGGCAATCCGCTGCCGACTCCGGTGGTAATTACGGCCGCCGAGACCACCCAAGCGTCTGAGACGACCAATCCGCTCGACACGCTCGAGGAATACGAAGGCATGCGCGTCACTGTAGCTTCGCTAACCGCGATTGCACCGACGCAGGGAAACATCACTGAGTCGAGCGCTACCGCGAGCTCCAACGGAGTCTTCTATGGCGTGGTTACGGGCGTAGCTCGGCCTTTCCGTGAGCCCGGAATTGCCATCTCTGATCCGCTTCCCGCGGGCGCCCCAGGCAGTATTCCGCGCTTTGATGAAAACCCTGAACGCTTGCGTGTTGACAGTGACGGCCAAACCGGGGCGACAGCGATCAACCTGACTAGCGGAACAATAGTCACCGGCATAACCGGTGTAGTGGACTTTGGTTTCCGCACGTATACGATCCTCCCGGATCCGGCCACGCCTCCGAGCGTGGGTTCAGTTTCCACTTTCACGCCCGTTCCCGATCAAACCGCCAACGAACTAACAGTCGGCGCTTTCAACATGCAGCGCTTCTACAATAACGTCGACGACCCCGGCGGCGATGTGGTTTTAACCACCACTGCCTTCAACAATCGACTTAACAAAGCATCGCTGGCGATTCGCAATGTGATGCGCAGTCCCGACGTGATTGGCATAGTTGAGATGGAGAATTTAGCCACGCTCCAGGCGGTGGCTACCAAAGTCAACAACGATGCCGTAGCCAATATGGAGCCCAACCCTAACTATCAGGCCTATCTGGTTGAAGGGAATGACATCGGTTTGATTGACGTTGGTTTTCTCGTGAAGGCCGCGCGGGTTTCTGTTGTTGATGTTACCCAGTTTGGATTGACTGACACTTACATCAATCCCAACACTGGCTCACCTGAGATCTTAAACGACCGGCCGCCTCTCGTTTTGCGCGCCACGATTGCCAGGCCTGCTGGAGGCACGCTCGCCTTTACGGTGATTGTGAATCACTTGCGATCGTTAAATGGAGTTGATGATCTTACTCCCAACGGTTCAGGTACTGAGGGTGCGCGTGTTCGCGCTAAACGACGCGCCCAGGCTGAGTATCTTGCGAATCTGATCCAGGCGCGACAGACGACTGATCCTTCCGAAAAGATCATTTCGGTCGGCGACTACAACGCGTTTCAGTTTAATGATGGTTATGTGGACAGCATGGGTACCATCACCGGCGTGCCCACTCCAGCAGATCAGGTAGTGCTCGCTTCCAGCGACTTGGTTAATCCGGATCTGACGAATTTGATCAATACAGTGCCTTCTGATCAGCGCTATTCGTTTACTTTTGACGGTAACGCCCAGTCGCTCGATCATGTGCTCGTTAACGACGATGCGTTCGCGATTCTTAACCGTTTTGCCTACGGCCGGAACAATGCCGACTTTCCCCAAGTCTACTTCGGCGATTCCAACCGGCCGGAGCGCATTTCGGACCACGACATGCCGGTTGCTTATTTCTCGTTGGGTGGTTTAGCGGTCGGTTCGGTGATCATTAGTGAGTTTCGCTTCCGTGGGCCTTCCGTCGTTCCCGGCCAAGTGGATGGCTCAGTTGATGAGTACATCGAACTTTACAACAACACCGATGCGGCCATCACCGTGAATTCCGTTGACGGCACGAGCGGCTGGGCCCTCTCTTACCTGGATAGCTCAGGCACGCTGGAAAACATTGCCGCGGTGATTCCCAACGGGACGGTCATTCCGGCGCGCGGACACTACTTGCTGACAAATGAGCCGCTCGCGCCTCCAGCGCCCAATGGCATCACACCAACCGGCGAATACACGCTCGACACATATGCCAGCGCCGATCGGAAGTATCGTGGCTTGGAAGGGCTAATTAACATTCCTGACAATTCCGCGATTGCTCTATTCCAAAGCGACAACATTTCCAACTTCTCGCTCGCCACACGACTCGACGCGGTTAGCTTGAGTTCGGTAGCCGGAGCGACTGCCGATCTCTATCGCGAAGGCACGAACCTGCAATCGCATGGAGCAAACGACGGGGAGTATGCGTACGTGCGAAGACTAGTAACAGGTTTACCGCAGGATACTAACAATAATGCCGCTGACTTTGTTTTTGTTTCGACAAACGGCGCCAGCTACGGTGGTGTGCAATCGCAATTGGGCGCGCCCGGACCTGAGAATACGTTGAGCCCGATTCAAAGGAACTCCACGATCAAGCCGGGCTTGATCGAGCCGCAGACTTCTTCCGCGGCCGCCCCTAACCGCGTGCGCGATTTGACACCAGTAACCAACGGCGCGCTCGGCACCCTCTCGGTGCGGCGACGCTTCACTAATCAAACGGGTGCGCCGATCACGCGGCTTCGCTTCCGCGTGGTAGACATCACGACACTAAACAGTCCTGGTTACAGCCCGGGCGGATCTCAGGCAGACGTCCGCGTCGTTGATGGTTCCGACTTCAGCATTACAACCAGCCTGGGAATGTTGACAGTCAGGGGTTTGATGATCGAACAACCGACGCCACTGCTGCAGCCGAATGGTGGTGGCTTAAACTCGTCGGCGACGGTAGCGATTCCCGGTGGGGCGATCGCGAATGGGGCGTCAATCGATGTGCACTTCCTGCTTGGTGTGCAGCAGGGCGGAACCTTCCGGGCGTACTTTAACGTGGAAGGGTTACCTTAGAAAACAGTAGGCAGTAGGCAGTAGGCATTAGGTAGTCGGCAGAAGGCAGTAGGCAGGGCAAAAGATTTCTCATTTGCCATTTCTCATTTTCCATTTCCTTCAGCCAGCTGTCATTCCGTCTGCCATTTCCATGTGTCGGATTCATCCGACGGCGCAGTTGGCATTTAAGTCCATAAAGTTAGTCCCCAGATTGTGGATTGAAGGTTGATCAAATGGAAAATGAGAAATGGCAAAAGAGAAATGATAAATTTCCTTGGCCTTGCCTTGCCCTTCCTTGCCCAGCCCACTGCCGACTACCCTCTGCCGTGTTCTATAAAGCATGTAGTCCCCAACGCGCTCACCGGAATCCCGCTCGTACCAACGATCAAAGTTTGTTAGGGATGGTCCACCCATTGCCGGCGTAACTAGATAACCAACGGGGGGCGCCGCGGCGCGCGCTGCATTGAACGCCCCAATGTATTCAGCATAAAGCAAGGTTTCTCGCCGCACATCTTCATCGGTAATTGCGCGGATATGTGGCTGCTCCTTCATGCGTTCCCAACCAAAGAGCGCTAGCTGCAAGAAACTAGATCTACCCGCCAGTGCCGCAAAGTCCTGTTCATTAACGCCTGAATAATAGAGTTGCTGGTAAAGCCGCTCGCGATTTTCCGGAGTGGACGCGCCCGAGAAAACGAACAGATGCGACGCCCACAGGATTGGCTGAGGCGCCGTGTTGGGCAGTGTATCCGCTAACAGAAGATCGCTGCAGAACACCACCGACGCAGCGGAATTGCTCGCTGCTGTTTCCGCAGCTGCTAATTCGCGTAGTCGCCAGGCTACTCGTTGCGCGTCATCACGCGAGGCGTTGTGGTTGCCGAATCGTGCGCTTCGGACGCTGCTCTCTACTATTGCCCAACCAAAGACTGTTAGAACTATGAGAAAGAGCATTCGATTGCGGAAGCTCGTGGCTGGCAGCCGCTCATGATTGCCGCGACAAATCAGTACAGTCGCCAGAAAGGCAGCAAGCACACCCGTGTAGTTCGCGATATAGCGGCTGTAGTGCACTGGTTGCAAGAGTAGGCCAGTGACAATTTGTTGGTTGAATGTTATTGCCGGTAATAAAGCAAACGAGGCCGTAAAGATTACAGCCGGCTGGCGCCACTGCAGCCGGTGTGACCGGACCACAATGACTAAAGCGAGCAAAACCAGCAAACCGATAACCACGGGCAGACTCACCAGGGGAGCGCGCGAATGCATCAGCAACTGTGCTGCATCAACGGTGGCCGCCCGCTGGTTTAGCAAAAGACCGTAAGGCACAAGGGCAAACGCCGCACAAACAGCGGGAATCGCCAAAACCAAAATTGCGTTTCGATCTCTTAGACCGCTTGAGCTTGTCCAAAGCACTGCGACAACGAAGAGCCAGGCGACCGCTGCGGTCCACAAAAAGAAGTAAGAAAAGATCAACAGGCCAATAACGCAACCTGCGAGCAGGGCGGGTCGCACAAGGGACTGCTTTTTCCCATTACGCAATGCCTGCCAAACAAGGCCGGCAAAGATGAAGAACAAGGGAAAAACCAGGGCGGGCACGTAGCGTCGCAGGAAAGGCAAGGTCTCACCTGTGCCTCGCAAAGAGATAATGCGCCAGGCATCGTAAGGCTCACCGGCCAAGCCGCCGAGACACAGCACAACGATGGCTCCGGCCGCGGCAACACGGCTATCACTTGTGATCAAAACCAGTAACCAAAAAAGGGCGAGGGTTGAAGCGAAGGCGGCAAGGGCGCGCACAAGGACAAAAGTTGCGCCCGTAGACAAGCCCAAAGCTCGGGCCGGTAATGCTAAGGCGTAAGCAGCCACAAATTGAATTGAGTGTAAGGATTCAGGCAGCGGTTCCCGGGCTGTAAAGTCTCGTCCGGTGTAGGGATCGTTACGGCGCGGACGTCCATCAATCAGAGCGTTCAAGTATGAGGCGTAAGCGACTTCGTCAAAATCAAAAGTCACGTATGTGCCTTGCCAGTTGCTGGAACGTACGGCCCAAAGATGAAACTGGGGGACCAAGGCGAGAACGCTCATTGCGATCGCGGCAATGAGTCCTAATCGCCATTCGATGTAAAGGCGCGGCGCGACAGATTGACTCATGTTGCAGTACGCGGTGTTAATCGATAAAGTAGATATCTACCAATTCGCTCGCCGTTGTCGCGCGTGTACCAACGCTCGAGGTTGCTCAAATTTATAGGCTGGTTTGCGTCAAGCAAAAGATACGTGAGAGTTGGTCGCGTGGCGCGCGTTGAGTCAAAGTTCGCAATGTAGTCGGCATAGTTCTTCGCTTCATTAGCGATTTCTTCGGCAGTGATCGGTCTAAAGGTGGCTGTTAGCTTCTCGTTGGCTCGTTCCCAACCAAAAATGGCGTACTTCACAAACCCGTTTTCATAATGAGAAAACTCTTCGACGCGTACTCCCGAAAAGTAAAGAAACTGAAAAAATCGTTCCTTATTTTCTGTTCCGGAAACACCGGAGAAAACAAACATGTGTGGTGCCCAAAGCACTGCTTGCGGCGCGGTGGTCGGCAGGTTGTCGCTCCGGCCCAGGTTGGGCGCAAACACAACTTCAAGTGGATTCTGTTGATCGATGACTGGTGGTTTCGCCAGCTCGCGTAATCGCAGACCGACAGGGCGCGCCTCGTCGCGCAAAGAATTGACATAGGCAAACCTGCGAGTGGCGATCCATGTTTCGCCCATTCCCCAACCATAGCCAAACAAACTAATTGTCAGCAGCAAAAGCCCGCCGACCGGTCCCTGCTCAACTCTCCCGCGTCGCAACCAGACGACTACCAGGGCCAATGCGATCAGTGTTGTGTAGGTCACGACAAATTGCTCGTAATGCATTGGCTGCAATGAGCGCCCCGTGATGATTTGTTGGTTGAACAGCACGAACGGCAGTAATGCGAAAGCTAACGTGAACAGGATTCGTGGATCTCGCCGTGAGATGCGGTGAGCAAGAATGGCGACAAGAGCGACTGTAACAATGATTAGCGCCAACCCTTCGATTGAACGCCAGATATCAGGCGTGTGCGTGCGAACTAGTGCCTGCGCTACATCCATGGTCGGGGCCCGCCGGAAGACGAGGATTAAGTAAGGAACGGATGCGCCCGAGATGAAGGCCGATAGTAACGCGATGCTTCGCAAGCCAGCGCGCCACTCATCAGGTCGTGCCGCGAACCATAAACTCGCAACGAGCGCGAGCCACGCCAAGGCGGCCGTCCAAAGATAGAAGTAACCGTAAAGACAAACCGTAAAAGCCGCAGCCGCACCGAGTACGTCAAGCAGCCGCCGCTGACGCGAAGTGGTCGTCAATATTCGCCAAACAAACGCAAAAAAAATCAGGAAACACGGAAAGGCGACTGCGGGACTATAACGTCGCAGGAAAGGCAGATAGACAAGAGTTGCTTGCTGACCGAAAAACGGCCGCACCACTCCATTACCGGCGACGAGCAATCCGACACAAAGGACAAGTGGCACAAACGCGGCGGCAGCACGAGCGTCGTCAGTGATCAAAGCCAGTAACCAGAACAAAGTTAGCGCTGTGGTGAAAGCCACAATGGGCGTTACAAGAATGAATGCGGTCGCGGTTGATAGGCCCAGCACTCTTGCCGGTAGTGCTATGAAATAAGCGGGAATGAACTGAATCGAAAAAAGCGATTCCGGCAGAGGGGCTTTCGCCGTATCGTCTCGTCCAGTGTAGGGATCATTGCGTCGCGGCCGTCCAGCGATCAACGCGTTGACGTAGGCCGCATATGCTGGTTCATCGGTATAAAAAAATGCCTGGGAGCCATTCCACTGCCGCCCTCGCTGGCCCCATAAGTAGAATTGTGGAAAGAGTGAAAGCAGTGTGATTGCCACGGCTGCAATCATGCCCCAACGCCAGCGGATCTTTTTGTCGCCTTGCATTAAGCGGCGAGTATAAGAGGGGAACGGGAAAAGGGGGAACGGGGGAACGGGGGAACGGGGGAAAGGGGCGGCGAGAAACGGGTAGGCTTTTCCCCTGTTCCCCTTTCCCCCTTCGCTTCTTCTCGTTGACAAGCTTTTTTACGCAGGTGAAGATGCGCGCGTGCTTGATTCTTCTCCCGATCAACTCAAAACAGTCCCAGCATCTTCTAGTCCTGAATCCGCTCGCAGATCCAATCCAAGTCTTTATGAATTGTTTTGTTGGCTAACAGCACTGCTGCTAGGTTTCCTTCAGGCGTGGGGCCGCCGTCACGAAAGTGCCGATGGTCTTGCTTACATGAGCCCCGATGGCATCTCTTATCTCGACATCGGCGACGCCTATATGCGCGGAGACTGGTACATCGCAGTAAACGCGATGTGGAGCCCCTGCTATTCCTGGCTGACTGGTCTCTGGCTACGTCTGTTCAAGCCGTCGTCATTCTGGGAATTCACCTTCGTGCGGCTGCTGAACTTTCTAATTTACGCTGTCGCCTTGTTATCTTTCGCTTACTTTCTGCGCGTGCTACGACGCGATCGGCAACTCAGAGTTACCGGCATCGCACTCCCAGAGTGGAGCTGGTTGGTTTTCGGCTACACCATCTTCATCTGGACGTCGCTGTTTATGAATCGTGTCTCGCGCACTAGTCCAGATCTACTTGTAGCGGCATTGATCTTCCTCGCTAGCGGACTCCTGTTGCGAATACGTGCCGCAGCCTCTCGCTGGCAATTGTTCGCCGCCCTCGGAATCGTGCTGGGCGTCGGTTATCTGACGAAGACGATAATGTTCCCGTTAGCTTTTGTTTTTATTTTTGTCGCTTATTTGCTCGCGCGACACACGATGGAATTCAAGCCAGCCTTGTTGCGCACCGCAATCTCGTTGCTAGTGTTTCTGACGTTGGCTACTCCATTCCTTGTAGTTCTATCACGCGCCAGACATCGATTTACAATAGGCGATAGTGCGCGCTTGAACTACGCCTGGTACGTCAACGGAACGACTCGGTTCACACATTGGCAGGGTGAACCACCCGACAGCGGCACGCCGGTGCATCCCACCAGGAAAATCTTCGCCGCTCCCGCCGTCTACGAATTTAGCGCGCCGCCCGGCATCAGCTATCCGCCCTGGTACGACGCTTCTTATTGGTACGAGGGCGTTACTCCCCACTTTAATTTGCGCCAACAGTTGACGGCCATCGCGCGTAACCTCACCCGGCTTTACCATTTTCTTTTTTATCGGTTTTTCCTTGGCGCGTTGACCTTCGCGCTTTTTGTTTTGCTCTACCAAAGTGGCCGGCGTCGAATCGTAATGCAGAACCTGAGTGCCTATTGGTTTCTAATCGTGCCGGCGCTGACCGCTCTGGCGATTTACCTCGCGATAAACATTGAGCCGCGTTATCTCGCCCCGTTTGTAGCCGTCATAGCTTTGAGTTGCGTGGCGGCATTTCAACTTGCAGCATCGGACGAAACTCGGCGCTTAGTTTCTGGGGTGTGCCTGGGACTAGTGCTCGTTTTTGTAGTCTCAGTCATCCCTGAAACTGCGCGCTCGGCATATTCCGCAGGGCGCGACCTTTCCTCTGGGAATTCAGCGGCGCGTGATGTTCAGTGGCAGGTCGCTCAGGGACTAAGACAGCATGGCTTGCAGACAGGTGATCGAGTTGCGTCGGTGGGTAACACGATGTTCGCGGCGTGGCCCAGGTTGGCACGCGTGCGCGTGGTAGCAGAGGTACCAGAAACACCAGGAGACGAGGCGAAAAAATTTTGGGCTGTTGACGAACAAATCCGAGCTCAGGCGCTCGCCGCCATCGCCAGTACTAACGCGCGCGTTATCGTTGCCGAGAATGCGCCCAGTTGGGCTAGCGAAGAAGGGTGGCAACGCCTGGGCACCACCAACTACCTCATCTATGTTCTCCAATAGTAGGAAAGTCGCTTCCTGCTAAATGTAGAGGCGCTTCCGTAATTTTGTTCAACTAACTGGCGGCAATTGAAACAACGGCAGCTAATACACGTTAGCTGCCCGCTGTTAATTGAGCGGCAGGTGGCAGGCGGAGACGGCGGGAGCCACGAAACTGCCACTAATCACTGTCAACGATTACTTGCACTTGAACAGCCTTGGTTCCCTTCCATGAGTCAGCGTAAAAGTCTCAGCCTCGCTGCCGTCTTCTGAAAACGAGAAGCTAAGTATCATCCGTGAACCTTCGACTTCGCCTTTGAAGAAAACGCGCTGTCCTTGCTCCCCTTCGTCCAGGCGCACGGGACCTCCTTCACGCACGTAAGTTCCCGTTGCAGAAAAGCGTCCGTTCTGCAACAGCAACGGTCCCTGCAATCGTCCATGTGCGCAATCAAACTCAAAATCAGCTCCATCAGCCAAGACTTCGAGGCGCACGTGTTGTCCGCCCCACTTGCCTTCGGGAACTCGTTGATCAGCAACTGACGAATTTGTCACGACCGGTAAGGTCTGACCTTGCGACTTTCCACTCTTACTGTTGTCCTTCACTCTTTCTTTCTCGCATGAGTTTGTGGGAAGGGTAAAGACGATTGTCAAAAAAACTGCAAAGATACATGGTATTAAAGTCACATCATTGACCCGCCTTTCTATGCAAGACTGCTTTTCCACCATGAGTAGTCTTCGCGATAGAAGACTTATGTGTCAATTGACAGCTTCCATGCGAGCGTTTATTCTCTCGCCGTTCGACTTGAACAGGCCTTTCGCGCCAAAATGTTTTGCTTCATGCGCTCAGTTTCGCCCTGATTAGTAGCAGTTAGATCGTAATTGGATCTTCCGATCAGCTACAAGGAATGCTCACGTGGGTGAACCCTACGCTCTCGAAGTCAACACCACCATGTCAGTCCAGGTGGACTTGAATAATCTAGTCTATCTGGGGCCGCTGGCTCATCATCGCTCCTGCTTCTCTGAATTCTAAACGATGAACACTCAGAGTGTTGCGCCCTTACTTACTAGTAACTAGCAGTGAATGCCTGCTTGCTCTCGGAAGCTTCCCTGGAGGGAATATGAAAAGGAAGTTCAACGTGCTTCTCGTGCTTATACCGATTCTCTTTGCTGTTCTCATTGTCCTTCCTGTGGGCTCAGCTCAGCGCCGCGCGGGGTCAAACGGCGCTGAACGCGTGGGAGATGACACGGCTGGTAAGTCGCAGAAGGATAAAGCCGGTAGAAAGAGTACTGGAAAGGCCGCGTTGACTCCTGTTTCGGCGAAGGCCGTGTCCTTCGCCATTAGTCCGGCTCTCCGCGACCTTCCCGAACGGAGTAGATTAATGCGCGATCCGAAGGCCCCGTTTGAAGTCAAAGGAAGACCAAGGAAGAGTATCGGGCGCGAGGCCAACGATGCGAGCGTAGCGTCGAAAGACGCCGCCCTGCAAACATCCGTACCTTCTCCAAGGATTCCCAGCCCGATAGTCTCCTTCGAAGGTCAATCGATTTTGGATACGATCGCTCTCGGACAAGGCGTTCTTCCCCCTGATACCGTCGGTGATGTTGGTCCTAATCACTACGTGCAGATGGTTAACAGTACTTTCCGCATTTGGGACAAAACGGGCACGCCGGTGGCCCCGATTCGTTCGCTCGCCGATATCTGGGCAACCATTCCAGGCCAGTGTGCGACCCGCGAAGATGGCGATCCCATCGTGCTCTACGATTCACTTGCGGACCGCTGGCTTCTAAGCCAGTTCTGCACAGTCGCGAACCCGAACAACCACCAACTGATTGCCATCTCCCAGACTGGCGATCCGACGGGCGCTTATTATCTGTACGACTTCATGATGCCGAACAACAAGTTCAATGATTATCCTAAGTTTGGTGTCTGGCCCGATGGTTATTACATGACCGACAACCAGTTTAACCAGGCAGCAACTGCATTTCTCGGCGGTGGTGTGTTCGCCTTCGACCGAGCCAAGATGCTCGCAGGCGATCCGACCGCTAGCTTCATATACTTCGACCTCTTTACATTGGATCCCACTATCGGCGGCATGCTTCCCGCTGACGCTGATGGGCTGACACCGCCGCCTGCGGGCGCCCCCAACGTCTTTGCTTACTTCATCGCAACTGAATTCGGCGACGCTTCCGACGGTCTCCGCCTCTTCAACTTCCACGCGGACTTCGCAGTTCCGGCAAACTCCACCTTCGTCGAGCGCGCCGAGAGTCCCATCGCCGTGGCCGCCTTCGACCCCAGCACGCCGGCAGGCCGCGACAATATCGAGCAACCTCCGCCGGCCAATAATGCCACCGCAGCCCTCGACGCCATCGGTGACCGCTTGATGCACCGGCTGCAATACCGCAACTTCGGTACTCATGAGTCGCTCATTACCAATCACACCGTTAACGTCGGTACCGGAACTACTCTGGCATTACACCAAGCGGGTGTGCGCTATTACGAGCTGCGCCGTTCTGGCGGCGCCTACAGCGTTAACGAACAGGCTAGCTTCGCGCCTGACGCGGTTAACCGCTGGATGGCTTCGGCGGCCATGGATAACCAAGGTAACCTCGCTGTCGGTTACAGCGTCTCAGACGCCACCACCGTCTTCCCGGGTATCCGCTACGCCGGGCGGCTAGCGGGTGATCCACCAAACGGGCTTTTCCAAGGCGAGGCAACTCTGCAAGTCGGTGGCTTCGTGCAAACGCATACTTCCTCCCGGTGGGGCGACTACAGTTCAATGAACGTAGACCCTGTCGACGATTGTACCTTCTGGTATACGCAGGAGTACTACCTTGATGACGTACCCATGAATACCGCCGAGTGGCACACCCGCATCGGCAGCTTCAAGGTCAATGCGACGTGCACAGCTCCCGCGCAAGGCACTTTGCAAGTCAATGTCACAAACTGCGGCACTGGTCTTCCAGTTCAGGGTGCTACAGTCAGCGTCGACAGCAACATTTACGACTCGACCGAGGCGAACGGCCAGAGCGTGAGCAAATTGTCTCCAGGCAGCTACTCAGTGCTGGTTTCGCATCCCCTTTATCTCGCTGCAGCTCCGGCCAACCAGATCATCACCAACGGCAACACGACCACATTTAACACCTGCCTGACCGGCGCGCCTGCCATCACTCCCGCCGGGTCTGCGCTCACAGCGGAGAGTTGTGTCCCGGCCGACAACGCCCTCAGCCCCGGAGAAACTGTCACCGTCGACTTCGGTCTGAAGAACAGCGGTACTGCCGCGACCACGAATCTCGTCGCCACGCTCCAAGCAACTGGCGGCGTCACCAGCCCGAGCGGGTCGCAGAACTATGGTGCGATTCCACCCGACGATACTACAGTCGTTTCCCGCCCGTTCACCTTCACAGTCGATCCAAGTGCCGCGTGCGGCAGCCAAGTGACAGCCACCTTCCAACTTCAAGATGGAGCCACTGGCCTTGGCACAGTCACTTTCACCCTGCAGGTCGGTGCGCCTACCGGCGGCACTGTTTCGGCAAACTACAGTTCAGGCAACATAGCCGTGCCGATTCCCGACGTAGCGTCGGTTGATGTCCCGATTAATGTGCCGGATGTCGGCGCGGTCAACGATGTCAACGTCCGCGTGCGGCTCAACCACACCTTCGACGGCGACCTCGAAATCAGCCTGGTCCACCCGGATGGGACCGTGGTCTTACTCTCGGACAACCGCGGAGGCTCAGGTAACAATTTTGGCACCGGCGCTAACGACTGCTCCAGCACACCGACTATTTTCGATGACGAGGCAGGGACCACCATTGCGAGCGGATCGGCGCCATTCGCCGGCTCGTTCAGGCCAGATCAAATGCTCTCAGCTCTTGATGGCAAGCTGACCAACGGAACGTGGAAGGTGAGGATCTCGGACACCGCAATGCTAGACACCGGCACGGTTGGCTGCGTGACACTGGAGCTCTCACGGACCCAATTCGTCTGCTGCAGCGTTGCCGGCACTCCACCGCTCGCTTCAACTACGCTGACCATTGCCGAGTTTAGACTTCGCGGTGCGCTGGGTGCGCTCGACGAATATATTGAGATCGTAAATGTAAGCGGCGCGCCGTTCACCGTTAATGCCGGCGATGCTTCCGCGGGCTGGTCAGTCGCGGCCTTGAACGCAGCGGGCACTGTGGCATCAATTGTCGCTACGATTCCTAACGGAACCATGATACCGGCGCGTGGTCATTACTTGATTGCCAACAACACCGCTGCGGTAGGCTACAGCCTGACGAACTACGGCGGCGCGGGCAACGCGACACCTGATGCCACCTACACCGCAGACATTGCTGACAACACCGGTGTGGCATTGTTCAATACAGCAAATGTCGCGAATCTATCCGCGGCTACGAGGATCGACACTGTTAACTTCACGTCTCAGAACGGCGCACAATCTCCTCTCTTCACCGAAGGAACGCGGCTCGCGCCGATCACCGGCAATGGGGAGTACGCATTCGTTCGCAAGCTCACGACGGGTGTGTCCAAAGATACGGGAGACAATGCGGCAGACTTTGATTTCGTCTCAACGACGGCAGGCACTTTCGGCGTTCTCTCAGTGCGCGGTGCACCTGGTCCAGAGAATCTTGCGAGTCCGCTACAACGCAATGCAACAGTAAAAGCCGGGCTGATTGATCCGACCCAAGCGTCGAACGTTCCTCCCAACCGTGTGCGCGACACGACGCCGGGAACAGGGGCTACGGCGCTTGGCACTTTGGATATTCGTCGCAAGTTCACGAATAACACTGGCGTGATCATTACACGCTTGCGTTTCCGGGCTGTCGACATCACCACCACAAACACTCCGGGAGGGCCACTGGCCGACTTGCGCATCCTGACCTCCGGAGATACGACTGCAAATGGCGGCACGATCACGATAAGAGGGACTGCGCTTGAGAGCCCTTCAGATGCAGTTGCCGGCGGTGGCTCGAATTCGAGTGTTGTCGTTGCGATTCCTGGCGGATTCCTCGCGCCGGGCGCCTCGGTTAATGTTAGATTCCTCCTGGGCGTAGCGCAGGGAGGCACCTTCCGCTTCTTCGTTAATGTAGAAGCGCTACCTTAGAGTGTTCTCCGTTTCGAGTTTTGAGAGGAAGAACGACAAATACCAACACTCGAGTGACGGAAATTGTTATTGTGAAAGTTGAAAGGAAAGGCGAAACCCGCCTTTCCCTTCTTTGTGCGCCTTATTGATGTGATCTAGTTCACGATTCCTTCATTGTGGTCCAAAAAAGTCGTTGACGCTCTGTAAATTCGGATCGTATGATGACTTCGTTGTATCACCCGCCTGACTACACATCCATAGCCCTTCACCGGAGAACTGATTAAACATTGAACAGTTCCTCGGTGTGCTCTGTTCATGTAACGATTTAACTAAACTCAGGAGAGACAGAAAAAATGCGTACCTCGTTGCAATTCAGGTTACCTTTGATCGCTGCACTCGTGCTCAGTTCTTTTCTGTTCACAGCGCAGACTCTTAAGGCGCAAAAACTAACAAGCGGTCGTCAGACTCCAGTGAAGGTCACAAGCAATGAATCACCCGACATAGTTGTATCCAGTAAAGTTCCAACACCGAACTTGACTGCTACGGCTGGACAGCTGGTTATTTCAGAATTTCGCGTACGTGGGCCCAATGGGCAGAATGACGAGTTCATCGAGATTTTCAACAATAGTGGCGCTGACCATACTGTGGACGCCCTTTCGGGTAGTGGTTATGGTGTTGCTGCTTCAGACGGAACCACCCGTTGCTCGATTCCGAATGGGACTGTGATTCCTAACCGCGGTCATTACCTATGTGTCAACTCGGTAGGCTATTCGTTGGCCTCGTATCCGGCTGGCAACGGCACGACTGCGACTGGCGATGCCACTTACACGACTAACATCCCGGATAACGCAGGAATCGCGCTTTTCAACAACAACACGGGAGGAGCCAGTTACACCCTGGCAAACAGGCTCGACGCGGTCGGCTCCACTTCTGAGGCAAATACGCTTTATAAGGAAGGAACCGGATACCCGGCACTGACGCCTTTTTCCATCGATTACGCCTTTTACCGAGACAACTGCGGTAAGGCGGGTTCAATCACAACTTTTGGACCCTGCCCGTCCGGTGGGAATCTGGTAGATACCAACAACAATGCCGCTGATTTCGTGTTCGTCGATACCAACGGCACCTCGGCGGGGGCGGGCCAGCGTCTCGGTGCTCCGGGACCGGAGAACCTATCCAGTCCAATTCAACGCAATGCGGTGTTGAAGGCCTCGCTGCTTGACCCGTGCGTAGTTTCGTCCTCTCCTCCGAATCGCGTCCGTGATTTCACCAGCGTCCCGGCACAAAATTCCACTTTTGGAACGGTCGATATTCGGCGCACGTTCACCAACAATACCGGGGGGAACGTCACCCGGTTGCGTTTTCGCATCGTGGACATCACAACATTCCCAGCGCCTTCGGGAATCGCTGATCTGCGCCACCGAACAAGCACGGCAGTAGTAGTAACGGTGGATCGACCTCCTTGTGGCTCTGGTACAAGCAACGTTACGGTGCAGGGCACTACGGTCGAACAACCCCCATCTCAGCCGAATGGCGGTGCTTTCAACTCATCCTGGTCCGCAGGAACCGTGACTCTGGGTACTCCAATTGCGAATGGAGCTAGCATTGATATTCGATTCCTGCTCGGTATTCAGCAGACCGGAACATTCAAAGTCTTGTTGAATATTGAAGCCCTGCCGTAGTTTAGGTTTCGAGTTGCGCGCTTCGAGTTTGATAAGGTCCGGGTAGACCAAGTAACGCGCAGAGGTACAATAAAAGCAACTGGAGGAGAGGCGCTCGGCGCCTCTCCCTTTTTTTGAACTACGACATTGAAGCGAGATCGGCTTCGAAAGGATCGTCGGAAGGGAACGCGTAGGTGACTTTGTAATTAGGAGTGGTAGGTTCAAGAATCGGCGCGCCGTTTGATTCGAGCCAGGCATGACCGTCGACTTCGCCCTGCGCACCGCGCCTGACGCCGAAGACGATTCGCGAATTGATCCCACTTAGAGTCAGATAGCGATGCAAGACGGCAGCACGCTTCCAACAGATCGGCTTAAAGACAAACAGGTCAGTTCGAAGAAGCAAATCTATCGCGCGCGCCAGCCGGTTCATCGTTTCTTCGGACGGCTCAGCAGGGTCAGTCGCCGGAGTCTTAGGTTTTGCGGCGATCAGCTCCAGGGCGCGGGGCAGGGGTCGAAGCTTTACTGCCAGGGAAAGCAAAGAAACCCACAAAGCCATCCTGAAGATCAGAAACGACTCGCCGGGTTTAAGCATGATTTTGCGTGAGCCGCGCGCAAAAAGTTGAAACAGTCGCATCGCTTTTAAATAAGCTCTCGAGTAGGCCTCCCCCAGGCCGACAGAATTTTAGCCGATGCGGTCGACGAGCGCGACAACCGAGTGATGGTTGGGATCCAATCTGATTGAACTATGAGCACTGCAGCGCGCGTGTTAGGCTACGTTTCCCAACTAATAGAACTTGCTTGATGAGTAATACCACCGTCTCTAAGAAGCCACACGGTACGCCACCAAAGCCGGTCACAATTTTTTGTGACGGTTCGAGTCTCGGCAATGGCAAAGCAGAAACTCGCGCGGCGGCCGTGGCCCTCCTGGGCTACCAGGGGATTTGGCGTTCTGTGGGCTGCTATCTCGGTCAGGCTACTAATCAGCAAGCGGAGATCGCAGCGGCGGCGGTTGGTCTGGAAGCTTTGCGTCAACCTTGCAAGGTCCGGCTCTTCACAGATTCCCGATATGTTGTCGAAACCATGAACGGCCGGTTCCGCAGGAAAACAAATCATGAGTGGTGGGCGCGTCTCGACAAAGCCGCAGACCGCCATGAAATCAGTTGGGAGTGGACCGCCGGTCACGCCGGGCATGTGATTCAGGAGGCGGTAGATCGCGCGGCGCGTCGCCTCGCCACCCTGGGCCGGGTTGAACCAGAAGTGTTGCGCGACGCTGAGGAAAAAGCCGGTACGCTTGATCCTTTTCATGAAGAAACAAAGTAATGAGTGAAAAAGGCTTTCGCAGAAACAACTTTTTCTCCGGCCGCTTATTGTCGGCGGCAGATCTGGAATTGGAACAGAGTTATTTTCGCGAGAAACAAAAACTACACAATCGCGCGCTACATGGATTTGGAATCGTATCCGGTTTGGAAGTTTCGCGCCGGCGCGACAAATTGCTAATCACCAGCGGTCTCGCGCTTGATTGCGAGGGCAACGAGATCCTGGTTGCAGAATCACTCTCGCAGCCTCTGCCGCAGTTGTCGGATAAGTCAATTTTTCTGATCGTTCACTACCGCGAGCAAAGAATTAACTCCACGCTCGTCCCGGATCCGGATAAGTCATTTGCACCCGCTTTGATAGCGGAAGGATTTGCACTCGCATTTGAAAGTAGTAATCCAAATCAGAGTCACCGGCACCAGCGAGGATGCTGGCAAGCATGCGGAAAGCCTCATGGTCTGGTTTTAGCTCGCCTCCGAAACACCTCTGGACAATGGAGGCTTGACCGCCGTTTGCGCCGGCCGGTGGCGAAATAGCCGGACGCCGACGCTTTCTTGCCCTATTCGCTTTCCCGAGCCTTCGTCTTTATAATCCTGTGCTCCAGAGACTGTTACTCCCCGAAAGTTGTAGCTCGACTCACTTTGCTCTTACAGCGGACATCATTGTCTTTAATCCCAGCAATTTTCAGCAGACAGCCGATGTGGCGCGCCTGGCGTCAGGTTGTAACGTCGACTCTCTTTTTCCTGATCTGTGCGGCAACGTTCGCAACTGTTAATGCACAGGGACTCGAGTTTCGCGCCTGGCAGTGGCAGAACCCTTTGCCACAGGGGAACTCAATCAACAATGTGAAGTTCGCCGCAGACAGAAAGAATGGTTGGGCTGTGGGCGGCGATGGCGCCATCTTGCGTTCGCGCAATGGTGGGTTCACCTGGGAGGAACAGATCTCGCCGGCCAACACCACTTTGTACGGACTCTATGTTAGAGACAAAGCGCGTTTAATCGCGGCGGGCTCAGGTGGCGTAGTGCTTACTACCACAAACGGCGGTAACAAATGGGTACGCCGCGCCACGGGGACGCGCGATCATCTTTTTTGTGTCACCTTCGCGCCCGGGTCTTCGCAGCATGGCTGGGCGGTGGGATCATTCGGGGCGATTGTTCATACAAAAGACGGCGGCATAACCTGGCAATCACAAAAGTCGCAAACAACGGCGCATCTTTTTTCTGTCGCTTTCGCCGATGAGCAAAACGGTATCGCTGTAGGAGCGCGGGGCACGCTGCTCGTGACCAGCAACGGCGGTATTGATTGGAAACCGCAAACGGGTATCACCAGCAAAGCCTTAACCGGCGTCACTTTTAGTTCTCCTTTGCGCGCGGTAGTGGTTGGTTACGCGGGAACAATCCTCGAGACTCGCGACGCTGGCCTTAGCTGGCAGGCGGCGCAAAGCCTAACGACCACCGATTTGCTCTCGGTCTATTTCAAGGACGACAAAATGGGCTGGGTGACGGGCGACGATGGCCTCGTATTGACGACGGCGGATGGCGGATCGATTTGGCTGCCTGTTAGCGTGCGCACCAGCCCCAGGCTTTCATCCGTGCACTTTGCGGATGAGTCGCTGGGTTGGGCAGCAGGTGCTGATGGGTTAATTCTGCGTACTGACGACGGCGGGCTTTCGTGGCGTCGTCTCACCGAGGGAGGCCGCGACGATCTCGCCCACATCTTTTTCATTAATGATACGCGCGGATGGGCCGTCGGGGCGCGCGGAAAAATTCTGTTCACAAGTTCGGCTGGTCGTAGCTGGACGGTGCGGCCTTCGGGAACCGCGGCGCGCTTAAATGCCGTTGATTTCGTTAACGAGAAACTCGGCTGGGTGGTAGGCGATCAAGGAACGATCCTGCGTTCGGTCAATGGTGGTATTACCTGGGCGCAAGCTCGAATAGAGGCTAACGAGGATCTGCTGGCGGTTGATTTTATTTCGCCAACTCAAGGCTGGGCGGTCGGCGCGCGGGGTCTCATCCTGGAAACGAGCGACGGAGGTCAAACGTGGCGCTTCCAACGCGCGGAAACTTTCAATTGGCTCGAAGACGTTCGCTTCGTCGACGCACAACACGGCGTAGCTGTCGGCTCAAACGGAACGATCCTGCGCACTGAGGATGGCGGCACGTCATGGAAACGTGTTGACCGGAACCTGAAGGAGTGGCTCTACGCGCTCGCCTTTGTGGATTCGCAACGCGGATATGCAGTCGGCGCACAAGGCCTTATTCTGCGCACAGACGACGGTGGTGTTACCTGGAAAGATATGGAAAGCGGTCTGACGACGAATCTATTTTCGGTGGCCGCGTCTGCTCGTGACGAGGTGATGGTGACCGGCGAGCAAGGAAGGATTATCGAAAGCAAGGATGGTGGAGAAACGTGGCTAACGCAGCCGACTATCACCAGCACCACTTTGTTCTCGATCGCCAATCGCGGTGGTTCGAATGTTTGGGTTGCAGGACGCGGCGGCGCCATCCTCAGGCGCACTGACGATGTCGAAACGGTTCGCTTACCCAAGCCTGGTCTGCCGCCGCTTCTGCGTCGTAGTGCTCCCAAGCTGCAATCACAAAACTCAGAGACACCGCTCATCGTCGACGACGGAGATATTCCGCGGGCCGTGCCTACGATCAAGAAGCCGGCAAGGCCATAGAAGGCAGGAGTACGAGGCAGGAGCAGTAAGCAGTTCGAAGTACAAAGCTCAAAGTACAAAGCTCAAAGTACAAAGTAGAAAGCTCAAAGTTCCAAATGACAAGTTTGGTTGAGAGCGAAAACCCCCTGCGAAGTGGAACGCGCCTGGAGCGAACCTCCGAACCTTGCGTTGTCGTCATCTTCGGCGCTACCGGCGACCTCACGCGGCGCAAACTACTTCCTGCCCTTTATCGCCTCGCGCGGCAGCGGCTGTTGCCGGCGGAGTTTGCCGTTTTGGGTACAGCGCGACCGGGCATGAGCGATGAAGAGTTTCGCCTCAAGATGCGCGAAGCTCTCAACGAATTCGCTGAGGACGAGATCGACGAAGCAGCCTG
This sequence comes from Pyrinomonadaceae bacterium, assembly GCA_035697425.1. Lineage (GTDB taxonomy): Bacteria > Acidobacteriota > Blastocatellia > Pyrinomonadales > Pyrinomonadaceae > PSRF01. Next base: position 34,309 of record DASSCX010000255.1, on the reverse strand, counting down.
GACTAGCTTTGCCAGCGGATTGTTCTATTTGCCAGGCGCGTTCGACGACCCGCAACTTTATGCGACGCTGAAAGGAAAGCTAGAGGAAATCAACGCGGCTCGTAATACTCAGAACAATCATCTTTTCTACCTGGCGACGGCGCCTGACTTCTTTGGAACGGTTGCCGGTCAACTTGGCGCCGCCGGGTTGACCCGCCCTAGTGACCAAAGCTGGACGCGCATCATTGTTGAAAAACCATTTGGTCATGATCTGGACAGCGCTAAAGCGCTAAATGCGGAACTCGCGGCAGTCTTCAACGAAAACCAAATATTCCGTATCGATCATTATCTCGGTAAGGAAACTGTGCAGAACCTTTTAGTATTTCGTTTTGCCAACAGTATCTTCGAGCCGCTCTGGAATCATAACTACATCTATCACGTGCAGGTGTCGACCGCTGAGGCTATCGGCGTCGAGGGGCGCGGTAGCTATTATGAAAAAGCGGGTGCGGTCCGCGACATGATTCAGAACCACGTCTTTCAAATAGTGGCATTGATCGCGATGGAGCCGCCCACGTCACTTGAACCCAACAGCGTACGCGACGAAAAAATTCGCGCGATGCGTAGTGTGCGAGCAATACCTTCCGACCGCGTCGACGAGTTCGCTGCGCGTGGACAATACGGCCCGGGGACGGTGCTGGGCGACACAGTAGCTGGGTATCGCGAGGAACCCGGCGTTAACCCGCAATCATCCACGGAAACGTTTGCGGCAATCAAACTGCAATTTGCCAACTGGCGTTGGTCGGATGTGCCCTTCTATTTGCGCTCGGGAAAGCGAATGCCGAAACGTGTGACAGAAATCGCGATTCAGTTCAAGGAGGTTCCGCACCAGCTTTTCACCGAATCAGATACGCCATTGCAGCCCAACGTACTTGTGATTCGCATTCAACCTAACGAGGGCATCACGCTTCGCTTTGGCGCGAAGTTGCCCGGACAGGCAATGCGGATTCGTTGGGTCAACATGGACTTTCGTTATGGAGCATCGTTTGGCGTGAAAGCTCCCGAGGCGTACGAACGATTATTACTCGATTGCATGCTGGGCGATTCCACGCTCTACGCGCGTCGCGACATGGTTGAGCGCGGATGGGAAATCGTCTCGCCAATCCTGGATGCGTGGCAACAGCCCGCTTCAGATTTTCCTAACTACGCAGCTGGGTCGTGGGGGCCTCGCAACTCTTTCGCGTTGATCGAGCGCGATGGCAGAAGCTGGCGGAAGTTGTGATAAGGAAGTGGGCAGTGGGGATTGGAAACCGAAACCGCCAAGTCGCCAGGGACCGCAGAGTTCACCAAGGAGAAGAAAACGAGCTTTGAACTTGGTTCTTGGAACATGGTTCGCTGATGAAATTTGAGCGACAGATGTTAAGGCTGCGGTTCTGAAACAAAGTACTAAGCACAAAGTACTAAGCTCGTTTTCTTCTTATGCGTGCTTTGCGGCGCCTGGCGACTTGGCGGTTTCAGTTTCCATGGGAAAATGATTCTTTCAACGGTGTAGAGAATGTCGACGCCACCAAAACAAATCCAGGTGCCTCAGACACTCGACGTCGATGCTGTAGAGCGTGCGTTGGCTGACCTGTGGCAGGAAACCGCTGGCGGGGAGCAGGACCAAAGCGAGGAGGCGGTGATGCGCGCTCGCGCCGCCAATCTAATGTTGGTGGTGACAAGCGACGTGGTGCTGGCCGAATCTCAGCAAACTATTCGCGACCTTGCCGCGGTTCATCCTTGCCGCGCCCTCGTGATGCTGGCGGATCGCCAGAGTGCAGATCGTGATATCGAGATGTTTGTCTCCGCCTCTTGCCAGAACCAGCAACGCTCAACAAAAGCCGAACTCAGTTGCGAGGAAATCACACTGATTGCCCGCGGCCAATTCGCTTCGGAGCTGCCCAGTGCCGTGATTCCGTTACTGGTGCCTGATCTCCCGGTTTTTCTCTGGTGGCATGATCTGCACCGACTCGACGACGATATTTTTCAGCCGCTAAGTCGTGCCGCCGAGAGACTCGTTATTGATTCTGTTGATCTGGCAGCAATGGATTTGCAACTGCATAGCATTGAGCAGCTCTTTTCGCGTCAGCGCAACGAGGCGATTGCGGTTAGCGACATTAACTGGGCGCGCCTCACTTCCTGGCGAGCGTTGCTCGCTAACTTTTACGACGTCCAGGAATATCGCGCTGCACTTGCTGACCTCGAACGCGTCAGAATTGACTATGGAGCGCCGCAGGGAAACGCCAACGGGATTGCTACGCAAGCGCTGTTGATGGCCGGTTGGCTGGCGAGCCGTTTGGATTGGCGCATTGAACGCCAGGCCAAGGAAGCAAAGAAGACTTTGTTCTTCGCACGCCGGCGTGACGGCGGTGCAATCACACTCGAACTAAACCGCGTGGAACGTCCGGAGATGAGGCCCGGCCGCCTGGCGAAGGTCGAATTGCACTCTGCACTCAGCAACGCTTCGTTTGTGGTGCAACGTGCGGAAAATGGTCTCCACCTGGAGACGCAGGCTACGATGGAAGATCGGTTGTGCCCGGGTCGCACGCTACCGGTGCGAAACCGCAGCACAGCTGAATTGTTGGCGCGGGAAATGGAGATCCTTGCACGGGATACGACTTACGAGGCGGCCGTCATTGTGGCGGGGAGTTTAGGAAAGTAGGACTAGGTTTTTTCGCGCTTAAATGCGGGCGGGACGTCCGCGATTCGATACCCGAGTGCATTCTTGCATCGCGCTCATCGCGGCAGACGCCCGCAATGCAATAAATCAAACCTCACGAAGTTTACTAGTCTCATCATAGGGCTTTATGCAAGCTAGGCCCGAACTGGATATTCCTTCGCGTAAGAGTAAGCCGTATACGCCGAGATGATGTGACAGATCCATCCGAGCGTGCCGCCCGAGCCAATCCAAAACCCGGGCGTTATGATTAGCCAGAGAATGCCTGCCAGAATTCGCCCGTTATAAAGTTGTCCCACACCGGGAATGATGAAGCTGAGAAGTCCTGCGGTAAATGGATCGCGCATAAGTAGTAATCCCTCCGAGCGAGTTTATACGACCCGTCACTGCAAATAGTTCGCTGGAAAAATTAACGTCAGTTGCGGCAGGAGATTTGGCGGATTGCTGCGGCTGCTGATTGGGGGCTGAATCGACTGTTTGCGTTTTTGGGTCGCCAGTCTTTGGAGCGCGGCAACCTGTTGCCGCTTTTTCGTGGCGCGAGTTAGCTCTGAGACTTGTCGACGCGGCGCACGTCCACGAGTTCGCCACGGAATGTGCGCAGCATCTGCTGCACAACGGGATGCTTCTCGGCGTTCTCGCGCAGGCGATTCTGTTCCAGGCGCTCTTCATCTTCCCGGGAAAGCGGCGCGTCAGCAGTGGGCGCAGTTTGATCCTTGATCATGATGCGCACGCCCAATTCCTTGCCGGTGATCTCCTGACAGATCTCGCGCAGAATTTTGACGTTGTCACTTTTTGCCAGCGAGTCTCGCAAGTGGCGGGTTTCGGGCGCAAACTCGACATACAGCTCGCCATTCTCGATGGCAGCTGAACGCGCGCCTTCTAGTGCGGTCACAAGAAACATTTTTCTGCGTGTTTCCAACGCCGACTTGATGCGCTCAATGTCTGAATCGTCTTCGGTGCTGGAAGCCACAGGGCTTGGGTTCGCATCGTTTTCAGCGGCCGGCACAGGTGACAACTCCGCGGGAGAATATTCGGGTTGAATAAATGTCTGCTCCATCGCCGGCGCTGGTCTCGATGCACCACTGGCAACCGACGCACTCATCGCCTTAGAGCCAGTTTTCGTTGGTGACGAAGCTCCTCCAGCCGGTCCAGGTGCACCTCCTGCGGTTGGTGGTCCGGGCCTCGCGGGAGCGAGGGCTTTTCCGGTTCGCAAAGACTCTTCGAGGGCAGTGAGACGCTCGAGCAGCTGCGTGACCGGTTCAAGCCGTCGCATTTCCATCAGTTTTACCAATCCAACTTCGAGTTGGTAACGAGGTTGGGCGGCGGTGCTAAGTTTTGTTTCCGTTTCTGCGAGGGAATGAAAGAAACGAACCAGGTCGGATTCCGAAAAAAGATTTGCTTGGCGGCGGAGCTCTTCTTGATCGCACACAGCTGACTCGAGCAATTCTTCACTGCCTGAAACCTTGGTGACCAGCAAGTCGCGAAAGTGCGCCAGCAAGTCGCGCGAGAAGTTGCGCAGGTTGTGGCCGCGCATTACTACTTCTTCCACAACCGCGAGCGCTTCTGCGGGTTGGTTAGCAGCAATGCCATTCATCACGCGAATCAAAATATCGGCGCCTGCCACACCGAGGGCCTGCTCGACATCGTCTTTTCTGATCTGGTTGCCGGCAAAACTAATCACCTGATCAAAGGCTGATTGCGCGTCGCGCATGGAGCCTTCCCCCGCGCGCGCAATTTCCCGCAAAGCATCTTCGGGAACGGAAATCTTTTCCGCTTCCGCGATTAAGCGCAATCGCTCAAGAATCTTTGCGGTTGCAATGGTGCGAAACTCAAATTGTTGACTGCGGGAAAGGATCGTCTCGGGAACTTTATGCCGTTCCGTCGTCGCCATGATGAAGACGACACGCGGCGGCGGCTCTTCAACGGTCTTCAGCAACGCGTTGAACGCAGGCGTCGACAGCATATGCACTTCATCGATTACAAAAATCTTGAAGCGATCGCGAGCTGGAGCGAAACCAACAGTTTCGATAATCGACTCCCGGACATTTCCCACACCAGTATTCGAGGCAGCGTCGATTTCGAGGACGTCAATTGAGCGGCTTTCAGATATTTCCCGGCAGGAAGCGCAGGCGTTGGGATCGTCAGTGCGACAGGGTGTCGCCGTGGGCGTCGTAGATTTGTGGCAGTTTAAAGCTTTGGCAAAAAGCCGTGCGGTAGTGGTCTTACCCACGCCACGGGCGCCCGAAAAGACGTAGGCGTGATGGAGCCGATCGTGTTCGATCGCATTGCGCAGGGTGCGCGTGATCGGTTCCTGGCCAGTGACCTCAGCAAAACTCTGTGGTCGCCATTTGCGTGCGATTGCCTGATAGGTCATAGGAGGAGCGTGAATCGTAACGTCAAATCGTAAATGAAAAAGATCTTCTTATTCACGATTGACGATTTACGATTTACTTGAATTGGCCAGACTCCGGACTTACCCGCAACACACGTTGCCGTTGCTACCGTTGCTCCGTTCCCGGCCTGGCGGGGTTCACAAGGCGAGCGTTGTGCGGAGCCCGAAGTCTGATAAAAAGATCGTTTTGTAATTGTCGAATGCCGATTGCCGATTGTCAATTCGATTGAGCCGCGCGCGCGTCAACCAGGATGCAAACCATTAGAAAGCAGCGGTGAGTTTATGGTGTGCGCCAATATTCCAATCGGCGATTGGCAATTGGCGATGTCAGATGTGCGTTTTGCGATGCGCCAGGAGTCGCAGCAGACCGTTGATCGCCAGGTGCAACAAAATATAAACGATGATCGCGATTACCATCGGCAGTAAGAGCGTATGGCCTTCCTGCGTTTGCGGACTGGCGACAATACCTCTAAAGGGCTCGTAAAAAGGATTGGTAACTGACACGATGAACTGAACGAAGCCGGCGGAACTGCGCGCGGCCAGCAACGCGAGAAGAAAGCGCAAGCCCAGCAGCGCGTAAAGCACAAAGAAGATGTAGTCGATTATCTGCGACACGCGAGCCAGTCCGCGTGAGCGTTCTACTTCGTGCTCGGTATCGACTACTTCGTCGACGGCTTTGGCGCGAAAGTCTCCGGCAATCTCCTCAATCCTTCGAGACTCAGAAGCGGGTGGACCTTGGCCGGCTCGATCGGCTATTTCAGCGTTAACTTCGCCTTCCACCTGCGATTTGACGCTCTCGTGCTGTAGCGAACGTCGCGCTTCTTCGGCTGCAAGTTTGTTGTCATCCATGATTTTAATTTCCGATTGCCTATCAGACTGAACTTCCTCTGGGCAAAGGCTCCATCGAAGTCGGCTTCCTTATTGATATCCTAGTCTAAAGGAACAGTTGATAGATCAAGGATATGAACATGTAACTGGTTCGAAGTCGTTTTGTGACCAAACCAATTGTCAATCGGCACTCGCCAATCGCCAATTGAAATGGCGGAGAGGGTGGGATTCGAACCCACGGAACGGTTTCCCGTTCACAGCATTTCCAGTGCTGCCAATTCAACCACTCTTGCACCTCTCCGGGGAATTGCAAATTGCCAATTGGCTAGTTCCGATTGACGAGTGCTGATCGGCAACTAATGTCTGACATCAATTTTTCAGGCTCTGAATAAAACCGATACCAATCAGCAATCGCCAATTGTATGGCGGAGAGGGTGGGATTTGAACCCACGGTGGGCGTTAACCCACTCCGGTTTTCGAGACCGGTGCACTAAGCCACTATGCGACCTCTCCAAAGCTACGAGACGGGTCCTGGGATGGGGTGATGCGGGGATGGAAAGAAGGCGAGATGGAAGAAAGGTAAATTCTAGTTTCTCCGTATCCCGCTTCCCCGCGTCTCCCCGTCTACGTGTCCCCGCGTCCATCACAGCGTCTCCGCGTCCCCACGCCTCCCACTCTCAGATCGCCGGCTGCGAAAAAAGTCCTGCATCAGTGCGCGGCACTCGGCCTCAAGCACGCCGGTGGTAAGTTCCAGGCGATGATTCAGAAATTCAGAATCGCAGATGCGAAATCGCGATTCAACTGCTCCTGCTCGTTCATCGCGCGCACCATAAACCAGCCGATTTACACGCGCCTGAATCAGCGCGCCCGCACACATAGCACAGGGCTCAATCGTGGAGTAAACAACTGCATCGGTGAGCCGGTAGTTGCCGAGCACCTTTGCGGCGGTTCGCAAAGCAACAATCTCGGCGTGCGCCGTCGGATCACCATCGGTGCGCGTTCTGTTTCCGGAAACCGCCAGCAACTGGTTTTCGCTGACAATGCAAGCGCCGACTGGAATCTCGCCGAGTGCTTCCGCCTCACGCGCCGCAGCGATTGCTCGCGACATCCACTGCTCATCCAGATCCATTTTCGTAGCAGCAGCCAACAATCGAAAAAAAATTAGTCAAACAACGAAAAATCAAACTATAGGTGTCTCGCTCGAACACTGTCAAGCAGGCCAAAATTCAAGAATTTCAACGCTTAAACTCACTGGAAGCACGCGAACTTACTACAATCGAGTCTTACGCGCGTGCTATTATCGACGTGCGGAGTGGATGACCTAACACCCTACCGGATCAGATTCGTTCCATTCGATGACCAGTGAAGCAAATCAGAGAGGAAGTGGCCCATTAGCGACAGATCGGGTACAGAGTCGCATGCGTAGCGCGCCTGCGCCATCGGAATTATCCGGCGGCGACAAGACCTACCAAACGCCGGCAGCACAGATGCGGCGCATGTCTCCAAGTGAATTTAACACGGCGATGATTCACTTCTATCGCGGCGAAGTGCAGCGCTCAAACACCTGGCGCAATCGACTCGATACCACCACTAACTGGGCGGTACTCACCGCCGGCGCTACCTTGTCATTTGTTTTCAGCTCCCCCAGCAACGCCCATTTCGTAATTCCCATCAACTCTATCTTGGTGGCGATTTTTTTGTTGATGGAAGCGCGTCGTTATCGCTATTACGAAATTTGGTCGAGTCGTGTGCGCGTGCTGGAGACGGGATACTTTGCGCAACTGTTGGCGCCTGAAAATGCGGTGGCGGATGAAGCGTGGGCGCAGCATCTTGCGTCGGACTTGATAACGCCGCACTTTACTATTAGTGAATGGGAAGCCGTCGGCAGAAGACTGCGGCGGAATTATCTTTGGATTTTTGCGCTGCTCGCCCTGAGTTGGAACCTCAAGGTCTATATTCATCCCTTGCCGGCGCGCGACTTCCACGCTTTCCTGGATCGTGCCGATGTGGGAATTGTTCCCGGGTGGATCGTGTTTGTAGTGGGCGTAATCTTTAACGCCGCGATTGCGATCTTCGCAATCGGCACGGTGCGCTTACGCGAAGCGACTGGTGAAGTCTTGCCGCAACACGAGTTTTCCCTAAGGCCGCTGCGTACCATGAAGAAATGGACACGAGTGGCAACCGGCACGGGTCGGACAACGATGCGCGCGCGTCGCGCACGGCAACGGGTTCGCAGTGGCACCTTGACGGGCGAGTTCAAGAAGATCGATATCTCGGAGACTCCGGATCGCGAGTCGCGAATGATCGACCGCAGTGAATCGCCTGAGCGAGAAGTGCCCGCAGAGTCATTAACCAGAAGCTAGCTAGCTAGTCCCGAATTCCGGGAGACTGACTTTCAGGAGAGGCTTCCGCTATTCGTGGCTGAAGCTTACTTGTAAGTCCCTTCCTGGGTCATGCTTCGTACGATCTTATGTTCGAGTTAAGCGGTCAGAGACTTTCCCTTCAACAAATTGTCGACGTCGCTGAAGGTCGGGAGCACGTAAGACTCTCGAGCGCGGCCCGGGCGCGTTGTGACGCCTCGCGGGCGGTCGTGGAACAAATAGTCGCAGAAGGTCGCACGGTTTACGGAGTCAACACCGGCTTCGGGCGGCTCTCCGATGTTCGCATCGAACAGCATCAACTCCGCGAGTTGCAAGTCAATCTGGTGCGCAGTCATGCGTGCGGGCTGGGCTCACCGCTTTCTGAGACTGAAGCACGCGCGATGTTGTTGTTGCGAGCGAACGTACTAGCGTGTGGCTACAGCGGCGGCCGCGCCCTCTTAATCGATGCCCTTCTTGCCATGCTCGAACATGGTGTGACGCCTGTGATTCCGGAAAAGGGATCGGTCGGCGCCAGCGGCGACTTAGCTCCGCTCGCGCATCTCGCGCTTGTGGTAATCGGCGAGGGTGAAGCTTTCTACCAGGGCGCGCGCATGTCGGGAGCCCAAGCTTTGCACGCAGCGCAACTCACTCCAGTGAACCTGGAAGTGAAGGAAGGTCTGGCGCTGCTCAACGGTACGCAGGCAATGGCGGCAGTGGGTGCCCTCGCTTTGCAGCGGGCCACACGTTTGAATTTAGTTGCAGATATCGCGGGCGCGATGAGCCTGGAAGCATTGCGCGGCACTCCGGTGGCGTTCGACCAACGGATCCAGCAGGCGCGACCTCATCCTGGGCAAATTGCCGTCGCAACCCACTTGCGCGAATTAATGAGCGACAGCGAGATCCGCACTTCTCATCTAGAAAACGACCCGCGCGTGCAAGACGCTTACAGTTTACGCTGCATGCCGCAGGTTCACGGGGCGGTGCGTGGGGTGCTGGAGCACGTGCGCGAGGTTGTTGAAATTGAAACCGGGAGTGCGACGGACAATCCACTTGTCTTTGCAGATACCGGTGAAGTGTTGTCGGGCGGAAACTTTCACGGTGCGCCGCTCGCGATGGCTTTCGATTACGCAGCCATAGCACTCACTGATTTGATGAGCATTAGTGAACGACGCATCGATCGTTTAGTTAATCCGGATCTGAATGAAGACTTACCGCCATTCTTAACTACGACTGCCGGCACCTCGTCCGGGTTCATGATGCTGCAAGTTTCCGCTGCCGCGCTGCTGGCCGAGTCAAGGGTGTTGGCACATCCGGCCAGCGTGGACAATGTTCCAACCGATGGTGGCAAAGAAGATCATGTTTCGATGGGTATGACGGCAGCAACCAAACTACGATCGCTCGTGGAGAATGCCGAACTTATCAGCGCGATCGAGTTGATTACGGCAGCCGAGGGTCTTGAATATCGAGCACCGCTCAAAGCGGGTCGTGGCGCGCACCGGGCATACGAGATTGTGCGGGCACATGTGTCGCGGTTGGAAACCGACCGCTCGATGGCTAATGACATTCAAACAATTGCTGGCGCCATTCGCGCTGGAGAGTTTGATGCAATCCAGTAAGGGTACGTCTTGAGAGGAGTGTTTTGATGACAGACATATTTGATGAACGACGGCGTGGGTTGGAAGAAGAGTATTTTCACAGAAAAAACCAGGAAGCGCTGGAGAAAATGCGCGATAAGATCGCGGTTGCCGAAAAGGCCAAAGCCGCTGGGACTTCGTCAATGAGTTGTCCCCGATGCGACGGCAAATTAGAGGTAAGCAAATTCGAAGAGGTCGAAATTGACACCTGCGACAAATGCGGGGGCGTGTGGCTCGACTCTGGTGAACTCGAACGACTCACCAAACGCGAGTCCGGCTGGTTAGCGCGACTGCTGCATCGTGGAAACCCCGAGTAAAGCTACCAACCATGTCAGCAAAGGTTGTGAGAGCGCCCACCGGCGCCCAGTTAAGTTGTAAGGGATGGCACCAGGAAGCTGCATTGCGCTGCCTGATGAACAATCTCGATCCGGATGTCGCCGAACGACCCGAGGACCTGATTGTTTACGGCGGGGCCGGAAAGGCGGCGCGCAACTGGGACGCCTTTGCAGCGATCGTCAGGCAACTACGTGATCTGGAAAACGATGAGACCTTGCTGGTGCAGTCCGGCAAACCTGTCGCCGTGTTTCGCACGCACGAATACGCACCGCGAGTTCTCATCGCGAATTCGAATCTGGTAGGCGCGTGGGCAAATTGGGACCACTTCAATGAGCTCGAGCGTAAAGGCCTGATGATGTACGGCCAGATGACAGCTGGTAGTTGGATCTACATCGGGACACAGGGCATCGTGCAAGGCACGTTTGAAACCTTCGCGGCGATGGCGGATCGGCAGTTCGGCGGGGACTTGAGCGGCAAACTGGTAGTGTCCGGCGGAATGGGCGGCATGGGTGGCGCGCAGCCCCTGGCAGCCACACTTAATGGCGCGGTGTTTCTCGGCATCGATGTTGATCCGTCGCGAATTGAGCGGCGCGTTCGCACTGGCTACTGCGATCGCCTGGCTTTGAACCTGGACGAGGCTCTGGAAATTTGTGAGGAAGCACGCGAACACGGTCGCAGCGTCTCAGTTGGTCTGGTGGGCAATTGCGCCGAAGTGCTTCCAGAGCTTGTGCGCCGTGGTCTCAAGGTCGATGCAATCACTGATCAGACCAGCGCTCACGATCCCTTGAATGGTTACGTTCCGGCGGGGCTGACCCTGGAAGCGGCAGCCGAACTTCGCCGCACTGATCCCCGTAGCTACGTCGACCGCTCAACTCATTCGATGGCCGTGCACGTTCAGGCGATGCTGGATCTAAAGCGGGCGGGCGCGGTAGCTTTCGATTACGGGAACAACATACGCAAGCAGGCGTTCGACGCCGGGTGTAAGGATGCTTTTGAAATACCCGGTTTTGTTCCCGAGTACATCCGCCCGCTTTTCTGCGAAGGCAAAGGACCGTTCCGCTGGGTAGCACTCTCGGGAAATCCAGACGATATTAGAAAGACCGACGACCTCGCCCTGGAGTTGTTTCCTAATGATCAGACTCTTAATCGTTGGTTACGACTGGCTCGCGATCGAATCCAGTTTCAGGGTTTGCCTGCGCGTATCTGTTGGCTGGGCTATGGCGAGCGCGCCGAAATGGGCGACGCGATAAATGAAATGGTACGGCGGGGCGACCTCGAGGCTCCGGTGGCCATCGGCCGAGACCATCTCGATACCGGCTCGGTAGCGTCGCCTTTTCGCGAGACCGAAGCCATGAAAGATGGATCAGACGCAGTGGCTGATTGGCCGATCTTGAACGCCTTACTAAACACCGCGAGTGGCGCCAGTTGGGTTTCGTTTCATCACGGTGGAGGTGTTGGCATCGGCTATTCGCTGCATGCCGGCCAAGTATCGGTCGCGGATGGGTCGGCTGAGGCTGCAAAAAGACTAAACCGCGTGCTAACGAATGATCCCGGCATCGGTGTCGCTCGACACGTCGATGCCGGTTATGAAGAGGCGGCGAGCACAGCGCGCGAAAAGGGAATAAACATACCCATGCTGTCACAGGAGGTCTAAAGGATGCAGACGACGCTCTTGAAGAAGTTTCGCTTCGCCTTGCTGGTGCTGCTGCTGGTGCTGGCACCGCTCTCGGCTTATGCGCAGCGCGATCCTCCTATTTCCAGGATCAGTCTCGAGAGCAGGCTGCTGGGCAAAGCGATCGATTACAGCATTCTTTACCCGGTCAATTATCAGCGCGCTGGTAACCAGGAGAAGAAATTCCCGGTTGTGTATTTCCTTCATGGCCTGACCGGACATCATACCAACTGGATTGAGCGGACTCGACTAGCACTTTACGCGACGCATTATGATTTGTTCATTGTCATGGTCGAAGGCGAGAATGGTTGGTACACGGACAGCGCCACAGTTCCCACTGACAAGTTTGAGTCTTACATTTTGCAGGAACTGATGCCGGACGTTGAGAAACGTTTTCGCGTCAGTACCGAGCGTGACGGTCGAGCGATCGCCGGCCTCTCGATGGGTGGTTACGGTGCGCTGAAGTTCGCTTTTAAGTTTCCCAGTCACTTTGCTCTCGCTGCGTCAATGAGTGGGGCACTCGGTGCGGCTTCCTGGACTGATAGTGAACTCGAGGGTCGCGAATTCATTCGTCAATCGCTGCTCAAAACTTTCGGTCCCGCCGGTTCAACCGCACGCGCGGAAAATGATCTGCTCAAGCTGACACGGGAGGTATCAGCTGCCGGCATCAAGTCGCTTCCTGTTATTTACTTTGACTGTGGCACAGAGGACCGCCTCTTCACCGTCAATCGCAGTTACGCTGACTTGCTATTGGCGCGAAAGATTCCTCATGAATTCCGCCAACTCCCGGGGAGCCATAATTGGGAATACTGGGATCAGCAGATCCAGGCGATTCTTAATCTGGCCGCAAGAACCCTGTCGTCCCCCAAATAGTAGCCACCCGGAGATCTTATTGCTCAACTTTGCAATCAGTGTTGCTCGCGATGCCGGAGGTGTTCTTATTGATAAACTGGGGCGGGCGCTCCAGGTTTCCAACAAAGGCGCCATCGACCTCGTCACCGAAGCGGATCTTGCGTCTGAGAAGTTGATAATCGACCGCATTCGTTCACACTACCCGCGCCACGCCATTCTGGCTGAGGAATCCGGCATTTCAGAAAATAACAGTGCCGACTCGGCGGCCGAGTGGAAATGGATCATCGATCCACTCGACGGTACGACTAACTACGCGCACGGCTATCCCTGCTTCTGTGTTTCGATCGGAGTGGAGCGAGCCGGAAAGTTGGAACTCGGCGTGGTCTACGATCCAATGCGGAATGAAATGTTCGCGGCCGAACGCGGTCAGGGAGCGACGCTAAACGAACGGCCAATACGCGTTTCGGGTGTAGCAGAGCTAAGTCGCGCGATGCTCTGCACCGGCTTCCCCTATGACGTGCGCGAACGGCCTGACTTTGCTCGCGATTTCTCCAACTTCACAATGCATGCGCAAGCAGTGCGGCGCGACGGATCGGCGGCATTGGACCTCGCGTACGTAGCCTGTGGACGCTTTGATGGGTTTTGGGAGGATGGTTTGAAGTCTTGGGATATTGCTGCCGGAGTCTTGTTAATTGCAGAAGCTGGGGGCAGCGTCACCGACTATCAAGGAGCAGCACTGGACATCTATTCTCCGCGTGTGCTCGCCAGCAACGGTCTCGTGCACCAATCGATGATGCAGGTAATTCGGAGCTAGCGTGCCTAGAGGGCCGACTTGATTATTTTTGCGAGCTCATCACTCTCGCGCCGCGCGCACTCGCGGGTCTCCTCACCTTCACGCTGGATAACCTGATGCAGTGGATGGTAAACAACTTCGATTTGCCCCATCCGCGGCACCAGTTTCCCCGCCGGCCAAACACGATTAGCACCGCGAATAGTCACCGGAAGAATTGGTACGCCCGCTTCAAGTGCCAGCCTGACGGCGCCGCCTTTGAAACGCACCATCGAGCCGTTTGGCAACCCGCGGCCTCCTTCAGGAAAGATCACCAGCGCTCCCCCGTCGCGCAGCCATTGAATTGAGCGACGAATCGCTGCGAGATCGCTTCCTTGCAAGTGCAACGGCCAGGCTCCCATCAGCTTCATCATCTTTCCCGCGAGCGGCCATTCGAGTGCCTCGTTCCAGGCGAGAAAGCGCAAGGGACGAGGGACGGGAATCGAGATCAAAAATGGATCGAGGTAAGACTGGTGGTTCGCGGCGATTATCAGGCCTCCTGCCGCTGGGATGTTTTCCAGGCCCCGTTGCTTCAGATCCCAAAATCCTCGACCCATCCAGCCAACGACGGGGCGAATCAAATCAAGCGTCGCTTGAGGTAGAACGGAAGAGTCTACCTTGGAAGGGCGGGCAGATGTTTGGCTCGATCTCACGTAGGCTCAATATGGATTATTGATCCAGAGTGTGAACTTCGTCCCACCAATCGGGAATGTCCCTTTGCGTTAGCTTGTCGTCGTTCCAACGCTTGCAATGTTCGCATTCGAATCCGCGATACTCCGCAGCCTCTGCTTTTGTCAGACCAATTCCCAGCCGGCTGTCACAATCGGCAAAGGAGCAACGCCGGTCGATTTCAACCAGCAACACTTCCCGGGGAACAATGATAGGTTTAGTAATCGCCATCTGAGTTAGAGTGGCCACTCGCGATCGATGAATTCGACGTGAACGCGAAGAACCCCATCCGCTCCTCTTCCTCCGCCGCGCACTGCGGCGTTAACAGTCAATTGAAATTGCTTACTCGTTAGTCGGATGAATCGCCCTACGGGAATTGAAAGACTGGTAAACACTGTAGCGCCCTGGCGACTGATATTTTCGGTCACGGTGTCTTCGGTCAAATCAACTTCACCCTTTTCGTTGAGGGTTTCCAGCTTCATGTCTACCGCAATGTTGTGCCGAGTGAAAGCGCGTTTGTCGGAACTTGATAGCGGACCGACGATCGTGTCAGGGTCTTCTGTCAGCTTGCGCATCTCTGTGACCGAAGAAGCAATCTCGTACCGCTTTGTCGGATCATCCTCATAACTTCGGGGCGCCCGCTTACCTACGAAGGCGACGCCAACTTCAAATACGGTCGCTTGCCCATTAGCATCCGGCCGGGCTCGCAAATACCGAACCAGCGCCCACACGCGATACTGATCCTCAAGGTGATCAAATACGCGCAGCTGGCGCGGCATGGGGATTGTCATGTGCACCAGGCGGCCTTTTTCAATTGGACGCTTCAACGTAAACCCCGCACCGAAGGGCGTCACATTTATTAGGCGGGTGATCTCAACCCACTCAAAATCCGGAGTCTCACGACACCGTACGCGGACGGGTAGGCTCAGCTCCAGACGCTCGCGGATACGCTTCCAGGTTCGCTCTTTTGGCATCTCAGATTTCGCTGCTACCAGGCGCCTGAGGTAACGCCGCAACGTAACTTGTTCCGGTCATGAAAATGATTCAAATTCAGTTTGTTTGCCCGCTTAGAAGCTGTTGATTTTATTAGCCTTTATCCGAAATTCCGCGTTTGCCAAAAACCCTGCCGAAAGGCTACAATACCTCGTCATTTAAGTCCATGCACTACCAGTCTCGCGAGCAGCAAACACGATTGCATCCGGTAACGAAATGGCTCATGGAACGGCTTCATTTTTAGGGAGTCGCGAGTAGCGTTTTGCCCGGAGGTAGGTCTGTTTACCCTGAGAACCTTAGCGAAAGTTTTGACCGGCGGATTGTACTGGAAAGGTTATTGAGATGGAAACTACTGAACGCAATCACATAAATATCGAAGACGAGATGCGGCGTTCGTATCTTGATTATGCGATGTCGGTCATCATCGGCCGCGCGCTTCCGGATGTGCGCGATGGATTGAAGCCCGTTCATCGTCGTGTGCTCTGGGCGATGCACGAGCTTGGCAATACTTTCAACAAGGCTCACAAGAAAAGTGCCCGCGTCGTTGGCGATGTGATTGGTAAGTATCACCCGCATGGCGACACTGCCGTTTACGACACCATCGTCCGCCTGGCGCAGGATTTCTCGATGCGCTACCCATTAATTGACGGTCAGGGGAATTTTGGATCAGTTGATGGTGATGCCGCGGCGGCGATGCGCTACACGGAAGTGCGCATGTCGAAGATCACCAGTGAGATCTTGTCGGACATTGAGAAAGAGACAGTTGATTTTCAGCCTAACTACGACGAGTCACTGAGCGAACCCAAGGTGGTGCCCACCCGCATCCCCAACCTGCTGATTAACGGTTCGGATGGAATTGCGGTCGGCATGGCAACAAAAATACCGCCACATAACCTCACGGAGATTGTCGACGCTACGATTGCACTGCTTTCCGATCCCAACATAACGATCAACGCCCTTACCAGGATTGTCACCGGTCCCGATTTTCCCACGGGCGGGTTCATCTACGGGCGGGACGAGATCAAGAAGTCGTATACGGAAGGGCGCGGCATCCTGCAATTACGCGCGCGCGCGGGTATCGATCGAATCGGTCGTGGCGCCCAGGAGCGCGACGCGGTCGTGATCACCGAGATTCCTTTTCAGGTTAACAAGGCGCGGCTCATTGAGCGCATCGCCGAACTGAGTAATGAAAAGAAGTTGGAAGGAATTTCTGACTTGCGCGACGAGTCCGACCGCAGCGGGATGCGCATCGTTGTTGAACTTAAACGCGATGCCGTGCCGCAGGTCGTCCTCAACAAGCTCTACAAGCTTACGCCGATGCAAACCTCCTTCGGCGTGATCAACCTGGCAATTGTTAATGGCCAGCCGCGAGTCCTGAACCTGAAACAGATGCTCGAGAGTTTTATCGAGTTTCGCCGCGAAGTAGTGCGCCGGCGGACCGAGTACGAGTTGCGGAAGGCTCGAGCCCGCGCGCACATCCTCGAGGGACTCACCAAGGCGATCGATGCCCTTGATTTCATTGTTACTTTAATTCGCAACTCCCGCTCGGTTGATGAGGCGCGCCTCTGGCTGACAGGTCAGATGGCGACGATGTCAGAGGTGAAGGTCTGGAAGGGAGCGCCGACTGACGTAGCCCTGAAAACCTACCTGGGCAAGATGCAGAAGACGATGGAGCGCCTGGGATTCTCTGAAATCCAGGCGCAGGCAATTCTCGACCTGCAATTGCGCCGTTTATCTGCTCTAGAGCGTCAGAAGATTACCGACGAGTATGAAGCGATTATTAAACACATCGCGGAGCTGGAAAACATCCTCTCCAATGAAAACGCTTTGCGCCGCGTAATCAAATCCGAACTTGAAGATGTGAAGAAAGAGTTTGGCGACGCGCGCCGCACTGAAATTGTCGATGAGGGCGCAGAGTTTTCAATCGAAGATCTGATTGCCGATGAGGACGTCGCGATCACGGTGACCAACAGTGGTTACATCAAGCGCACTCCGATTACTACTTACCAAAGGCAAGGACGCGGCGGCAAAGGACGTTTCGGCGCGGCCGCAAAGAATGAAGACTTTGTCGAACATTTGTTCATTGCCTCCACCCATGCCTACCTCATGATCTTCACCGACGATGGCATGGTCTACAAGATCAAGGTGCATGAAGTTCCCGATGCGGCGGCTTCAGCCCGCGGAAAAGCAATCGTCAACCTGATCAGCATTCCTTCGGATCGCAAGCTGGCCGGAGTTGTTCCGGTGCGAGACTTTTCCGCCGGACGGCACGTGCTAATGGTTACGCGAAAGGGCGTGATCAAGAAAACCTCGCTGGACAACTTCCAGAACATTCGCACCAACGGCATCATCGCCATCAACGTGGACGACGGTGACGAACTGCTCGACGTGGTCTTGACTGACGGTACTAAGCGCATCTTTATCGCTACGCATAATGGTTTGGCGATTCGTTTTGATGAAAAGAACGTCAGGCCCATGGGACGAGCCACGAGAGGAGTACGTGGAATTAGCTTGCGACCCGACGACTTTGTGGTTTCCGTCTGTCCCGTTTCCGCAGAGGATACAGAGCGAATGCTGTCAGTCTCCGAGCAGGGTTATGGCAAGCAGACACCTATCACCACCTACCGTTTACAGTCGCGCGGTGGCAAAGGCGTTATCAATATGAAGACGACTGAGAAGACCGGGAAAGTTGTGGCAGTGTTCCCGGTTGAGGACGATTCGGAGATTATGATTATCACGCAGCAGGCTAAGCTGATCCGCATCGAGGCGAACCACATTCGAAAAACTGGGCGCAGCGCTCAGGGTGTTCGTTTGATCAAAACAGACGTTGGCGATAAGGTCACGAGCGCTTCCCTCGTAGAGGCTGCGGAGGAAGTCCCCGAGGAAACTCCGGCGAGTTAGTAATCAAGACGCGAACCCGGTTGGGCTTTTTGACTCTGCGGAATGCGATAGCCACTCGGTACTGTACCGAGTGGCTGCTTAAAACGTCAGTTAGTCAGCCCTCTCGGGTTTCTGCAAACATCTGTTTGCCACCCTCGCCCTCGACCCAAACCTCGCCATCGGCAAACACTTCTTTTTTCCAAATCGGCACAGTTCGTTTCAGTTCCCGAATCGCCCATTCGCAAGCTTCGAAAGCAGCACGACGATGCGGCGCGCCCACCGAAATCACCACACTCGTATCGCCGATTTCCAGTTTGCCGGTGCGATGGACAATGCCTATATAAGCAATCTGAAACTTCTCGTGGGCCTGGCGGCCGAGCCGGCGCAACTCGTTGACCGCCATCGGCGCATAAGCTTCATAAATCAGGTGTAGTGTTTGACGTCCCTTTGTCCACTCGCGAGCGTAACCATCAAGCGTCACGGTGGCGCCACATTCCGGTAACACCACACGGCGTGCCACAGCGCCTACGTTAATTGATTCAATGGTTAGCTCGAAGAAGTCGAAAGCTTTGCGCGATTCTGGAGGCTGAGGCGCTTGCACTCCATCCGAACCCCCGCTCACCGGAGGAAAGACTGCAAGCTCATCTCCTGACCGCACTTCACGATCCAACTGAGCGTATTCTTCGTTAATCGCGAAAAGCAGAGAACAACCAAAGCGATTCAATGCCGGAAAGGCGGCAACAACTTGGGCAAACGCACTTGCAGCATTAGTGGGAGGGTGTAGCGAGAGAGTGGCCTCGGCCTGTCCGGCGGCATCGCGCGCGGCGCCAAAGAAAAGTACGCGTACAACTATTGACTGCGGCGCCGCGCCAGACATATTCACTCGATTTCGATTTTTCGGCCACTGTGGCCGTTCCCTTTGGCGATCTCATGAACCCGAGCCCGCTCTTCATAGCCGGTCACAGAGCGTGCCAGCATGTCGCGCAACCTGCGCAGGCGCTCGGAGGTTAAGCGCAACTCCAACAACTCCTGTTTCACATCTGTATCAACTTCCATGGCGGCGGCCACCAAAAATGAAAGTCGCTGTGGATCGGTGTCCGAAATGTCCGGCAGATTAGCGCGTTCATCGTTTATCAAACGCACCGCCCGTGCGATTCGCGTAAAGATCTGCGCCACCTCGCGAGAACTCTCGCCCAATAGTGATTCATCTTCCTGGTCGTCTTCAAAGAAGCTGACGCGAGCTACGAGGTAAGGATTGCCACGGTTCACGTAATTATCCGCACGATATCTAATTAGGCCGATCGTAAGAATGTTCGAACGCCCATCCGGCATCGTTTGCGTTTCGCTGATCTCTGCGACACAACCGACGTGACCGGGAAGTGGTCGTTCCGAGGTCGAGGAGGCAGGATCGAAATACGAAAGTCCGAATAGGCTGTTGTCCTTGCGCACGTCAGTCAACATTTGCTGGTAGCGTGGTTCAAAGATATGCAGCGGTAGGGGCACACCTGGGAATAGCACGATTGGCAACGGAAACAGCGGTAACTCGCGAACTTCCTTTACTCGATCCAGTTCTTCGCTCATGAGAGAAAAAACACCGGCCCGGGGTCGGCGACGTTGGTCAGCCCTGAAACTAGATTGCGTCTTGCGGTGTCCACGATTATCGCAGACAGAGGAAGAGAAGTCAGCAGCAGAGGGTGAATGAGCCAGACTCGGCAGCGTCAAACGAACGTAAAGGGGCTAGACGGCGCAGCAAGTCGAGCAACTGTTGGGTGTCGAATGGCTTATCCAGCAGTTCATCGACCCCGAGGCTGAAGTACTTCCTTTTGGTCTCGGGAATTATCTCTACCGTCATGCCTAAAATTCGCAACTTGGGGAAGTGACCTTTTAGATACTGGAGGATTCGCACACCGGCATCTTCGTAACCAGGAGCAACGGGCGCATTAAGATCCAACACTGCAACGGCGGGTTCATACGCGGCGGCCCGGCGGAGGGCCGTCTGCAACTCATTGGCGGTGACCACATCGTAAGTATCGCAGAGCGTCCAGAACAGTTGTCGGGTAATTGCCTGATCCTTATCGTAAATTAGAATCCGCGGTTTCAAGGCGAGGCCTCCACGCTCGTTTCATCGCAATGGGTGTTCCGTTAGCTTGTGGAAGACAGGAGTTTTCGCGAGCCGCACAGGTGATTCTAAAAAGAGGAACTGCAGGGAATCTTCCCTGTCAGCTTTCGGCGACCAATGATGAGGAAGTGTCTGCAAATGTAGACGACCCTTTAGATTGACGAATGCCGATTGCCGATTGGTGTGTAGCCAGCGAGGCCAGTTCCCGACATGTGGGGTTAGCTAGTGGGCCCTCAGCGTTGCGAATCCGGTTGCCGATGGTCGACTGGTCGAGCTAAAGGCCAATCGGCAGTTGGTTAAAGGCGAATCGGCAATTGGCAATCGCCAATCGGCAATCGAAAACTAGGGCTTTTCGGGCGGAAAATCGCTTTCATCGATCTCGTCGATGACCTTTAACTCAGCACCGAACTTTTGATAGCCACGAAACCGAATTTCGTTGCGACTCTGGAGCGATTGACCCTTATTCACCGTAGTAAGCAGTATTTCCGAGCGGACCGGGAGCACAAACCTGCCTTCGCCAATCGTCACCCAATCGTAATCGATCAAGCTGCTCGCCGCCGTAATGGGGAAATCGGAAGGAATCTCTGTCGCAATCTGTTCAAATCGCAGGACGCGATTGTTTTCGCGATCGATCCACAGCCGCCCGCGCGAGCCAACATCGGTTGTGCGCGTGCGATCCGCAGTCAGGGACAGCTTGGAATTAAGTCGCTTAACTTCGTATTCAAAGACAACGGTGCGGCGCTCGCGCAATAGGTCCGTGTCGACTGGTTTGAAAGTCGTCTGTGAATCTGGCCGAAAAAGATCTGCCAGGGCCGAGATGTACTCGACACCGCTGGAACTCGCTCCTCCGACATACTTACTGTAATCCTTGCTTTCCTTCACTTCTGGTCCCAAGGGCATGCCATTCACTGAAAGTATCTTGTATTCCTCGCCGATGTTGGCGCGATAACTGACGGCGATTGCCAGATTGTCCTGGGGCAGCCAGTTGCTGGTGTTACCGTAAGCGATCGTGCGTCTGATCAGCTGTTTCACGATGAAGTCTGGCATCGCCTCGGCGGCCGCGAGGGTAGCCACTCTTGCGCGATCCAGGAGCTCGTTTGCGTCGGCAACCGGAGGCACTGCGGACGCCGCTGGGTTCAAGCGGCGGCGATCAGCTTCTTCGAGCGTACGACGAAGTAACGGATCGTTCCCACTTTTAGTGGCTACTAATGATCGCAATCCCGAGGTCAAAGGAAAATCGATCCCCCGAGTGCGAATCTCTTCAACGATGGCGTCGCGACGTTCCGGATGGCGGGGAAGTTCGTAAAGACGGCTAACCACCTCTTTACTCGTCAAAGGCCTGCTTGCTGACTGGCCGAAGCAACTCAGAATCAGTGCTGCGTTAACGAGCACCAGCAACGCCAGTCGAAAGGAAAAATGCTTCATGATTTTAATGCGATCCCGCGAAAGAACTATGACACTTGCGAATGAATTCGGACGACGGGGTTTCGATGAAATCGCGCGGGAATAGTTGTCTGTAAGCGGAAAGTACGCACTAAGTACAACACTCGACAATGGCCTGAGCGAGAACCGCCGCACAGGTTTCCAGCTCGGATAGCGGAACAAACTCCCCGGTGCGATGTGCCACCCTAATGTTTCCCGGACCAAAAACCACAGCTTCCGCGCCCAGCTCCATCATTTGGGCTGCCTCAGTTCCGAAAGCCACCGTCGCCGCCTTTTGGCCAGATAACCGTTCCATCATTTGCACGAAATCCGATTGCGAGTCGATCTCAAACCCGGAATCGGTGCGAGACGCTTTAATCTCACAACTGAAGTTCCTATCCAGTTTCGATTCTTCGCCAACGGCAGCGTTGATCAATTCGAGTAGCCGCTCGGCCTTTTGGCCAGGGATCGGCCGCCATTCAAGTGTCAGACGACATTCACCCGGAATCACATTCTTCGCGCTACCGCCGCGCACGATGCCGACATTGAGAGTGGTGAATGGAGGATCGAAATCAGGATGTTGTTCGCGTTCGAGTTCCGTGGCTAGCTTTTCAATTCGAGTGATCAGACGTGCGGCCCTAAAGATCGCCGACGAACCCAACGCCGGATAAGCGCTATGGCCTTCATGTCCGTGTACAACGATCTCCGCCAGGCAATAACCTTTGCCGGCGCGGATTGGTTGCAGCGAAGTTGGTTCACCCACAATGCTGTAGCGGGCGGCGAACGGTTTAGCAGCCGCGAGCCGCTTGGCGCCGAGCAGTCCGACTTCTTCGTCTCCGGTGAACACAAGTGCGAAGGGCCGGCGGAGGGAGCCCAGATCTGTTGCGACAACAGCACTGAGTGCTGCCGCGATAAAACCCTTCGTGTCGCAGGCGCCGCGCGCATAAAGCTTACCTTCTCGCTCGGTAAGATTCGTTGCTTCAGACCACTGCGGATCATAGGGAACAGTGTCCATGTGACCAACGAGTGCTAACTCGACGTTGGGTTTAGTAGTGAAGTCGGTACCAGCTAAAGCTATTAAGTTAAACTTCTCGAGATCATTATCGTCGCGGTAAGGGAAGTGCCTTACGGTGAGTCCCATTGCCTCGCAACGCTTGGTGAGATAGTCGGCAATCTCTGAATTTGGACGAGCTGAGACGGAGTCAATCGCGACCAGCTCCGAAAGTGTTTGAACAGTTGTCATGTCAAAGGAAGGTGAACCAGATTACCGCCGACACATTGCCGATTGCCGATTTCCGATTTCCGATTCCCTTCTTTCGCTATCGGCCAATTGGCAATCGCCGATCGCAAATCGGCAATCGCATGGGGTTACCTCGCCCCCTTCGCCTAACTCCAAAGTCTTTGCTGGAGCTCTCTGAATCTATTCGTGATTTCTTCCTGCGCGAAGTGTCTGCCGTTCTCGACGATCCGTTTACTGCCCACAACTACATCCTTGACCGCCGACCTGTTAAGTGAAAAGACGACCGTGGTCAGCAACGCAGCGGGGGTTGCTCCAGCGATCGAAGGGTCATCGAGATCAACAGTAAAGAAATCCGCCGCGCTGCCGGCCGCTAAGGGCTCGCCGGTCATGCCGAGACTTCGAGCTCCGTTAATAGTGGCACAGTCGAAGAGTCGCGCCGCAAGTGCCGACTGATCGTCATCGTTAGGCTGCGAGAGGACGGCGCGTTCCAACTTTTGTAAGCGCAGGTGATATTCGAGTTCGCGTGCGTCTTCGAGCAGATCAATCTGCGCTTGACTGTCGGTGCCCAACGACACGCCGACGTTCTCTGCCAGCAGCAGATCCATGTGCACTATGCCGTCTCCCAGGTTGCGCTCAGTTGTAGGACAGGCACAAACCATCGCTCGCGCCGCGGCGATCATCCGGGCCGCTTTCGCAGTGATATGGATTACGTGAACCCCCGTGAACCGTTCGCTTAATAATCCTTCGCTTTCCAACAAAGCTACTGGTGAGCGTCCGTGTTCCGCAATACAAGCTTCGACTTCTGCCGGTTGTTCGGCGAGGTGCATGTGGACTGGAAGCTGCGATTGATTAGCGTGCGCGACGATCGCCTTGATTTGATCAAGCGCCACAGCTCTGACACTGTGCGGCGCAACACCAATCCATGCTTCCCCCGGCATGCTTGCCAGATCGGTGCGTAGCTTTTCGAGGTTTGTTAGGTACAGATCAGCAGTCGACTCAATGAAACGTGCTTGGCGTGGGTTTGGATGAATCTGGTAACCCGCACGCGCATAGGCGACGCGTAACAAAGCGATGCGCAGACCAACGTCTCTTGCCGCACGCACCACCTGTTTCGCTAATAGATTGGGATCGTCATACGCAGAACCATCGGGCTGGTTGTGGAGATAGTGAAACTCCCCGACGGTGGTGATGCCGCTGAGCGCCATTTCCATAAAGGCCATGCGCGAAGCATCGTAGAGGTCTTCTGGCGTCAACCTTTCGGCGGCGCTGTACATCATTTCGCGCCAGGTCCAGAAACTGTCGGTTGAATTATTCGTGCGGTGTTCAGTGCGTCCGCGAATTACCCGTTGAAAGGCATGCGAATGGGCGTTGACGAGTCCCGGCAACAGCGCGCGATTCTTTATTCGCACTACTTCGTCGTCCGGGTTTGCGGGAGCAAGACGTGATACGCGTCCAGCAGAGTCGGTTGTGACAGCTAAATTGTTCTTGAATTCTTTACCTGAATAGACCAGGTCAGGGAGCCAGGCTTGTGGCGGATGATTCATCAAAGAGGAAGAATTGGAATGGTGCCGGAGGGCGTTGGAAACGCCTAGTGGTTCTCGGTTCTTTCAGCAGCGAAAATACCATGAAAACTGCGAGGTAGTCACTTAACGACAACGTGGGGAGGAATAAAAGTGAAGCTTGTCCTTTAGCGAATACACTTATTCTGGTAATCTCTCATCAGTATTTTCGATGGCCCTTCAGACGATCATTTCAAGACTCGTCGATTTGCGCGCCCTTGTGATAGTTGCCGCGCTCTTCTCGCTGTGTGTATCTAACAATGTTGGACCTCGTTTCGTTCCCCTGCCGGTTGTAACTGATCGCACTGCAGAACACAGACTGGAGTCGCCGGCTAGCACAGCGTCAAGACCTCCGTTGCCTGGAGAATCTGATAGCTTCCGCGTGCCAATGATGGCCCAAGCGCAGAAGCGTACGGACAAGGAACCTCATCCTCAGCCCGTCGCGGCGACTCTAAAGGGTGGCTTGGAAGACCCAATCCTCGCGCGAGCTGCTGCTGAATTCACTTACTCAGTTTTACCCCAGAAGTCTGCATTGGCCTCACATCCTCCTGGGCGAGCTCCTCCGCTTCGTTTGATCTAAACAATTAGTCGCACCGAATAAGAAATGCTCTGCATGCTAGATAACTCGTGCGTGCGGAGCCATACGTCCGTTCCATGGGACATAGCGCGCCTGGGATTACCAGCCGAACGAGGAGTGATCATCATGACTAATACAGCTGTTTTGATAGTAATTGCCATCCTGGTTGTCGCCGGGATTTTCTGGCTCGTTATCTATGCGGGCCGGCGTGGGGAAGTGCACAGGCAGAGGACAACTATCAAACCGCCTGATTCGCACCGGGAGGGTCAGGCTGGTTGATTTCAGAGCTCCTCTCATTGCGAGCCGGTCACAAGATCCGGTCCGCGGTGAGTTGGCGACCCTGCTCGCCGCAGTTAGGCCAATGGCTGCGGCGAGTTTTGGGCTGCGGAGGTAGAGAGAGCGACCACTGGGCTTGTTGGAGCAGATTTAGATTAGTCGACCTGAGTCTACTACCCTTAATGAGATGAACTGAGATGAACTTCTTTTTCGCAACTGCGACGGCGGATACCACGGGGCTTCTCCTGACCCTTTTCGTCATGCTCGTTGCGGCCAAGCTCATGGCTGAGTTGTTTGAGCGACTCCGTCAGCCTGCGGTGGCGGGCGAAATACTTGCTGGCGTTATCATCGGTCCGAGCCTGCTGGGTTGGGCTGCTCCATCAGAGATCACTAATCTGCTGGCTGAAATTGGCGTCATCTTTCTCCTTTTTACCGTGGGACTGGAAACCAAGCCGGCAGCCATTTTTAAAGTAGGCAAGCAAGCAGCAGTCGTCGCGGTACTGGGAGTAATCGCTCCACTACTCGGTGGGTGGTTGCTGATGAAAGCCTGGGGCGGTACTGGCATTGAGGCGCTCTTCGTTGGCACTGCAATGGTCGCAACCTCAGTCGGCATTACGGCGCGTGTGCTATCCGGCATGGGGCTCCTCGATGCGCCCACTGCTCGGATTATTCTTGGAGCGGCGGTCATCGACGACATCCTCGGCCTTTTAGTGCTCGCGATTGTGTCAAGCCTGGCAGCGGGAACAATTAACTACGTCGAGATCATCACAACCGCAGCGCTGGCCATTGGGTTTACCGCGGTTGTCGCTCTTGTAGGCGCTCCTGTCGTTACTCGCTTGGCGCCAAGAGTCGAGCGGCTGCGAGGTGGCCAAGGGATCTTTATCTTCGGACTATCGTTGTGTCTGGGACTATCAGTTGCCGCGGCCTACATTGGAGTTGCCGCGATCATCGGTGCTTTTCTCGCAGGGATGGCCCTGGCGGAAGCAGCCGAAGACAACCCGAGGATGCATAGCCAGATGAGCGGCGTAACCGAATTCCTCGTGCCGTTTTTTCTCGTCAACATTGGTATGCAGCTAAGGCTAGACGTCTTTCGCTCTTCGTCGGTGATCATACTTTGCCTGCTGGTTACTTTGGTCGCGATTGTGACTAAGTTGTTAGGTTGCGGTGTGGGCGCGAGCAATCTCGGTCTCAGGCGCGCGGCGCAAGTGGGCATGGGAATGGTGCCGCGCGGCGAAGTCGGAATAATTGTCGCCCAAATCGGTTTAAGCCTCGCAGTGATAGGCGCAGAACTCTTCGGCGTAGTTCTGTTTATGGCTGTGGCTACAACAGTGATTGCCCCGCCCTTCCTCAAGATGCTCTACGCCTCCGAGGCGGCTGCGCGGGAAGAGATCGGTCCGCCTGATGCTGGAGGTATCGTGGCCTCAGAAGACCTTTGCAAGATTGGGTGAGGCTGAGTTTTGCCAGCAACAAATGAATACCGCGCGAGAATAAACATCGTAAGCCCGCAGTGCGATCCCACGCTTCTTGAACGGGTGCCGCAGCTGCAATCAAGCGTTCCCTCTAACTCTTGCAGTGGCGACCCAGGACGCGCCCCTGCTCGGCGCTCATTACCTTCGTTCATTTACGAAATGTACTAAAAACAAAATCGTTACTTTTCCGCCTGGTATGGCAGCTGTAACACGCCGCCTTTGCCTCGGTGGTCAGTGCTCGATCCGTTTGGCTGTCGCCGACGAACTCCTCAAATCCCCAGCCGCCAGTCTGAGCGTAGCGCTTACTTTCCTTGCTCATCACATCGATAAATTTACGCGGTCCTTCAACCGTCGTGCCGGCATTCTCTCGGGTCTCAAGCAGATCAAACACAATAACTGAGCCGTCTGGAAACACACCGGTACGATAGCCCTCCATAGCTTTCTCATTCGCATAAATGTGATGCAGGCCGCCGTAACGTCCGGCCTTGGGACTCTTGGGATCAACTAAGGCGCTGCGCACATGCACCCAATTACGGTAATTCGAAGGATATGCAACCTGGGAGTCAGACTGGGCCCACGGCTTCACTCCCAGCGTCAGACTCCCGATTGCCACTAGCGTTATCACTGCGATTCTTTTGGTGATCAGCTTCGTTTGCATAGACCATTCCTCGTTGCGAAATAGTTCCGTTCACCTGACGCGTTGCAAATCCCTGTTGAGAGATTTAGCTGTGGGATAAAGAATCAAACTGCTTTCGTTGGCTATCAAGCGCCGCATGCGATCCTTCGATGCTGCAGACTGTCTTAACTGCGTTTGAAATTCCGACTCACCCGCATAAGGAGTGATGGAGACTAAGAGATTTTGATCTTGTATCACCGGAAGTCTGGGAAAATCATTTGCTGTAATTTCACTAACCCATAGAGTAGGTTTACTCTTTAGAAACGAAGCGTAGTTGGCGCGAAAAAACCCCGTTAATTGCTCGAGCTGATTTGGATTGGCAAAATAAAACTCAATGACGATGATTCCTTTTTGTCTCGGCAATTCATCGACATTAAAACTCTCGCGGAGCGGCCTCAAGAGGTAAACATTATCCGAGTCGAGCATCAGCTCGTTGGCGCCCGGTCCGAATTCTTTCCACACTTCGCCCCGTTCATAAAACCGACGCAGGAAGTCTAGTCTCGACTGCATGTCTTCAAATCCACGAATCCAAAAAAACTTATCGTCATCACCCTGGATCCGGAATTGTCCGAAGACATAACCGCCCAGCACTTCCTGCGATTCAATAAAATGATCTTCAAAGTAATCGGTGAACCTCTGGCGCATACCTGGTTTAAGCAAATAGTTGCGGAGCTCGATTACTTTGAGTTTTGGATTTGCTTTCATAACCTTGTCAGCGATGAGATTGTTCCAGCTGATTATGTAGCGTTGCCTTAGCCTTTGACTTGTCTCTCGAAGGTCATATACCAATTCCATTCCCAGCTTCGGCCTTCGTCCGCGGAAAAAGCCTGACTCCAAACGGGAGTTTTGAGATCGGTAGCATCCCAGAGAAACTGCACAATAATGGGTTTTCCTTCGAAGCTGTCTCGGGCATAGAACCTCCCGACTCTGTTTTCAAAAGAGCCTACTTGTGGAACCTCCAACACAACCGACTCGGTGCTGGCCCAGTAGATGCTCCACAGCCTGGTTTTGGGATTGAACAGCCGGAGGGACATCCCTTCAAACGGTTTGCGGTCAAACACCGTTTGAAAAGAATCGACGTTCCCAGAGCCCTTAAGAATCTTCCGACACTCTACCGCGGCTTCAAACTCGGTCCATTCAGTGGAGTTGTTCAGTCTGGTTTTCAGTTTCCGATTATGAACATTCCATTTTCCGATTAGAAAATCGAAATCGTTTTGCGACGAAGTCTCTGACGCTATGATCTCCAATTCGACCCCAGGCTTATTTAACTGTTGTTGCATACTTGTTAGAGGCTCGGTCGTAGAAGTGAACCGGCGGCAAGTACTCCCTCTATTCTTAGAAACTCTATTTTGCTGCGCGTCGCAAATCGCTAGTGGACCCTGTTAAATCCCCCCGCAACCACGGTTAGACACTCCGTAGACCAATTGGCGCATTCGCCCCGCTCGCCGATCGACGCGTCAAAAGCGCAATTGGTAAGCCGACGAGGAGAGCGTGCCCCACCACCTCCGTGAGCAATATCGGTAGTCGCGGCAGTCTTCCGCTTTGCCCGATAGCGGAAAGCGGTAGAACTATATATTTCATTCCAAAATAAGCCATGATCCCGTAAGTCAAGCCACTGAGAACAGCGTAACGAATCAACACCGGCAATAACAGGCTTGCCAGGTAGTAGACTGTGGCAATGCATGTCGCAACAATAAAATGAAGCACGATACCGAGGAGGAAAGTGCGCATTCCCCCTTCAGTCGCCGCCGTCCTACCGATCACTCCCGCAGCGACAGACTGGAAGATTCGCAATGGAGGTACTCCCAGTATCAAGCTGTAGAGAGTGAAAGCGAATAGCAAATCTAATACTCCGACTACTAAACCGCCATAAACGATCGTGCTAAAGGCACGACGCCTTTTGAAGGAAGTCTCCGCAGCAGTACCGAAAACGTTTTCAGTCATGCGTTTTCTCCTTCTCAACCGACACTCACGTGCGACCTCAACCGCTGTCAGCTTCTCCGCTCCGGTTGAAAATTCAAATCGATGCCCGGTTCGACATCGGAGCTGGTGCCATCGCCAAAGCCAGGCTTTCAGGTTGCTGGGATCGAATGGTGCTCGTGCAAGATTGTCCACTGATCTCCAATCTTGCGTAAGCCGACGGTTAGACGAAAATCCAGCTCAGCTCTCTTTCCGTCTTGTTCCGTTGGAGCACAGCGCATCAAGGCAGTTGCAAACGCAACATCCTCCCCAGCTGTAATGTTCATCTCGCAGATATCAAAGACCACGGGATCCCCAGACCAGGAATAGAACAGAGCCCAGGTTCTCTCGTACGCTTCGATTCCTTTTGATTGCAGGGGCGGGGGTACGTCAAACATGACGATGTCCGGAGAATGGTTCGCCAAAATCCCGGTGAGATTTCGGTTGCGAACTGCTTTGGCCCATCTCTCAACCAGAGTGCGGATCGCAGCTTCACCTATGGTCTTATTGTTGTCCACGATTGGAATTCCTTTCCTTGTGACCCTCAGAGAATCATCTCCTCTTGACTACTTCTAAGCTAGTTACACTTAGCTCGGTCCTACTGTGTTCATACCTCTCACTTTCAGACCACCAAGTGCTTTGTGATTGTGAGCCACACCCGCACGGACGAGGTTCTTCAGGGCGAGCTCATCGATCTTATCGCCTTCACGAAAGTCGATAGCCCTTGTTGCTTTTGCTTCCATGCCGGCATTGAAAAGCCCCTGAGAGTCTTTCAGATATGCGCCTTTAAAGAAATTTACTTTCACGTGGTCTCTGAAGGCACCGACTGCACACACCATCCCACCATGAGTCCAAACTGCAGTATTCCACTTCCAATCTTCGATGAGGCCAGGGTCTGCTGACTTAATGAGTCTTCGCAATTTGGCGAACAGTCTACCGCGCCAGTCAGCGAGGTCGGCGATTTGTTTGTCTATCAGTTGTGATGCATTCATCAAGTCACTCCTGGCTTTTTGACTCTTTCGAACTCACATCGAGGTTGTACGTTTTAACCTTGCTGTTAAGAGTGGTGGACTTCAAGCCGAGTAGTCGCGCGGCGGCTCTTTGATTGCCCTTGGTACAAACGAGCGCCTGCCGGATAAGCTCGATCTCGAACTTAGTGACTTCCTGGTAGAAGTCCACGCCGTTCCTATGATCAAAATCAAGAATAGCCGTAGGGTTATCGACCTTGGATTCAAGCGCGCGGGATATGACCTTGAGCACCTCAAGTTTCAAGGTCTCTGAGTCAGAGGGATCGCTTTCTGCGTCCCCAGATCTGTGGCCGCTTTCCTTTCTCATCCCATTGCCCTGTACGGCACGCGCCGCAGCTTATCCGCGTTCTTGATGAGAAAGGACTTCTGGCACCACCTCAGTACTCTCTAAGAAGGTCGGCATCTCGATGCCGTAAAACCTGATCTTCGAATGCAATGTCGTTGCATTCAGGTTAAGCAAGGAAGCAGCTGCGCTCTGTTTACCGTTGGTATGAAACAAAGCTTGTTTGATTAGATTGACCTCGAACCGGCGAACCTCGTCGTAGAAGTTGATGCCTTGTTTGATGTCGGGCTTTTGCGGTTCGGTTACGCCATATACTTGTCGCAATAGGGTGTAGGCCACGGTTTTTAGCACCTCGGTTTTCACCGACTCAATTTTTGAACTGCTGGCGCCTTGTTCGTGGAGTGCTTGATCGTCCTGCATTTTTTACGTCCCCTTAGTAATACAATCTCGCTCAAAGCCTGCGGAGAGTTACAAACCTCGAGCGAAGAGACTAATGATTCTCTGCCGACCAGTTTGACGTCGCGGTCCAGGTTTTTGAATTAGTATGTGATGAGTGTGTAATTCTGCGGGACGCCCTGCGTCAGGCTATGACCAGTTACGGCGTAAAGATTAGTCGATCGGAAGTGCGAATCCTGCGGTTGGAGCCGGTCGCGCCGTGTCACAGTTGGTATTGTAAAATCGCCGCCTGGTCTTATCTGTAGATCGCTTTGATGAAGCTATCGAAGTGCTCGCGATAGCCGCGGCTGAGTGTATGGCAGGCGCCGCTATGCAATACGACACGGTACTCACCTTTGCCCCAGGACTGTAGTTCCTTGACTTGGTTCATGTTGACGATTGTAGAGCGATGGATGCGGACGAAGTTCCGTGGATCAATCTGTGATTCGACATTGTTGATGGTATCCCGCAGCAAGTGAGAAGTGCTGGCGAGGTTAAGGCGCACATAGTTACCTTCAGCCTCTATCGAATCGACATCCTCAGCGCGAACAAAGATTACCTTCTCGCCTTTTTTGATCGCGAACCGTTCGAGATACTTTGCACCTTTTTTAAGCTCGTTGAGCAATGTCATGATGCGTTCCGTGTCTGGATCGCCCGCCGGAAGCTTCAGTCGGTCCTTCGCGTGATCCAGGGCGTTTGCAAATCGTTTGCGGTCGAACGGTTTCATCAAGTAGTCGATTGCGTGGACATCAAAGGCGCGAAGTGCATGCTGGTCGTAGGCCGTGCAGAAAATGATCAGCGGGAGGCGCTTCATTTTCAGGGTTTTCAAGACTTCAAATCCATCCATGTCAGGCATCTGAACGTCAAGAAACACGATATCGGGAGCGTGAAGAGCAATTGCCTCAATTGCTTCGCGCCCATTTCCCGCTTCACCGATTATCTGTACCTCGCGGTCACCTTTGAGCATCTCGCGAATCCGATCACGCGCGAGCGGCTCATCATCCACAATCAAGACTCCTGCCCTCGCGTCCATTTCAACCTCCACTCTTCGATGACTCCACGGCCGGTATATCTAAGGTAACGATTACACCGCGCTCGGTTGAATTTGCGAGCTCGAACTCGAAGTCCTGTCCGTAGAACTGCTGCAGCCGGGCGCGCGTATTGCTCAGTCCAATGCCTTCCGCAAGGCTTCTATCGTGCTTGCCATTCGTCCTTAATCCCGGACCGTTGTCTTCTACTTGCATAATCAACCGGTCCTGCCGTTTGAAAGCGCGGATTGTTACACGTCCGGAAATCGTCTGCCGCGCAATGCCGTGGCGGATGGCGTTTTCAACTATCGGTTGCAGAATCAGGTTGGGCACCAGCACACCAAGGGTTTGCGGTTCAATTTCCATCTCCACGTTCAGCCGATCCTGGAAGCGTATGTGTTCGATGTCCAGATAGCACTTGAGAAAATCGAGCTCCTGGCCGAAGTCTACGGTTTGAGCGTCTGATCTTTTTAATGTCAGCCTCAGGAAGTCGCCGAGTCTGGCAATCATTCTATCGGCCGTCTCCACATCTTTGTGCAACAACGCCGCGATTGAGTTGAGCGTGTTGAAAAGAAAATGCGGATGTATCTGCATCTTCAGAGCCTGAAGCTGCGCCTGGGCGAGTTGGGCAGCGAGCTGCCCGGCTCTGGCCTCCCCCTCACGTAAATCCCGGTAATAGTGGGACGCATGAGCGACGATCAGTGTTGCCCAATAAATCGTCAGACCGAGGTGCAGGTAATAGACACTGAAGGCGCTGTTGCGGAAGAGGGTGAGAAGCGTTGGATTGCGAGTGAGGTTCGGATAGCCGAAATACCAGTAGATAGGAGCGGCGGCTGAAAGTACTACGAAAGAGAAGAGGATGCTGAAGCCGGCGTGAATTAACAGGTTGCGCGGCAATCGCGATCGCAGCTCAAAGCGTCGCGCCAATCTGAATATCAATGGCGAGACAATCCCCCAAAGATAGAAGTCAGCTAGATACCCAGAGAGCGTACCCTTCCATGAGACAGGAGCATTCGCCTGAAGTGCTCCCAGATAGGTGCGCAGAGCAAAGAAGAAACCCAACGAGGTCCACACACAAAAACCGAAACACCAACGTACCCACCAGTGCTCCCAGTTAATCAAACCGCGAAGCTTCATATGACGTGCTTGAGCCAAGGCATCTATCAGCGGTCTAAATAAAGAATCTCATGCGCTGTACCATCTAGAGTAGCACTTGGGAAGAGTTGTCTTGCCATTAATTTTTTGAACCAACGCAACCTGGGTAAAGGCAATTCAGATCAGTGGACATAGATATTCAGAGAAGATTTATTTTTTCGTGCAGCGCACATTTCCAGCAATTTACAGAAGGCCGGTAGCGAGTCTTCAAATTCATGGTTATCCATCCAAGCTTCGCAACTTTTCCTGCTTAGTTCGAGACTTGTTCGTTGAAGAATTGAGTCTGCGAGTCTCGCTCTAAAATTTTATTTTCTTCCTTTAGCCGCAGTTCACTCACTCCTAACCCCACCTGGTCCGCTCGATTGGACTCCTGGTTGCATCTTTGGCTACCAGATCGAAAAACGATCTTTGCGGATTGTTCACGATTCAAGATGAGCTCTTGAAGCCTGCATGAATTTTTGAATAAGGCTTACCCCGCGACAAAGAACTCGCGAATGCTTGTCGGGAAAAAAAGAGAGCAATACCTGACACCACTCCCCAAGAAAATTTAGTTGACCAGAGGACCACGCAAATAAGGAGAAAGAGAATGAGAACTTTTAAACTTGTGCTCTTTACATTGGTACTTGTCTTAGGCCTTACCGGAATTAGTTTCGGTCAGGAAACGACAGGTACCATTGAAGGCACGATCAAGGATCCCTCGGGCGCTGTTGTCCCGGGTGTGTCTGTGACGGCGACCGGCACCGGTTATTCACGAACGGTGACAACGGACGACGCCGGATTCTTTAGAGTCCAGAATGTTCCCCCCGGTGTCTACTCGGTAACGACCGCGGCGACTTCGGGCTTCGGTGGTTCGACCAGCAGCAACGTTGAAGTTGTGCTCGGAAAGACCACTCCGCTCGCAATTTCGCTGCAAGCCGGTGGCGTCGAGACATCAGTAGATGTCACG
>DASSCX010000254.1:0-6272 GCA_035697425.1 Pyrinomonadaceae bacterium | reverse complement strand
CGTGACTGTATCTGCTATAAATTTCCGCCGGCTAGTTGCCATCGACAAGCCTCCTGCCAGACCCAAACATCGCAGCGTTGGCGAATCGGTAAACCCGCGACCTGTAGCCAGCGCGACTTTCCCATCGCTCATTTGACGGTTGCCAAGCACTCGATCTCAACGCGAGCGCCGAGTACCAGCCCGTTCACTCCAAAGGCACTGCGCGCAGGCAGGCGATCTTTAGCGAAGTAGGTGACATAGACGTCGTTCATCGCGCCCCGCTCACTTATGTCCGCCAGCATCACTGTGCATTTGACGACCTGATCTAGTGATGAGCCATTCCGCTCAAGTACGCGGCGGATGTTTTCCATCGTCTGCTTCGTCTCAGCTTTGATTCCGCCGGAGACAAGCCCGGAAGCGCCATCCGTTCCGAGCTGTCCCGAGAGGTAAAGCATATGACCAACGCGCACAGCGTCCGAGAGGGGCGCGGGGCGTGCCGGGTCAGACTTAAGATATTCAACCCGCGGCGGCGCAGTTGGAGACCGGACGGTACTTTGGACCGGCCGCCTGGGCTTGCTCGGCTGCTGAGCTTCAACTTCACAATTGAAAAGAAAACCACAGCAGAGGATTGCGATGAGTCGGGAAGCTGATCTCATAAGGTTTCTCCTTCACCGTTGCATTGCCTCAAAAGTTATAAGCCATGTTAGGTTCGGCTTTGCCGCCGGATGTGAGGCGGTGGCTCTGCCCCGCCGTAGAGGCGCTTTCATCACTTGGGCTACGCCCTTGGTGCGGCCTCTGGCCCAGTAAATCCTACGGGCTAAGCCCGAACCAGGGGCAAAGCCCCGGGAACAACCTAGCTGTTGCCGGCGCGGCAAGCCGCCGCCTCACATCCGGCGGTAAAGCCGCAGCGGGCACAACACGGACTTTTAGGGCAAAGCCCTTCAGCACTAAGAGTCACTACTCCGGGTTAGGAGTGGTGAGCATGTATACAGCGAAGGACGCCAACCAATGTTCGCCTTCATAGTTACCGCTTGCGACTTGCTTCAGTGTGGCCCCGGCGTGGAGATTAGCAGACCGTGCGAAAACTCTTCGGGCGGGGTCGGTGCGTGGCAGGGATGCGGCTATGCTCCGCATGCACCAAGCCCGACTCAGATTGAGCCCGTCCAGATGAACAATTTTGGGGTCAGACCTGTCTGAGACTATGGCCGGAGTTAGTACGTTGCGGGCACGCCCATTCGCGATTCCTGGTAGAAAGCGATGGAACCATCGCCTAAACTCTCCTGGCCGCAAAACACGCCGCATCAGATCGGCTTCAATCAAGCTCCCAGACAAGAAGTCGTCCCCGCCGGGCTCCCATGCCACCGGGTAATTTACATCAGACATGTAATACCTTCGACTGGTCTCAAGGATTCTCTCCCTTAGTTTCAGGAGTGCTTGCTGCCTCTCGGGGTTAGTACTCTTAACTGTATTCGCATAGTCCAAGGCGAACGACAGTCCGAAAGCAGAGTTGAAGTGTGTGCCGACTCGGATCGGGTAGGTCTGCTTCTCGAAAAAATCAACATACTTTTTCACGATGGTATCGGCCAGCGGCTCCAATGCCGCAAACCATCTTTTTGCATCAACGTCGTTCCAGGCGTAAAGCTCTTCGTGGAGCTTCAGAAGCCAGGCCCACCCGTAGGGACGCTCGAACGATGCCCGGCCAGTGGCCTGGAAATACTCGTTCTCAGCCTCGATATTATTCGGGGTCAGACTAGCGTTCAGTGTCTCCCGGACGTCTCGCGCCTCCGGGAGGGCAGGGTAAAACCGTAAGAGACGCACGAGCAGCCAATGTCCGTGCACGGATGAATGCCAGTCATAGCACCCATACAAAGATGGATGGAGAGATTTGGGCGGCCTCACCTGCGTCTCGTCGTTCATCACATGGTCTACCTTATTGGGGTACTCCTTCCGCGCGCACTTGAGGGCGAGTCGAGCAAAGTGAGATGCCTGCGCCTGACTCAGCACAAACTGTTCTCTATGCGACTGCAAGGGGCGGCTTTCCACCGGTGCCTGTAAAGCTCGAGCAGCTAATAGAAATACACACAAGCAAATCCTTTTAGCCTTGAGCATCTCCATCTCCTCCTGAATAAGGCTAGCGCCAAGGCTGACCTTCAGCTTGCGGCGCGCGATTAGCATTCAAGCTGAACGCAAGAAGTTACGTAGGACGCACGCTACCGCGTCGTCAGCCTCAGATGATTGTTGGGCGGCTCGTTGGTCAATTTCGGGGCGGTCTGTCCGCGGTACCGAACAGAAAGTTCGTGATTGCGTTGGCCAACAGCTCGCGGCCAGTGTCCATCGCATTGTGTTGCTGCCCTTTGAGAACGACTTGAGTGCGGAATGGCAGGGACGTCATCAAACTGTCCATGGCTCGCTTAACATCCGGAATATCCGTTTCGCTGCCCTTGATAAGCAGCGTCGGCACACTCAACGTGCGCAGCCGCTTCAAGTCGAATCGATAGGCGGCGAGAGCACGCATTTGACGAGGATGGGAGTCAATCGAATCGACTAGCCGACGCCACATCGGCCGTGAGCGCATTGCATCCAGTTCGCTCGGCGAAACCATCACAACCTCTCGCAAAAACGTAACAACCGCCTGCTCTCGATTGCCGTCCTGGATCATCTTTTCGATCCTGTCAACGACGGTGAGATCGACGCGATCTTGCAGCGGAGGTTCGTAGAGCAGAAGCCGGGAGATCCTGTTGGTGAGAAACGACGCTTCGAGCGCTGCCACGCCTCCATAGGAATGGCCAAGCAGGAATACGGTACCCGGTCGACCGTTAACGACCGCTGCGATGTCCTCGGCTTCCTTCTGTAGGCTGTAGTTGGGGGAGTCGCCGCTGGTGCCGTGCCCGCGGCGGTCCATGGCGCACACGGTAAAACGCGACGCGAGCAAAGGGAACATCGGCGTCCATCGAGTCCGGTCGCCTATGCCTCCGTGAACAATCAAGAGAGTCGGGCCCGATCCTGCGCACTCAACTGCTATGAGTGTCCCGTCCTTTGAGGGAACTTGGAACACCTGGCGTTCCTGCCCGGCGAACACCGAGGTAGGAGCAGATAGGATCAGACCGAGGGCGATCGCGACTCTCAGACAACGAAATTGTTGTCGGTTCTCCATTGGGATCACTCGCTTTCTTGAACGGCGCGGAAGACTACGAGCATTACGGCCGCGCACTGGGTTTGCGAAACGACGGCCGTTGGTCTTCTAGTCTTTCGAGCTCATCCTTCATATTTCCCTCTCACTGTGCTAGCGGCCGAACGACCCGGTTGACCGGGCAGCGCGGAAACAAGGGATGAGGGCGGAGGGATGACGGATGAAAATCACTTCACCGATCCGTTCATCTTCATCCCTCAGCCTTCATCCTTGCGGCTCACCCACGCAACTTCACAAAGAAGCCCGCTCATGGCGAGGCCGCTGCAAGTGTTCGGCCGTTCACTAACAGGAGCATTACGGCTGACGTCATTGACTTGTTACCGAGAGGTACAAAGAAACCAATTTCAGGCGGCGACTTTCTTACGCCTGCCGATAAAGCCAAGAATAGCCAGTATGGCTCCAACGATAGCCACGAAAGCTCCAACTACGGAGGGCACAACACCCATTATTAACTGATTTCTCATGAAGGTTGTTTTAGACTCGCACTCGTCCTCAGTAGTTAGCCCCAGAGTCGCCTGTTTATAACAGTCCGACGTAGTACTCCCGCAATTCTCTCTTGCCTCACTAAACGCTTTTTGATCGTTCGCGGCTTTCTCGCAAGCTGAGGATGCGTAATCCGAAGTCAAAGTAGTGACACAGACGACCAGCCCTATAAGCAAAGCCAAACCACCAACCAAGATCAAGATAATTCCCAATGCTAGTTTCATAGTTTTTTTCCTCTGCTTAGTCTTACAACTCGGTTTTAGAATGGAACGCCGAACGCCAGACTTCAGCCGCGGCGCGCGATTAGCATTAAAACAGAAAGGAATCAGTTTGCTTGAGAAGCATGCTACCGCGCCGTAAGGGCAAGGGTTTGTTATATTGCGCTGTCAAGAGACACCAAAACTCGACGGTACGCATATTCTCCCCTTCGTTGTAATCAGCTATGTTGGGTATGTAGATGCTTTTGGAATGACTGTCAACAAATTTATCGTCAGGATGAGCGAAGCAATATAACGCTGGCCTTTGTATGTTGACCAAAGTGTGTTGAAGCAGCAAGTATTTGCTTCAGCCGCAGGCACCGGAGAAGCCGTGCTGGCCTTAAGACTCCAAGTCCGAAGCTGAGATTAGCTCCCGGTGCCAACCTTTGCGAGCGCCATGGAGACCGGACAGTATCTGAAGCCGCTTCGCCCTCGAAGCAGAGCTTGTATGCCGCAAGGCTGGTCCGGCGCCGCATCCCGAAGGAGCCAGTCTAATGCGCCTACCCAACCTCGGTATCGATATTGCCAAACTAAAGTTCAATGTTTGTCTGCTGCACTTGAACGGGAAACTGAAACACAAAGTCTTTTCCAATACCGCTGCCGGCTTTGAGCAATTGAGCTCCTGGCTGTTGCGGCAAGGCAGCGAACAAGTGCACGCCTGCCTGGAAGCTACTGGCACTTATGGTGAAGCGCTTTCGCTCTACCTACACGAGCGTGGTCACACAGTTAGCGTTATCAACCCGGCGGCTATCAAAGCCTTTGCCGCCAGCCGACTCTCACGAACCAAAACAGACCGGGTGGATGCTGAGTTGATCGCCCGCTTTTGTCTGGCGCAGGAGCCCCCGGCGTGGCAGCCGCCGGCTGCGGAACTGCGAGAACTACAAGCACTTGTGCGCCGACTCGAGTCCCTCATTGAGATGCGTGTGGCGGAAGAGAATCGGCTCTCATCAGGACTAACAGTGGCAGCCGTCAGAAGTAGTGTCGAAGAGATGATCGCTCATCTCAAGCAGCAGATAACGCGAACTGAAAAACTGATCCGCAAACACATCGATCAACATCCCGCTCTGAAGCAACAGAGCGAACTGCTCAACTCTATTCCAGGTATCGCCGACACCACCGCCGCCGTACTACTGGCGGAGGTGCCCCACATCAAACAGTATCGAAGTGCGCGGCAGTTGACGGCCTTCGCTGGCCTCGTGCCACGTGAGCGACAATCAGGAAGTAGTGTTAAGGGGCGGGTACGATTATCAAAGATCGGCAACGCGCGTTTGCGCAAGGCCCTCTACTTTCCCGCCATCACCGCGTTGCGCTGCAGTCCTTTCTTTCAAGATTGGGCCGCAGCTTTACGACAAAGAGGCAAGAGTAAGATGAGTGTGATCGGAGCGGTGATGC
Source organism: Pyrinomonadaceae bacterium (assembly GCA_035697425.1). Lineage (GTDB taxonomy): Bacteria > Acidobacteriota > Blastocatellia > Pyrinomonadales > Pyrinomonadaceae > PSRF01. The sequence goes on along the minus strand of DASSCX010000254.1, from coordinate 971 downwards.
GCAAGCTGATGCACATCGCCTATGGTGTCTTGAAGTCAGGTCGTCCCTTCGATCCGGAAATTGCAAAAACTGCTTGACTACAAACACAGTATCTCAGCTGCGGCGCGCGATCAGCATTCAAGCTGAAGGAACAAGGCTGCTTGAGAAGAATGCTATCGCGCCGTCAGCTGCAAGGCTTTGTTGGGCGCATCTACAACGAGCTTGATGCGTCAGACGCACCCTTAAACTTCGAGAAGCTTCGGATCAAACCATACATCTTCATAATCACCGGCCATCAAGAACCGCCAACCAGGGGCCAGCCCAAAATACTTCACCACTTCAGAGGTGCGCTCAATTAAATGAACAATGTGAAGAGATTCGAAAGCGTCGTCGGCTTCAGGAAATTCCTCGCCAGCCCACAAATACCAACCGCATGTATCTCCTTCTGGAGGATGCCGCAAACCATTCAGCGGCATCTTTCCAGAGAAGAAGTCCTTGGAGATACTAAGCTTCAGTCCTAAATCCGGCGGATCATATTCAGCTTGATACTTCTGGCAAAGTTCCTCCTGAGACTGAACAATATCCGCCAGTTTCTTCATTTCATTAGATTCAAGATCCGATGCGTCCAACGCTGCCTTCAGCTGCGGCGCGCGATCAGCATTCAAGCTGAAGGAATCAAGTTACTTGAGAAGCACGCTATCGCGCCGTCAGCTGCAAGGCTTTGTTCCGCGGCGCGGGACCAGAATCTAGGGCTCGTCCACTCCATTCCCTTCCTCTGGAAAGAAAGAGAAACCGGTTCGAGGAAGGTTCAAACCTTCAAATGATTGCAGTTCGTCAATGCGAATATATCGCCTGGGATTGTTTGGGTCACGATTGAGAAGAAAACCATTACGCCACGCGGTGCCATCCGCGAAGATAATCATTGAGATTCGGAGGCGAACCTGGGTAATCCCGGAGGTCGGTCCATTGTCAGCGAGGATGCGTTTAAGTCC
>DASSCX010000253.1:0-5501 GCA_035697425.1 Pyrinomonadaceae bacterium | reverse complement strand
AGACGATCGACAAACGGGCGGCGCCAAATGGTGCCGCCTTTTTGTGATTTATGGAATTGCTTTAATCGCGCACAAACCCTGAGCGCAGAGACTCAAAGGTGCAAAGACGCAAAGGAAGGGAAACGGCTACACGAGCATTCTTATTGGAATTACAGGAGTCATTTGAAATGCTTCCTCTGTGACTCTCCGTCTTCGTGTCTCTGTGCTAAGTTTGTGCGCGATTAAAGCAATTGATGATGACAAATGAGAAATGGAAAATGACAAATGGAAAATCATCTTTTCGTAAATCCACCCTCCAGATGACACGTTCACCTCGTCGGTGGTGTTATACTTCAAGGGAATTAATTTCTCGTGAGTTGTAAGGAGAGCCATGGTTGACACGTCACGCTTCACGATCATTTGCCCGTGTTGCGAAGCCACTCTATCAATCGATGCGCAGACGGGCGCGTTGATGTCCCATCAGGAGAAGACAAAGCCACTCGCCTCATTTGACGAGATGGTAAAGGGCTTGGACAAACAGAAGCAGCAGCGGGAGCAAATCTTTGCCCAGGAGTTAAGCTCGATGAAGGATCGCGACCGTATTCTCGAAGAGAAATTTCAAGAGGCAATGAAACGCGCCGAAAAAGACAAAGACAAGCCCTATGTCAACCCGCTCGACCTTGATTGATTCTCAATTGTCACTACCCTCCCCGAAGCAACAGCAGCCTGACGGCAGTCATCGAAGCGCTGAACCGCGACTCTTCCACACTCGATCCTGGAGTATCAAAAACATGTTACGTAATTTTAAGTTTGTTCTGGCAGTACTAAGCCTGCTTCTATCCGCCAGCGGTTTCGCCCCGGTGTCGCGCGCGCAAACGATGCCGCGCCTTACGTATCGCGATCGCACCTTAGCAAACGGCCTGCGCGTGCTGACGGTTGAAGATCACGCGAGTCCGACGGTGGCAATTCAGGTCTGGTACAAAGTGGGCTCGAAAGACGATCCGGAAGGCCGGAGCGGTTTTGCACACCTTTTTGAACACATGCTCTTCAAGGGCACGAAGAACATGAAGGACGAGATGATGGATCGTCTTACAGAAGATGTGGGCGGCATCAACAACGCTTCCACTTGGGACGATTTCACGAACTACTACGAAGTAGTTCCTTCCAATTATCTTGAAACCCTTCTCTGGGCCGAAGCCGACCGGATGGGCTCGCTCAATGTTGACGAAAAGAACTTCAAGTCGGAGCGCGACGTCGTAAAAGAGGAATTCCGCTCACGCGTTTTGGCGCCACCCTACGGACGCTTCTTTTACGCTATCGAGAAGCAATCCTTTACGGCGCATCCTTACCGGCGACCGGGCATTGGCAGCATTGAGGAACTCGATGCCGCCACTCTCGATGATGTGAAAGCGTTTCACTCGACTTTTTATCGACCTGACAATGCAACGCTCGTCGTTGTTGGCGACTTTGAACCAAAACAGATCGATGCCTGGATCGACAAATACTTCACGCGCGTTGCCAAACCCGACCGGCCGCTGCCACGTGTGACAGTGAAGGAACCGGAGCGAACTGCTGAAAAGCGTGTCAACGAGTATGCGGCGAACGTGCCCTTACCGGCGGTGGCGCTCACCTATTTAGCGCCTCCCGTTGCTTCGGCGGATGCCGCAGCTCTCGATGTTGCGGAAGCGATACTTTCCAGTGGTGAGTCGTCGCGTTTGTATCAGTCGTTGGTTTACCAGCAGCAGGTTGCGCAAGAGGCCTTCGCGCAAGCTGACCTGCGCGAGCAGCCGGGCCTATTCATTCTCGGTGCGATCCTCGCGAGTGAGAAGAAACCTGAAGAGGCTGAGCGCGCTCTGTTGGCTGAACTGAAAAAGATGCAGGACACGCTCGTTTCGGCCGCCGAACTCGACAAAGCAAAACTCCAACTGGTGACGAACGAACTGCGCGAACGTGAGACGAGTAACGGCAAGGCCTTCGCTCTGGCGCGGGCCGCCGTGTTACTAGGCGATGCAGCGCGGGTAAACACCGACATTGAAAAACTTCAAGCCGTTACTGCCGCAGATATTCAGCGCGTCATGAAGAAATATTTCACTGACTCTAATCGCGTGGTGATTACGTATCAGGCAGAGTCGATGCGGCCCAAGGCAACCGCCGGCCAGGAGGGGAGCAAATGAGGATGATTTCCAGGTTTTCAAAACTGATGAGCCTTGCGACGGCAGTGTTAGCCACAAGTCTGCTGTCGGGCACCGTGCTCGCGCAGCAAGAGAATCCGCCGGCGCCGGCCGCGCCGCGTTCAGTAACAATACCGAAACCGACTGAGCGCACGCTAAAGAATGGCTTGCGAGTGATCGTGATCGAAGATCACGACATTCCGCTCGTTTCAGCAGGCGTTGTGGTAAAGAACGGCGGGGAAGTTGATCCGCAAAACTTGAGTGGGCTGGCGGAACTAACAGCTTCATTGCTGACCAAGGGAACCAAGACACGCACGGCGCCCGAGATTGCTCAGCAAATCGAAGCGCTGGGGGGCACGATCGAGTCGGGCGCGGGATGGGACGCGTCGCGCGTTTTCATAAACGTCATGTCGGGCAAAATCGAGCCCGCCATGAGTATCCTTGCAGACGTCGTGAGGAATCCTGTTTTTCAGGAAGAAGAGATTGAACGTTTGCGCCAACAGTACATCGATAACCTGAGCGTTACGTTAGGACAACCTGGCTCCCTGGCCGGTTTTGTGGCGGCGCGCATCGTCTTTGGCGACGCTGCTTATGGACATCCGCTTGCAGGCACACCCGAATCATTGCCGCGCATTAAGCAGGCCGATATCGTCGGCCTACACGCGCAGTATTACCGGCCTGATAACGCCGTGCTCGTCATGGGAGGCTCAATCAAAGCTGCGGATGCTTTCAAGCTTGCAGAGCGTCTCTTTGGCGATTGGTCGAAGCCGGCAACAGCACTGCCCGCGCGGGCACAAGCTGGCAGGATTCGCGCCGACGAAAAGCAACGCGTAGTCGTCGTTGACATGCCCGATGCAGGGCAAGCGGCAGTGCTGCTCGCGCGCGTCGGCATCAGTCGCACCGACCCTGATTACTTCCGTGGCATTGTTACGAATTCGATCCTCTCCGGCTATTCCGGAAGATTGAATCAGGAGATTCGGATCAAGCGTGGGCTTAGTTATGGCGCGCGCAGCTCGCTGGATGTGCGTCGCGAATCGGGACCCTTCGTAGCTTCGGCGCAGACGAAAAATCCGTCCGGAGCCGAAGTTGCCGGTCTCTTGATTAATGAACTCAGTCGCCTCGCCAGCGAGCCTGTTTCCGACGTTGAGTTGACTCCGCGCAAAGCGGTTTTGATTGGCGGGTTTGGTCGCAACCTGGAAACAACGGATGGGCTGGTCTTTCAGGTGGCTTCGTTAGCGCTCTATGGTCTCAGTCTGGATGAGATCAATAACTACATTAAAAATGTCCAGGCAGTTACTGCCGCCGACGTACAAAAGTTCGCCGGATCGCGACTTCCAGCCAAGGATGCGCACATCATCATCGTTGGCAATGCGAAGGACTTTCTGGAGCCGTTAAAGAAACAGTTTGCGAACGTAGAAGTGATTCCGCTGACAGAGTTGGATCTCAATAGCGCCGCGCTGCGCAAGGCAAGCGCGACAGCTGCGAAGTAGCTCTCATTCTCACCGCGCTTCAGCGCGGTGCTGCGAGTTAATTCAAGGGGGAAACCGTTTGAACGGTTTCGAGTTTCGGTTGCCCGACGGCCACCGGGCTGAAGCCCGTTGAGAATGAAAAACATATAACGATTATTGCGGCAGATTGAAAAAAACTATGAATGGACGAATGCTACACCAAATGTTGAGAGGTCTGATTCTATTAATATTTGTTTGCGCTCCTAGTCTCTGCTTCGGGCAGGCATCCGCAAGCGACGACGCCGGTGATCCGCGTGAGGTTGGAGCGCGCTGGGCGCGGCAACTTGGTCACTACGACCCGGTAGTGCGGCAAGAAGCAGCTGAGGCCTTGGCGCGACTCGCGGCTGTCGAGCAGAAGAAACTTGTCGAGGGCTACCACTTTCAGGAGAAAAACAAGAACGTGAGGCTGGCGCTCCAGTGGGCGCTTTATCGCATGGGCAAGTCGGACATGCTGTTTCAGATCGTGCGTGAGCTAGATTCCGGTCGTCACGATCAGGCGGTGGGTTACCTCAGTAAGGTAGATACTCCGGCCCTGCTTCACAGTTATCTCAAGGATGAAGACAAGCCGGCGCGGATCACAGCAGGCTTAATCGAAGCCCTCGCGGTGATTGGCGATCAGGAAAGCCTCGCGCTTATAACTCCATTTCGCGATTCTTTTCTTCCAGGCGTCGCTGCCGCTGCCGAAGACGCCATCGTCAAGATTGAAGCACGCTTGGGACAAAGCGAACCCGCAAAACCGACGCGTCCGCGCACCGTGAGTAGCTCGGAGAAAATCGACCCCTGACTTATGAACTTTGTACTTTGAGCTTTGTACTTTGAACTCTGTCCCTAGAAACGTGATGGATGCTCGGTCGGATTGCCTCTCAAGACTTTATAACGAAAACAAAGCACAAAGTTCCAAGTACTAAGCACCAAGTACTAAGTCCACCGTGTTGAGCTATACTCAAAGCCCAGCATGCACCGAAACCTGCGCACATTCCTCGACCTGCTCACGCGCGAAAAAGATATCATCACAATTGAAACCGAAGTCGATCCTTATCTAGAGGCGGCGGAGATTCACCGGCGCGTAATCGAGCAAGAGGGGCCGGCACTGCTCTTTAAACGAATCAAGGGCAGCAAGTATCCCGTTGTGACGAATCTGTTCGGCACAGCGCGCCGCATCGAACTCGCCTTTGGTCCCAAACCGGAAGCGCTCATGCGCGACCTTGCGAAGATTGCTGAAGCCTTATTGCCCCCGCGTGGCGCTGAACTTTGGAAGCACCGATCAGTCGCGCGCGATCTGTTTAAACTGGGCACGCGCAACACGAGTAAGGCACCTGTCAGTGAGGTCATTGATCGTCCCGCCCGCTTAAGCGAACTTCCGGTTTTGACGACTTGGCAGGAGGATGGCGGACCGTTCATCACCCTTCCCCTCGTCTACACGGAAAACCCGAAGACTCGTAAACATAATCTCGGAATCTACCGGCTCCAGGTTTTCGATGAGCAATCAACCGGCTTACATTGGCAGATTCAGAAAGGGGGCGGCTTTCATTACAAGGAAGCCGAAGCGCTCAACCAGAGTCTTCCTGTCACTGTCTTTCTTGGCGGTCCGCCCGCGCTCATTCTCGCTGCCATCGCTCCTTTGCCCGAAGATGTTCCGGAACTGGTGCTTGCCTCGTTGCTTGCCGGAGAGAAGCTGCGCATGAGTAAGAACCCGATCGCGTCCGGCCACCGCCTCGCAGCCGAGGCGGAGTTTGCGCTTATTGGCCACGCACTGCCTCATGAGCGGCGGATGGAAGGACCTTTCGGGGATCATTACGGTTACTACTCTTTAGAACACGAGTATCCGGTTTTTCACGTCGAG
>DASSCX010000252.1:0-2283 GCA_035697425.1 Pyrinomonadaceae bacterium | reverse complement strand
GCCACGGCGGCCATGCCGGAAGTGATCACGGCTACACTCGCGGAGACTGATCGCGGCGCAGTCAGTGACGAAGCGATCGAGCACGTCAGAACTTTAGCTACCAAAGCCGATGTTGTGGCAATTGGGCCGGGGCTTTCTTCTTCAGACGAACGCACGCGTAACTTTGTCAGGACGGTAGTGGCTGAACGAGTAACGCCAGTCGTGATCGACGCCGACGGATTAAATTGCCTGGCGCCCTGGCCGCAAACACTACGCGGCTCCCAGGAACGTCCGTTGATACTGACGCCACACCAGGGAGAGATGCTGCGATTGTTGGGAACCGATGATAAGTCGGCGTTGCTGGATCGGATGGCAGCCGCGCGCGAGTTCGCCAAAGCTCATCATTTAATTTTGGTTTTGAAAGGTTCGCGCAGCATTGTGGCGGCGCCCGATGGGCGCGTGTTTGTTAATCCAACCGGCAACGCTGGATTGGGCACAGCTGGAGCGGGCGATACCTTGACCGGCGTTATCACCGGTTTTCTGGCTCAAGCCTACGGGACTTTGCGGCATGAAGCGGACGCGCTCTCAGCAACGATCGCAGCGCTCTACGTCGGCGGCGTTGCGGGCGATTCTGCGGCTGTCGAGCTGGGAATGAGAACGATGTTGGCGTCAGACATTCAAGGTCACCTGAGCGCCGCGATTCGTGCGCTGGATCCAGATGGGGAGAGACCTTGATCATGGTCACGTCATTCCAATCTCGCGTCCCTGTGGGCGAGTGGCTTTCTGCCGGCGCCGATGAAACCTTCTCTCTCGGCTCGAGAATCGGGAAGGAACTCAAGGGTGGTGAAATTCTTTTGTTGAGTGGAGCACTCGGCGCCGGCAAGACAATACTGGTTAAGGGAATTGCGGCAGGCCTGGGAATCGATAGTGAAGAGGTTACAAGTCCCTCGTTCACCCTCGTGAACCCTCACGAAGGCCTGCTGACGCTGTACCACATTGATCTTTACCGGCTCGATGCTGGCGCGTCGGCTGCACATGCAGTTGATTTGGACGAGTTACTCACAAACGAGAAGGCGGTGATCGTCATCGAATGGGCAGAGCGTCTTCGTGATTACCGCCTGCCGGATTCTGTCTGGCGGATTGGCATCTCGGGAGACGGCGATGATCCGCGCACCATTTCGATTCGGAAGGCTTAGCCAACTAAAGAAGAAGGCATTTTCCATTTGCCATTGGTGGATTCAACTCGGAAGTGCAACTCAACAGCTCGCTGTTGCAGGAGCGCCGAAGGCGCTGAAGTGCCTGACATTCGGTCGATCATTGGATTGGACGTCCAGAACTGGGTTTCACCAAGGTCTGAATCTCGAGTCTGGCGTCACTTGAATGCGGTCGCTAACGCTCCCGTACTGCCCAGTGCGTCACAGGTGTTGCAACTTTGGAGTTGAATCCACCGATGAGAAATGACGAATGACAAATGTCCTGCTAAACTCGACCCACAAGATTAGAGAAGGGGAACATAAAAAATGCCTTATCCAGAAATCATGATCCGGCCGATGCGCGAAGAGCTTACGCGTTTAGGGGTCGAAGAATTGCGCACAGAGGCGGACGTAGATCGCACACTGCAAAGCACCGAAGGAACGGTGATGGTGGTGGTGAATTCAATCTGCGGCTGCGCGGCGGGAAAAGCGCGGCCGGGAATCGCGTTGGCACTGCAGCACGAAACCCGTCCCGACAAAGTCGCTACTGTGTTCGCGGGCGCGGATATCGAAGCCACCGAAAAGGCACGCTCATACTTTACAGGCTTTCCGCCGTCCTCTCCGTCAATCGCCTTGCTGAAGGACGGCAAGCTCGTTTATATGATGCAGCGTCATCAAATTGAGGGGCGCGGGCCCGGAGAGATTGCCCAGGAATTAACCCACGCTTTCGATGAGCACTGCCAGAAAACTGAAGCCGTAGTTTAAGAGGTATTACCAGTTGGTGTTAGTGATGGCCCGGGCCTCGTCGCCCGGGCTTTTCATTGTGGCTTGAGGTTGACGATTACGCGCATGGTTTCGGCATGGGCCAGCACCGCATCAGGAGAGCGCTGCAGCGCTCTGAAGTATTTTTGTTGAAACTCTCCGCCGTTTTCGTCCGGCGTTGTAAGCTCGCGTGCTTGTCGTAACACGGCCTCGACATCCGCTTCCGACTGTGGTTCTTTCGCGTCCAGCAACTCGTCAATTTTCACAATCAACTCCGAAAGATCGTGCAACCACGCGAACCAAGGGTCGTGCATCACCAGACGCAGCACTTCGTAGCTGTTTTCAATGC
>DASSCX010000251.1:0-26030 GCA_035697425.1 Pyrinomonadaceae bacterium | reverse complement strand
CGGCTTTGCCGCCTTCCGTGCGGTAAGGCTTGCCTTACCGGAGTTGACTCCAATCCCATCCCATCGCGAGGCTCAGCCTCGCGTAAAGAAAAAAAGCTGGCCGGTAAGGCAAGCCTTACCGCACGGAAGGCGGCAAGCCGCAAACGGTGCTTAATGGGTGAGCTCTAGTGAGCCGAAACACACCCAGCGCATTTGCAGCCGATGGGCTTGATCACGTTGTCGAAATATTCGCGACCGTAATTGTAGGTGATCTCTTCCCCCGCCTTAATGTTGCGCTTGGCCCAGATCCAAACTCTGCGGTTCTGAATAATTGCCTCGGCATTGGGGCGACACGAATGGTTGGCGTAGCGCGCGATATTGTCGCGAACGCTGCCGTCAATCGACCATCGAGAATTGATGCCGAAGAAATATTTACCTTTAGCTTCGTCAACAATCTTGTTGGAGATCAACGGGCCAGTGTACTCGATGATTCTGGTGCCTTTGGGAATCGGGTGTTGCGCGAACAAGCCTAGTCCGGTGCGAGAGCGTTTGACGACATAGAGACTGAACAGCATGAATAGAGTTTAAGTTGTATGACATTGCTAAGGGGGGGCGGCTAAAGGATCGAACGGAGTATAGCTGAATCAGGAGTCGGGAGGCATGCGGTTAAACCTCAGTCATCCCTTTCAAGATCGAACCACGAACTCACACCAATCAACACGAACCGAGGTCATTGAATGAAAAATGAGAAATGAAAAATGTCTTTTCTTATCGCAACAAAGAGATAAACGACATTCAGTCGTCGATCGCCACATCAGCCGGCAACGTTTGTGGACTGCGGGCAGCTTCTATCGGCTGCTTCTGCAAACGGCGTGAACGGAAGAATGACCAGCGATCCAGAACGTTTTCCTGAAACTGTTCGAGATAGAGATAAATTACCGGAGTGATGTAAAGCGTGATGAACTGCGAAACCACCAGGCCGCCCACCACCACCAGCCCAAGCGGACGGCGCGACGAACCATCAGCACCATAACCGAGGGCGATCGGCAGCGCACCAAAGACAGCCGCCAACGTCGTCATTAAGATCGGGCGGAAGCGATCCATACTGGCATCGTGAATTGCCTGCTCCGCTTGCTCTCCCGCCTCAACTCGGTGACGCGCAAAGTCGACGATCATGATGCCATTTTTCTTCACGATGCCCATCAACATGAACATGCCGACAAATGCGTAGAGCGAAGCTTCCTGACCAAACACAAGTAACGTCAACAATCCGCCAACAAGCGCGGTAGGCAGGGTCGACAAAACTGTGAGCGGGTGCACGTAACTCTCGTACAGGATTGCCAGAATCACGTACATCACGAAGACAGCGAGCGCCATCAGAACCGTCAGGCTCGTGACAGTGCTGGCGAAAGTTTGGGCTTCGCCTTGCAACTCCGCGCGCACGCCGGGCGGCACAATCTCGCGCGCCGACTGATTGATGAAATTTGTGGCATCGCCGAGCGCGACACCGGGTTTGAGATTGAAAAAGAGCGACATGCTGGTGAACTGATTCAGGTGGTTCACTGTCTGCGGTCCGAGCGTTTGTTTCCAGGTTACCAATTCCTTAAGCGGCACCAGCCGTTGTCCGTCATCGGTTTTGATATAGAGCAAGGACAGATCTTCCGGATTCTCACGCGCGGCGTCCTCCATCTCCAGAATCACCTGATATTGATCATCCGGTTTCTTGATCAGGTAGAGATAGTTTTGCGAGTAGGCGTTGCGGAGGAGCGTGAGAATTCTCGCCTCAGACACACCATACGTCTTCGCCTGGTCGCGGCGAATGTCGATGCTTAGGTTGGGCGTGTTGTTGTAAAAGTCTGACGAGACGCTAAGAAAGCCCGGGTATTCCATCAGCTTTGCCATCAGCTTCTGCCCCACATCGTAAACCTGTTGGGGATTCGCTCCGGAAACTGTAAACGCGTACTGTCCCTGGTTCTGACTCGTAACTCCGGTGCTGATTTCCAAAACAGGAAACGGGCGCAGGAATGTCATCAGGCCGGGAATGGAATTGAGTTTTCCCATCAACTCGGCGGTGACTTCCGCAATAGGCCGGCGTTCCTCGGGTGGGTTGATCAGTGTGAAAGTGATTCCCTGATTGGAAGCCAGAAACCCAGTCGCTCCCGTCAGCGTGAACTCGGTAACGACGTGCGGATCGTTTTGTAAGACTTCGTCGACACGAGTCTGATACTCCTGCATTTGTTTCGGCGAAGAACCTTCGCGGGCGATAAACGCACCAAAAATAACGCTGCTATCACCCGGCGGTAAGAACGACTTCGGCACGAAGATGAACAGGACAATCGTACCGGCGAGACAGAGAATCCAGATCACCGGGGAGATCCAGCGATGACGCAAGAACCACCAGAGCGAGCCGCCATACAGCGCGAGCACACGTTTCTCGATGCCGCCGATCACGCGCTCTACCCAGGTTTTGCTAAAACCTTCGCCGCGCCCTTTCAGCAAGCGCGCGCACATGAGCGGGGTGAGTGTTAACGAAACCAAACCAGAAGCGAGAATCGCGATGACGATCGTGACGGCAAACTCGCGGAAAATGCGTCCGACGAGGCCAGTCATAAACACAAGGGGAATGAATACGGCTGCCAACGAAATCGTCATCGACATGATCGTGAAACTGATTTCCCTGGCACTGTTGATGGCGGCAGTGAAAGGCTGTTCGCCGCGCTCCATCCGGCGCACGGTGTTTTCCAAGAAGACGATCGCGTCGTCTACCAAAAATCCGATCGCGAGTGTCAAAGCCATCAACGATAGGTTGTCGAGACTGTAACCTAGCGCGCGCATGGCGATGAAAGTGATCAGCAACGAGAGCGGCAGGGCGACTACCGGAATGAGCGTGTCGGTCACGCGACCGAGAAAAGCGAAGATCACGATCACAACGAGCATGAAAGCAATGATCAAAGTCATCCGCACGTCGGTAACCGAGTGCACAATGTTCTGCGAGCGGTCATAAATGGGCGTAACGCGAATTGAACCGGGTAGCTCCGCGGCGATCATTGGTAGGACACTGTGAATGGATCTCGAGACTTCGACTGCGTTCGCGCCCGCGCGGCGGTTGACTGCAAGGATCACGGTTGCTGACGGCACGGGATAACCGCGTACCCAGAAGCGCATGTTGACGCGCTCGTCCTGCACCGACTGCTGGATGGTGGCGACGTCTCGCAAGTAGATGGGCGCGTTACTCGTACCGCCGACAATCAAGTTGCCATACTGTTCCGGTGTTTCCAGTTGTCCTTTGGGGCTGAGGATGGCCGTGCTGGAATCGCTATCCAGTTGACCAGCGCCGGTGTAGCTGGTGCCACTCTTAATCGCGGCATTCAGATCATCAATCGAAATCCCGCGCGCCCACATCGCTGACGGGTTGGCCTTGATGCGAATTGCCGACTTACTGCCGAACACATTCACCTGCGAGACGCCGGGAAGAATACTGAGACGTTGACCAACCTGGGTGCTCGCATAGTCGTAGAGCTGGCCCGACGTCACTGAATCGCTCGTCAACGCGATGTACATGAGCGCCTGGTCGTTGGGATTGCTCTTGGAATAAGTCGGCGGCGAAGGAAGATCCGCGGGCAGGTTGCCGATCGCCTGCGAGATTGCCGTCTGCACATCGGTCGCGGCGGCGTCGATGTTTTTCTCGAGCGCGAACTGGAGCGTGAGTATGGCCACTCCCTGAGTGCTCTGAGAAGTTACGACCTCCAGTCCATTGATTTGCATGAACTGGCGTTCAAGCGGCGTGGCGATATTGTTGGCAATCGTATCCGGACTCGCCCCGGGATATCCCACCACCACCTGAATAACCGGATAGTCGACGGCGGGAAGATCATTGACGGGCAGCTGAAAATAACTCAGCACTCCAAAGAGGATCACTGAGAGAGTCAGCACCGCGGTCATGACGGGCCGTCGGATGAATGGCTCGGAGAGATTCATTTCGAACCGCCACTGTTAGCTGCCGCCGCGCCTGCCTCGCGCGGCTGCTCAATCAGAACCTTGCCACCGGGTGTCACGCCGAGTTGGCCATTTGTTACGACCTGTTCACCCGCTGCGACACCTGACTCCACAACGATCAGATCGCCCTGGCGCTGACCCAGAGACACCGGACGTTGTTCGGCAGTCGAGTCCTGCTTGACTACATAAACAAAAGATCCCTTCGCTGACATTTGCGGTGCGGAGGCAGGAACTAATACCGCGCTGTGAATTGTGTTCAAGACCAAACGAATGTTTACAAAGCGGCCGGGCCAGAAACGATGGTTGCTGTTGGGGACCGTCGCGCGCAGAGTTACCTGGCCCGTCGTGGTCTGCACCGCATTGTCGACAAAGGTCAGTTGGCCGGCGACCATCTCATCAACCATATCGGGGAGATGAACTTCGACTTTGAGTGATCCCGCGCGCATCTGTTGTTGCACGGCGGTGAGACTCGATTGCGAAATGGTGAAGTCAGCGTAGATCGGATCCAGACGTTCGATCACCAGCAGCGCATTGCTGTTGGTGGAACTTCCGTCACCGCCGTTGTTGCTGGAGCCGCCCGGGTTAACCACATTGCCAAGATCCACCAGCCGTTGTCCGGCGCGACCATCAATTGGTGAACGAATGTAACAATAACTGAGGTTGACCTTCGCGTTCTCAACGGCTGCCGCATCGACTTTGATTTCTTCATCCGCACTGCGCACCGCAGCGCGAGCTGCCTCGACGTTCGCTCTCAGTGATTCGTAATTGGCGCGCAACTCTTCGTATTGCTCGCGGGGAACTACGCCTTGCTGCACTAAGGTGCGATACCTTTCGACCTGAGCGAGGCCCCAGTTCGCCTGGGCAATTTCTTTTGCCAGATTGGCTTCAGCCTGTTTTTTGAGGGCGCCGTCCTTGGAGAGATTAGCCTGCGCCTGTCTCAAGCTCGCTTCGAACGGTCTGGTGTCGATTGTAAAAAGCAATTCGCCTTTTCTGACGTTTGCTCCGTCGGTGAAATGAATCTTGGTGATTCGTCCGGAAACTTGAGGTTGAATCGAAACCACTTCGCGCGCCACAGTCTTGCCAATCGCGTCTATATAGGTCGGCACGTCCTGGCTGACAGCTGCGGTTACCTGAACGGGGGATGGTGGCCGGTCAAAACTCTGTTGCGCTTTGTTGGCGCACCCGGATAGAAGCAGGCAGAGGGAGATTGCGAAGAGAGGAACTTTCGGGAGATGAAGCATGGTTCAATTGTATTTCAAGTCGCTCGCTTTGGCTTAGTCGGGATGGGTTTGGGGAAACAGTTAAAGGACTCTTACGCAAAAGGGGGCCGTAGGGTTCTGCTTGAGAATACTTTTTGAGGATAGATCGCTTTAATCAAGCATCTAGCCACAGGAGACTTGTCAGATCAGGATTCTGCGGGGATGACACTTCTCTCATTCTCACCGGCCTTTAGGCCGGTGCTGGTGCGCCCATCTCATGCTCACCGGGCTTTAGCCCGGTGAGCACTCCAGGAAAATAAGGAGAAACCGTTTCAACGGTTTAATTCATCGCGCCACTCTAAGCCATATCTTTTCACAAATAACCCATACTCTTCGGCGAATGTCCATTTGCGATGGTGTTCTTCCTGGTTGGCGATGTACCGAGCCACCCGATCTACATCTGAGTGTGAAATAGAGAACGCTCCGTAACCTCGTCCCCATGCAAACCTTCCCTTGATCAACTTTTGTTCGTTTATCCAATGAGACGAGCTTCCTTTTAGAAGTTGAACGACCTGCTCTATCGACTTGTCTGTAGGAAGATCAATCAAGGCATGTGTATGGTCCGCATTGAAGAAATTAATCTTCATGTAAATGTTCTTGTCACGGGAATATTTGGTGAGGTTAGTTGACGCTAATGCGGCTGCTGGTTTGCTCAGCATGGGTTCTCGCCGCAGGGTTTCCCAGATTAGATGGACCCATAGACGTGAGTAAGAGTGAATTGACATGGTGAGGATGTCCGCAAGAGCAATGGGGGTGTACGAACAAGAGCATTATCGCCTGCACCCACCACCATGGCTATCAAGTGGCGAAACTCCTCTCACCAACTTTCTTGAAGAATCTTTTGCTAAAAAATTTAAGAAACCGTTGAAACGGTTCTCCTTATTTTTCCTGGCGTGATCACCGGCCTAAAGGCCGGTGTGAATGAGAGGCACATCTGGCTCACCGGCCTTTAGGCCGGTGTGAATGAGAGGCACATCTGGCTAACCGGGCTAAAGCCCGGTGAGAATGAGAGTGCACACCTGATCACCGGCCTTTAGGCCGGTGAGAATGAAGAGGTCTTGATGCGATGATCCGTGGGCGCTCCCATTTTGCAAAACGTGGCGCGGCTTCGGAGTCACAATTTCTCCGCGATGAATTGCTCGAAGTACGCTTGCGCACGTGCTAACGAGACTTCTGTTGAGAGAAAGGCAATGTGATTGTCTGGTCTTAACAACAAAAGAAAAGGCTCGTTGCTGCCGAAGACCCCCCTGGCTCGTTCATCGAGGACGAAGAATTGCTGATCGGCGATACCATGATACTCACTTTCAAATGCCTGCCGGATGGATTCATATGAGTCTTTCCTGTTCGCAAAGACCAGCAAGTGAAATTTTGGTTCATGCAGATAGCTATGACTGTTACGGCCGTTAATCAAGAAATAAGGCATTCGATCGCCAGCTTTAACCTTGAAGGCGGCATCGCCCGCGTGATCGCTGAGATCGCCGTCGCGGTAGCTGATTCCCGTTTGCGAGATTAGAGGAAAGAACCTTTTGCGAACCGGTTCAAGATTGGTAATGAAGCCAGCAACGGGCGGGAAGATGGTCGTGCGAATCAGACTGAGTAGCCCGCTTGAGCCCGCGGCGAACTCGAACATGCGATCAGTGGTGGCTAGCAGACGCTTCGCATTGGCAATTCTCTCCTGATTGTAAGTCTCGAGCAGTTGCGTCCCGGCGCGACCCTTAATCACGAAGGCAAGCTTCCAGGCGAGATTGTAAACATCCTGGATTCCGGTGTTCATTCCCTGTGCGCCCACCGGACTATGAATGTGCGCGGCGTCGCCGGCGACAAAGCCTCTGCCTTGGGAAAATTTGTTAACACGTCGCGAGTGAACTTTATAAAGTGAAAACCATCGGACGTCGGATATTTCCAGCTGCAGCTGGGCTTCGCTCTTTATCTGCGCTTCAATTTCCTCAAACAGAACTTCGTCATCTTCATGCGCGCCTTCCGGGAAAGGGCCGACGATGCGATAGCGGTGTTCTCCTTGCATCGGGAAGAAAGCTGCAAACACCTCGCGCGCCAGGGAAACCTGCACCGCGTCGTGCGGCAACTCCCAATCAATGCGCGCGTCCGCCACATAAAACAAGCGCTCGAAGGTGCTGCCGGCAAACGTCAAACCTAATTCGTGTCTGACTTTGCTTTTGGCCCCATCACACCCAACCAAATACTTCGCTTCGAGGGTCTGAAATTCCCCACCTGCCGTGCGCATGGTCGCTCTTACGCCCGCATTGTCTTGAGTGAACGCTTCCAATTCCGTTTGCCACTGAACTTCTTTGCCGTGAGCCCTAAGGTACTCGTAGAGCAACTCCTCATTCTTGCTCTGCTCAAACATCAGCAGGAATGGATAAGCACTAAAGCCTCTTCCCCACTCCGACAGATGAATTTCGCCGCGGACTTTGCCTCGTACGAGCAACCTCACCTTCGCGGCAATCGCGCCCCCCGCAATTGCCTTCTCGGCCAAACCGAG
This sequence comes from Pyrinomonadaceae bacterium, assembly GCA_035697425.1. Classification (GTDB taxonomy): domain Bacteria; phylum Acidobacteriota; class Blastocatellia; order Pyrinomonadales; family Pyrinomonadaceae; genus PSRF01. The sequence goes on along the minus strand of DASSCX010000251.1, from coordinate 18,296 downwards.
CTGCTCGTAGATCTCAAGCGTCCGTGCCTGGACACCAATCGCTTTGGAAAACTTTGTGACGCCTTCATTTTTCTCAATAACAACAAACTCGATTCCGAATCGTTGCAGTTGGCAGGCAAGCGACAACCCCGTCGGTCCCGCTCCTACGATGATTGCGTCTGTTTTGATAGCTGTCATAAAGCCGCTAGAGATTGCCAATTGCCGATTGCCGATTGCCAATTATCGATTGACGCTTGCCCCTTCGGCAATAAGCCATCCGAGCTTCTCCTGTGACGCAGTGGATAAGTTCGAGAGTGGTAAGCGACAGCATTCGAGTAACATCGCCACTCGGTACAGTACTGGGAGCGTTAGCGACCGCATTCAAGTGGACGCCAGGCTCGAGATACGACCTTAGTGAAACCCGGATAATCGCCGCCTTTCAAAACCTGATCGATTGCAGTTGAATGCGGTCGCTAACGCTCCCGGTTCCGTATTTTTCGCTATTCTCTGTTGCGCTTTGAAGTTGAATCCACCATTGGCCATCGGCCATCTCAAATAAAATCAGATCTGCGTTACGATGCCCTCCATGCCGGAACTTCCCGACATCGTCATCTACCTCGAAGCGCTTGATAAGAGGATTCTGGGTGAAACACTTACTCGCATTACTCTCGGTTCGCCGTTTTTGTTGCGAACCGCTGCGCCGCCCTTAGTCAGTGTACATGGACAAAAGATTGTAGCCCTGCGCCGCGTAGGGAAGCGCATCTGCTTTGGTTTCGCAAACGACTTTTGGCTCGTGCTTCATCTAATGATCGCGGGACGGCTGCAGTGGAAAGATGACGCTCGCAAACCAACCAGGAAGAACGGGACTGCCAAGCTTCCCAACAAACGCAATCTCGCCACCTTTGAATTCGGTAATGGAACGCTTTCGCTGACAGAAGCAGGCACGCAGCGGCGGGCTTCCTTACACCTCGTCGCAGGAGAAGCGGCACTCAAAAGTCTCGATCCGGGTGGCCTTGAAATCTTCGAGTCTGACCTGTCTCAGTTCGCCTCCGTGCTTCAGTCGGCTAATCACACGTTAAAGCGTGCGCTAACAGACCCACGCTTGTTCAGTGGTATCGGCAACGCATACTCAGACGAAATTCTTTGGCACGCGCGGCTCTCACCCATCGCCTTAACGCAGAAATTGCGGCCGGAAGAAATCGAATGCTTATTCAACTCGACGCGCGCGCTGCTGACAGAGTGGGTGGAACTGTTGCGCGCAGACGCTGGGGGAAAGTTTCCGGAGAAGGTTACTGCCTTTCGGCCCGAGATGGCAGTGCACGGAAAGTATCAGGAACCATGTCCGCGTTGCGGCAGCAAGGTGCGCCGTATTCGTTACGCAGCTAACGAAACAAACTATTGTCCGACCTGTCAGACAGGTGGGAAGTTGCTTGCGGATCGGGCGCTTTCGCGACTGCTACGCGCCGACTGGCCGCGAAGCGAAGAAGAACTGATGTGATTGGCGATTGATGATTGCCGATTGCGCTCGGCTTTGCCGCCGGATGTGAGACGCAGGCTCTGCCGCGCCGTTGAGTCGATTAGAAGTTAGGGCTGTGCCCTGGGTGCAGCTCTGCCCTCGAGGTACGGGGCAAAGCCCACGAGGGGCACAGCCCCAGACTGATACAAGGCGCTTACGGCGGGGCGAAGCCGCCGCCTCACATCCGGCGGCAAAGCCGAACCGATGCTGGCTCACAACTTCTCGGGCAAAGTCGGCCGCAACCAACTCCAATCCGCAGTCAGAAATCAGCAAGCAATCGGTAACCGCCAATCATCAATTCGCTGGCGGCTGTTGCACCAGCTGTTCGATCCGCGCCCGTAAACTGATCACCTTCCCGCGGACGTGACTTGATTGGATCGGGCCAAAACCAAAATTGGTAGCTCCGATAGTGATACGACTCATGCCCGGATCGCCGTAGTCAATGATTACGTTCATGGTCACGGGCCAGCTGAAACCAAACTGAAAACTCTCAGCGCAGGAGTAGCCATACCCCAAATCTGAGGCGGGCAAATTTAAGGAGGCGATAGCGTGCCCGCAAACGGCCTTGGCTTGTGGTGGTGGCAGGGGGATCTGAAACGTTTCTTCGTGACGGGACATGATCAATCAGCAGACTTGAGAGCTGAACTTGAACTAGCGCGTTTGTTCTTTGTACTTGGTACTTTGTACTTTGTACTTTGTCTTCGGGAATCAATCAACTCTGGTAAAACAAAGTACTAAGTTCAAAGAACAAAGTTACAAAGCTCAAAGTACTAAGTTCGTTTTTAATTGCGAAAATTCTGCGTCACCATCAAGCCACGCATGCCACCGTCAAGAATGCCAATGCCGACTCGACCGAAGTCCTTGCCCAAAATATTAGCGCGGTGACCAGGCGAATTCATTAACCCATTGTGCGCCACCTGAAGCGTGGGCGCGAGCGCCAGGTTCTCTCCGGCGGCCCGAAATGAAACACCTCCATCGTGCATACGATCGAACGGACTGCGGCCTTCAGGCGTGTCATGGGCAAAGTATCCGCGACTGAACATATCTCCAGAATGCTTACGCGCTACCACTGTGAGCTCTGGATCCGGGACTAAGGGTCGCAAACCATTCGTTAGTCTTTCCTTGTTAACGAGTTCGAGCATCCGCGCCTCCAATTCGGGCCGCGGCCGTGCGTTCGTAATCTTGTAAGGCAACGATACGCGTTCATGCGAATCCGGTTGGACGGTAAGCAGGTTGAGAGTTTCAGCAACGGCCTCGGCGAAGACCGGATGCAACTGAGTCTCCAGCTGCTGTGCATAGACGGCTAGTCGATTTGCGAGTGCACTCTCGCGCGCGCGTTCGTGCAGGGCTTCGCTGAACGGCACCGCGAGCAACAGGGCCGCGGCTAATGCCGCCGTGATCACACCGCTGGCGACTCCGGGAAGCAAACCGAAGATTCGATTTGCTATGCGCTCGTGAACGTCTCTGGGTATCCGGCGCAGTAAATTATGCGCAGCTACCTGCATTAACACCCCGACAACCAAAGCGATCGCTGTAAAAGCTATTGGCCGGTCCCAGACTTCTGACCAGACTTCGACGTTCGCTCCTAACCATTTTGCGAGCGGCTGATAAAACCGCAATGCACAAATGATGACCAGGGCCCAACCCAGGAGGTCGAGGACGCCCAGAATAAAACCGCGCCGCCAACCGTAAAATACGCTCAGCAGAATCAGGACAAGGAGTAAGACGTCAACGAGGTTCACCGGTACAGGGTAACAAGTGATCCAGCGAACCGTGAATGGCAACCGCGAGGGAAGCAAATGTCTGGATTAGCGGAACGCGGAGATGAGAGAGGCGTTAAGTAGGGATAGAGCCATGCGCCTAAGAACGAAAGGCGCGGAGAGTGTACGACGCGGCTTTGCACCAGAGTCTGCTTTTAAGTCGGCGAAGCCGACGCTATCGCGGGACTGCATGCGGGAGTTTTTGTGCAAAGCTGTCCGACGCTGCCAGAACTAGTCAGGCACCCTTATTCTTCGCTAGCATTCGCACCAGACTTTTAGTTAAGCGCGCTAATGCTGGACGCATTCACGAAGCTGTCAGTACTTTTATTGATGCTGCGAACCCAACTTGCACCGTAGCAACGAAACATATCCAAGGAGCTGGTTATGACCCTTACACGATTGCTGTTTTGCGCTGTCCTGGTTTTCTTCATTGCCGGCACGTCCGGCGTCTCGAGTTTCGCGCAACGTCCAGGTCCACAGTTCTGGCGCAGGCTAAGCTGCGAGCCTATTGAGCCCCGTACCAAACTCGAAGCTTTCGATGAGCGCTATGGAACCGTCGTAGTGAAAGGCTTCACCCAGGTAAACTCCATCGACGTTCGGGGAGTTCGCGTGGATGCTGTTGAGTTGCGCGATACCGCACGCGCGACGCGCGTAAGCGGGATCGTGATTGCACTGAGTGGTGGCAACGAAAGGCCCCAGGAGAATCGGGCGTTCATCGATTACGAAGAGATTGATGGTTTGCTTGCGGGCATCGACGCTGTGTCGCGCGTGAACGAATCGATGACCAAGCTCGCCAGCTTCGAAGGAAAGTACCGTACTCTGGGTGATTTTGAAGTCGGTGTTTTCCGGCAAACGCGCAGTGGTAATGCCGTCAGCCTCACGACCGGCGTGTGTGAGCAGGTTAGAGTGACCATGTCCCTTGACGAGTTGGTTAAGGTGAAGGCGATGATTGCGGAGGCTAAAGCGAAGCTCGACGAAGCGAAGTAAGTTATGAAACCTTGCGCACCTCGTCACCAATACGGATTGTGCCGGATTGAATGACTTTCGCGTTCAGTCCGCGCAGACGCAGCTCTCTTCCCAATTCAGAATTAACAAACTTCATCGCTTCCAGGCCAAAGCGCGAGACGAACTTGCGACACCCGGTGTGCGGCGGCGGCGTCACTTCAATAACCGCCGAACCAATCATTAAGCGGGAACCGACCGGTAAATTGTCGGCGCTGAGATCCAGATCAAGGTAAAGCTGGTCGCCCGCCAGCGACCACTTCTCTTTTTCCTGCGCGATCAAATCGATCACGCGAGCGTTCATTACGTTAAGCTGCATATCGGGATGCGCGGAGCCGTCCTCAGTGCGCCCGCTGCCTCGAGTCTTCCAATTATCCCCTACCAAGCCATGCACAAGATCGAGAGTCGCTTCGTCAAGCACCTCTCGCTCCTCGGTCTGGGGCCGCCGCACAATTAGCTGCACCGTGCCGCCGTCTTTCGGCGCGTTGCGAATGTCGTTCAGACCGGCTTCCAATTCGAGTGTAGTCAGGTGGCGCATCCCAGGCATTGTTCTGGTGTCGATTAGACTTAGTCAAGCCCTAAACATTGCCAATTCCAATTGCCGATTTCCGATTGCCGATTGGCCCGGAGCGGATTGAGGTCGGATCCACCAGGCGGGAGCCGCTGGGGCCTTTCCATTGCCGATTACCGATTGCGGATTGCCGATGGCCGACTCTCAAGTCGCGCGGTGAGGTCGGTACCACCAGGCGGGAGCCGGTGGGCCATCACATTGCCGATTGACGATTGCGGATTTTCGATTGGCTTCTTTCGCTACGGGCTAATTGGCAATCGGCAATCCCAAATCGGCAATCGCATGGCCCTCCCGCTACCGGGGGGAGGTACTGACCTCCCGGGACCGCTACTGGAGTGAAACGACGCAACGGCCCCACCGGCTACCGCCTGGTGGTACCGACCTCACTCCGCTACGGGCCAATTCACCAATCCAACGTTGACATGACTGCGCGCAAGGCAAACAATCTCAAGCGCAGCCCTTTCAACCGATTCGAACCACAGCATCAGGAGAGAACATGACTAGCAAACGATTCTTAATAATGACCACGGCATTACTGCTGGCGCAGCTCAGTTTTGCGTCGACGAGTTCTGCGCAATCCCGACTCAACGAACTTTCATCCCGGCTGGCAACGGAAGCAAACGAATTCGCCGATGCGAGTTACCGCGGTACGTCAGGCGTGTTCCGCGACAATCGCTCCAACGTTCAGGCGGCAATGCTGGCGCACCATTTCAACGGTGGCGCCCGCCTTTTCAATCGCATGGTTAACGACCGGCTACGGCGCGGTGAGTTGCGCGACGCATTCCAGGTGCTGCAAAGTCTCGCGACTCCAATAGACAGCAACAATCTGCAGCCTAGTCGTTGGTCCAACATCCAACGGTTAATGTCTGATATCGCCGCGGAGCTCAGCAACAACCCGCGCGATGACCGCGATTACCGCGATGATCAGGACGTTCCCGGGGCACGTTCCGGCCGCATGACCTGGAGAGGCCGAGTCGATGACGATGTCAGGATTGTGATTCGTGGTGGCCGTGCGGACGTCGAAACGATTGGCGGTAACCCTTACTACGATGCCGCTACCAACTTCACCGCTTCCCTCCCTCGGCGGCGAGTGACCGTGTCGCTGCTAAAGAGAAAAGGACGCGGCGAGATTTTCATCGAGCAACAGCCGACGCGCGAAAACGACTTTGCGGCAGTGATTCGCGTACGCGATCCTCGTGGTGGCGCTTCTGATTACGAGTTTGAAGTGTCCTGGTAGGATTTGGATTGTAGGGGCGTCCCTCCGTGGGCGCCCCTTTTGTTTGCAGAATCTGACGACACAGTTAGCAGACGACCGAGGGATGCCCGCGGAGGGCTACCCCTACAAATATTTCTATTCAACAATTACCTCGTCAACAAAGATCCACGCATCGCCACCGCTCCCGGGATGCCAAGAGGGGAGCTTCCCGTATGTTCGGGCACGGATGCGTAGGTAACGCGCCTCTACGCCGTTCAACGACCCCACAAAGTCTTTGATGATCACGCCATAGTCTGTTTCCGACACTTCAACTGGAATAGACACTGCGGGACGGAATGCATGTCCATCAGTTGATACCTCAATCTCAATCTGACGAGGCATCATGATCCAGGAACCAACATCCTGTAGAAAGCCGGCTCTGACTCTCGACACCTTTTGAATTTTCCCCAGGTCAATTGTCGCCACGAGATCCTGCCCTTGATACCCCTGCCAGCCGCCGCCGCTCCAATTAGTGGTGCCTCTTATTCCATCAATCATTGCGAGATCACCGCCGCCGTTGTATTGCGAGTTGTATTTCGAGCCGAGCACAAGCGCCCACTTGTGAGGAATCTGGTGATATTTCGCAGCTACGACAAGGCTTGTTTGCCGCCGGCGATCGATGGCGATTGCCTTAACCGTTCCCGACTTCTCGAGCAAGATCGGACGAGTAAATCTTTGCGATCTAATCGTGGGCTCGGAGCCATCGGTCGTGTAATGAAATTCCAGGCCTTTGTTAATGCCCGTCAACGTGACCAGCAGAAAGTCTTTGAAAGTTTTTCCGAAAGCCTTGATGACCGGGACGGGGACAATCTCCGGGGCTTTGATTTGTGACACCGGGATGTTCAGATCGCTTGCACCCCAATTCAGATTCGGCCGCGGTCCCATTTCGAAAACCAATTCTCCGCCGCTCATCAGGTCTTTATGCGTAATGAAAGATTTGAAGTAAGGCCGGCCGTTCAGCCTTGCGGATTGAATGTAGCTGTTGTTTTTCGAAGCGCGCCGGGCCCGGATCACGAAAGACTTGCCGTTTTCGAGATTGAAGCGTACTTGCGGAAACAAGGGACTGCCAATCGCATAAATTGGCGCGCCCGGAGTTACTGGATAAAACCCTGCGGCACTCAAAACAAACCATGCTGACATTTGTCCACAGTCTTCGTTGCCAATCAGTCCATCAGGCGCCGGCTGGTAAAAGTTGTCCATGATCTGGCGCACGCGCGCCTGCGTCTTCCAGGGTTGGTTCGCGTAGTTGTAGAGATAAGCCATGTGGTGGCTCGGTTCGTTGCCGTGCGCGTATTGGCCGATTAGTCCGGTGATATCCGCTTGTTCGCGACCAGTAGTCTTGCTGGACGCAGCAAACAAAGCATCGAGCTTCGCAGCGAATGCTGTCTTCCCACCCATCAACGTCATTAACCCGCTGATATCCTGCGGCACAAAGAATGTGTACTGCCACGAGTTTGCTTCCGTAAAATTGAAATCGACTTCACGCGGATCGAACGGCGCCAGCCATTGAGCATTCGTCCGCGGTCGCATAAAACCTGTGGCGCGATCAAAAACATTCTTGTAGTACTGCGCGCGCGCACTGAAGCGTTCGTAGTCTTCATTCTGACCTTCGCGCCGCGCAAACTCCGCTATACACCAGTCGTCGTATGCGTACTCAAGCGTCTTCGAAACCGACTCGCGTTCTTCTTCCATGCCTATGAACCCGTGATCGGTATAGGCCGCGAGACCGAAATGTTTCTGCTTGGCGCTGTGCTTCATCGCCTTTAAGGCCAGGCGGCGATCAAACCCCTCGATGTCCTTGGCAGCCGCGTCAGCGATCACCGAAACGGCGTGGTAACCGATCATCGTATCGGTTTCATTCCCGGCCAGTTCCCAAACCGGTAGCCGGCCCCCTTGTTCGTACTGCGTCAGGAAAGTGTTGATGAAGTCGCGCGTGCGTCGTTGATCGATGATCGTGTAAAGCGGGTGCGCCGCCCTGAACGTGTCCCACAAGGAGAAGACGGTGTAGTTGTCGAAGTCTTGGGCGTGATGAGCCTTAAAATCGCGGCCGCGGTATTGCCGGTCCACATCCATGAATAAATTAGGCGCCAACATTGAATGGTAGAGTGCGGTGTAGAAATTCTTAAGATGATTCTCATTCCCACCGGTCACCACGATCTTCGCGAGTTCCCTGTTCCAGATTCGATCGGCATCGGTCCGCACTCGTTCAAGGTCCCAATGATTGAGTTCCGCTTGCAAATTCTCGCGCGCGCCTTCGATACTCACCGCCGAAATTCCAACCTTAACCAAGACGGGCGCACCATCTTGAGTGGAGAAACGAAAGGCTGCTTTAAGATTTTTTCCGCGCGCCTCTTTTGCTGTTAAAACTTCGCCGCCTGAATTCAAGCTTGATTCAACAAACGGCCGCGAAAACTCGATCACGAAATAAACGATCTGGTCTTTCGCCCAAGCCCCTGAGCGGCGGAATCCGCCCACGTGAGTGTCGTCTAAGACATGTAGATACGACTCCAGAACTCGATCACGATGCACGAGGTCGAGAATGATGTTGGCGCGATCTGTCTTGGGGAATGTATAGCGATGAAAACCCGCGCGATTCGTCGCCGTAAGTTCGGCGAAGATGTTGTCGTCGTCAAGTCGCACTGAGTAGTAGCCCGGCCGAGCGGTTTCGTTTTGATGAGTGAACTGTGACGCGTAACCCTTAACGGGTTCGTTAGGATTTGCTTCGAAGTGAATATCGCCAACCGTCGGCATCAGTAGAATGTCGCCGTAATCAGAAATACCCGTGCCGCTCAAATGCGTGTGGCTAAAACCGTAGATGACGTGATCGGAATAGTGATAACCGGAACAACCGTCCCAACCAGTCAGCCGGGTATCGGGACTAAGCTGTACCATTCCGAATGGCAGCGTTGCTCCGGGAAATGTGTGGCCATGCCCCCCAGTTCCCACGAAGGGGTCGACGAGGCGAGTCAGGTTGGGCTCGCGCGTTTGCGAGAAAATCGATGACGGAAGGATCATTAGCAGAAAGAGCGCCAGTGTGAGTTTCATTGTTCCCTCAGTCACCAAACTGATCTCATTCTCACCGGGCTTCCGCCCGGTGGCCAATGGATCAGGATTAACGGAAACCGTTTAAACGTTTCTTATTTTATGGCCGTACGCTCACCGCGCTGAAGCGCGGTGAGAATGAGAGCGGGAGTCTCGATACTAATTATCCGCTTATATAGCCCCCAGAACAGCAGTTTCACAACCTTTTCTGCTGGTGATGCATCGCATCAGCCGTTAGGCACCTCTCCCGCTTGCAAAAGCATTCGAGTCTTGCTAAACCTCGTAATTGAAATGCCTGCTGGAGATGAATGATGAAAAAGTTTTCCTGCGCCCTCTTTGCACTCTTCCTAACGGTCGCTCTAGTTGCACCGACGCTTGCCGATACAATTCGCCTGAAGGATGGCAGCATCATTCGGGGCCAGGTGATTGGCTTTCGCGATCAGCAGTTCACAGTGCTGATCGGATCCGGCGCGAAGGGCCGGCGCGGCCGCACCACGGTCTACATTGAAGACATCGAATCGATCGAATTCGACTCGGCAACCACCGCTGCCGCCGCAGCCCTGGCTAACGACGACACGTCCGCGGGGAACCGGGAACCTGTTGTCCAACCGACCAGAACAAATCTACCGGCAGACACCTCGAGTCCTGCCACCAACAGCGGTCAGCCAATTTCTGCGACACCCACCTTTTTCACGATAAAAGTGGCAGTGCACGCAAAACAATGTGGCGCGCCTGCACGGGCCGGTGAGCTGTGTGCAGCCAACGGTTGGTCAAACACCGGACTCGTTGTGCGCCAGGGGCAAAGGCTGCGGATTAGCTCCTCAGGTCGTGTCTCGCTTGGCCGCGGTCGTTTCACTACCCCCTTGGGAAATTCGACTATTCCCGACAATGAAAAGCTGATGCGCAACGAGGCCACCGGCGCTCTAATCGCAGTGATCGGCGACGATAACGATGATTTCATTCTTATCGGTACGCGGCGCGACTTTGTCGCCCAGCGCGATGGTGTTTTGTTTCTGGGCGTGAACGAAGGCGATTTGAACGACAACACCGGGAGTTATGACGTCGCCATTGAGGCCGAAGCCGGCGGCTCGCCGCGTTAAAAGTTGCAACCTGCGGTTCACTTTCGGGCATCTGACGAGTTAGACGACTCCTGATTGAATGTGCAGGCTGTTAGGGCACGAGTGACGCAAACTAACAGTTTGCGTTACTTTGCTGTCTCCGGGCTACCGTTATGAATCGCTCAAAGAATTACCGCCATGCCATCGGGGTTTTGCTCGTCCTGAGCTTGCTGCTCGGCGCCAACGTAAGCCTCGCGTTTTCGCAGTCGCGCCGCCAACCTCCAGTTTCCAATCAGAAGAAAAACAAACGCCCTGAACCCGGGAAAGAGGGTGAGAAACAACAGGAAGAAGCTCCTCCGCCAGATATCGTCGGCAAACCTCAGGACGCCGATAAGGTCACGATCACGACGCAGATCGTTAACGTCGATACGGTCGTCTTTCACAAGAAGACCGGGCAGATTGTCACCGGCCTCAAGAAAGAAAACTTCGCGGTCTTCGCGGATAACAATCCCCAGGTAATTACCAACTTCTCAACGCCAGAAGCGCCCATCACCGTGGTAATGGCTTTGGAGTACAGCAAGTGGTCTGAGCAGTTCGGCTATTACGGCAGTGGTGGATTCGATCCCGGCACTTACGAAGTGCTGCGACCGACAGCGATGTTTCTCTCGAGATTCATTAAGCCGCCAGACGATTATGTTTCGGTCGTTGCTTATGACATCCGCCCCACACCACTGACAGACTTTACGAACGACCCGCGACGAATTAACGAAGTGATCAGCTTGCTGCTTCGCAACCAGCCTGCGTTTCGCGAAAGCAATATGTTCGACACGTTGAAATTCGTGATGCTCGGTGGACGTGGCGATTCAGTGGTCTTGGACGACACAACAGAAGAAAAGTCGGACTACGCCGGACTGGTAAGCGTGCAAGGGCGGCGTCGCGCAGTGATCTTGATAGCTTCCGGCATCGATACCTTCAGCAAGATCAACTACGGCGACACTCGCAAGGTGCTACAGAATGCCGGCATTCCCGTCTACATCATCGGTACCGGCAATCTTTATTTCAAAAAATACGAACACTTGATGGGTGCCACCGATAGTTTGACGGGATCGCCCGGTCGCTTGACGTTCCTGCAAGCGGACAACACGTTAAAGACTTTCGCGAAGGAAACCGGTGGTGCTTACTTTCCCTACACGTTTGAGGGTGAGCTGCCGAACATCCTGCAATCAATCAACAACATGCTGCGGAGTCAGTACAGCCTCGCTTTCAACCCCGGCGATGTGCGCGACGGCAAACAACACAAGATCAAAGTGAGCGTCGATGTAAATGGCGACGGCGTGTACGACGACAAGGAGTACAACATTCAGGCGCGCTCAGTTTACAACGCACCGAAAAGCTAACTAAAAGTCCAAGGTCCAAAGTCTAAAGTCCAAAGTCCGTTAACTAATTCAGCGATCATCGAAGAATTAAGTTGAAAAGGCGGACTTTGGACGTTGGACTTTGGACCTTGGACTTTGGACGTTGGACTTTGGACCTTGGACGTTGGACTTTGGACTTAACTTTACCCTCCATACATCCGCAGCCGGAACTCATCATTAAAAGCGTAGATCTCGCTTCTCTTTCCTGAGAACAATCGCGACTCCCGCAACAGCAGCGGCAACCCACCCGTCGAGAGTGTGTGTCCGTAGGCCGGGTTTGTGAAAACTGCCGCCAGTTGCGGATTGAGTCTTTCATTCAAGCCATAACGGATCGCTTTCAGAGCCACGGGCGAAAAACCTGCCGTGCGCCGCGGATTGATCAATTCCAACGAGTGTTCGAACAAATGCAGCCTGGTTGCTGGTTCGCGCAGGGCCAGATCGCGATGAACTAACGCATTGGCAAGCGCTTCGCGTACGGCGCCGCGATGATACTTTGCCCGCGCGGCAATCGGACTGTCTCCCTGCTCAGCCTCAGGAAAACGGCGTGGCCGCGAGTCCCACAGATCGCAGTAACGGCCGACAAACTTGAGCATTGCTTCGTAAAGCGTGGCTACATTTCCGGTGAGTGTCACGCGTTCGACGATTGGAGAATGCGTGGTATCACCAGCGAAGCGTGTAGCTATAACCGCAGCGCGCGGCAACAAGTCGGCGACACGTTCGTCCAACCCGAACAAAAGCAAACCAGCAGTGGTCGGCACCACTTCAATCCCGTTGCTTACACCCAACAGAAGTTCGCGTTCGAGAACTTCCCCCGTCGGGTAGCCTGTGAGATTGGCTTCATCGAATGCGTCTCCAGCAAACCCTCGCAGGAAGGTCCACAAATGCGCCTCGTCGATGTCCTTTATTGAAGCGCCGAGCACCGACACATTTTCAAAACGCTGCGGGCGCGTTTCATCCAAAAGTGCCGAAAGCTCCTCGCGTGACGCTTCCCGCTTCTCCGCGCCAATTCTCAGATAGAAGCGCCCGTCACGCGTACGGTAGGGCCGGCGTTTGCCGGCAACATCAAGCGCCACCACTCGCCGGCCATTATCGAAGGCGACGCGATCGATAAACGGCACCAGCGGGGGCTGAATCTCTTCACGGCAAATCCTGACGAGTTGGTCTTGCACACTCTCCGGATCATCGACGCCTTCCACTCGCATTTGATCGTTGACGCCAAAGACAATCACGCCGCCGCCCGTGTTAGCCAGGGCTACGATCTCCTGCGCAATCTTTTCGCCATTGGAAAGTTTGACCTTAAGTTCGAGGTAGGTGTCTTCGCCGCCGCGAATCAGACGGAGCAGCTCGAGTCGGGAGGTTTGCGGCGCAGAGGTAGAAAGGATGTACTCCTGAAAGGAGCGCTCGGTGGCGGGTTCGTGCCGCTGATTGCTGCGAAATCTTCTGCGAGCCATTTGTGTAGGGACGGGGCTCCGCGTTTCAATGCCCGCCCGGATGCGCGCCGGCGCATCGCTGGAGTTAAAGAAGTTGTTTTCAAGTATCCGACGGTTCGCGAATGGCTTCCAGAATCTCCACCTCGCGTCGTTGCAACGCTTCCCCCTGCGACCCAATCAACAGTAGATAAGCGCCGACTGCAAGCACCGCGAACAACGCCAGTGTAGCATATTCAACTAACAGGCTTTGGGCGATGAACCCGGCTGCTGCTGCCGCCAGCGGGGGCAAAGCGAGCAGAATAATTATCGGTATTAGCAGCAACCCGGTGGCGCCGGAAACATTCATGCGCTTGCCAAACTTCATCCGCTTGGGAAAGCGCACCGAGAGCGCGTTGCCGATGATTGACATGAGTCCCGCGAAAACAATGAAGCTCAGCGCAGCGAAGATCAGCCCGCGGAACGTCAGGTCACCAAAGATTAGTTCGTTAACCAGGAGCAGGGCGCCGGAAAAGATCAATGCCATTATCGTAACGGCGATGTTTTTTCCGACCAGGATCTTTGCGCGCGCTACAGGCGACAGAATCAAAGTGCGCATCCCGCTTTCTTCAAATGCAAACAGATTGCAGGAGATGCCGGTCAGGATCAGAAACACATAAAGCACGCCCCCCGTTGCAATCAGTCCTTCGGCATAAGTCAGGATTTCGCTGGCAAACGAGCCTTTCTCAGGCGACATCTCGGCGCTTAAGCGGTTCGTGTTTACGACTCGCAAGACAATCAGGATCAGGGGCATGAGCACCATCAGACGAGCTTGCGCATTGCGGAACACGTAACGCAGCTCCTTTTCGACTACCGCCGCAAGCTCAGCAGACAGCCCGGGAAGCTCCCAGCCTGTATAACTCTCACTTGCTGTCTTCAATTTGGGTTTGGCATCGCGCCGGCCGCCGCCTTTGCCTAAGGCCGCCCGCTGAGCGATCCAAAAACTTGCCATAATCAGAAGCCCCGAATAACCAACGAGCGTAGCCAGGGCGAGAAAATAATCTGCGCCGCCATCCTTGGCCAAACCAACGGTCAGGGCCACAGCAACCGCGCCCGGTGGCGTCCAACGCAAGCCGCGAAATGATTCGGCGTATTTAAAAAACGCAGGCGCTATTTCGGCGAGGGCAGCGCCTCCCAGCCCGATAATGACACCGAGCAAAGCAAGCAGGCTTTCGGCTCGGGCTCGCTTGCGGCGCATCATCGAACCAACCGAGATCGATAACCACTTAGCCAGGGCCAATCCAAAAATCGCCGCCAGCAATGCTACCGGCAAGGCCCAGGCTACCGTCCCTTTTCCTAACCCAGCGCCGATACCCAACGCGAGAATTGCGGGAATTGCGAAGATCGACTGGAGATTCACTGTTTCGCTGACAAAGTCCAGCGCAAACAGTTTGCGCAAACTGATCGGATACATCAGCAGCCGGCCCGGCTCGAATTGGCGTCCCGTGCCAACGCTGAGCGGTAGAGTTGCCCACATCAAATAGAAGAACGCCAGGATTGAAAAGAATATGAATTGCGCAGAAGGAATCGCTCCCGCGCCGCGGGCTTCACGCCGCGTGATCTGCGTCATAATCTCGGGCGAAGAAAGGGCATAGGCGGTCACTCCCAATCCGAGGGCAATGATGAGGGCAAAGACGAGCGCCACCAGCATCCCGAGTACGGATGCAATGCGATTTACGACAGCTTTAGAGGAACGCAACGAATTGCGAAAGAGCGTCCACTTTAACCAGATTAGGGTTCTAAGTTGGTGCAATTTGTTTTAGGCCTTTGAGATTAAAGCATTGTACTTTGAGTTTGGTGCTTTGATCTTAGTCCGCGCAGCGGACGAATGAAAATAGCCCAGCACTTTAGTGCTGGGAACCGAGCCCCCAAGAAAGCCGAGCCCGTAAAACGGGCGACCGAAACACCCAGGTTCGCTGCTCAATTTTTCAGCCGTCCGCTTCGCGGACTAACTTCTGATACATTCAGTGACCCAGCACTGAAGTGCTGGGCTATTTTCAGGCGTCCGCTTCGCGGACTGGCGTCTCAGTTTTGCGCGACGGTTCTTCATCTATGGCACGTTCAACCAGCGGTCGAGCTTACATCAGCCTGGGATCAAACCTCGGCGATCGCGCCGGCAACTTGTTGCTGGGTATACGCGGCATGATGGAAGTGGGTTTGCCGGTCGCCCGCCTCTCGAACATTTACGAAAGTGAACCGGTAGAAACTTTTGCCCAGCCTTACTTCCTAAATATGGTTGCCGAAGTGGGCGGCGGCAGACTGCCTGAACCGGAACAGATGATGACGCGCCTTCTTCGCGTCGAGTACCGGCTGGGGCGCCGGCGGGAGTCAACAAAGGGACCACGAGTTATCGATCTCGATTTGCTCTTATTTGCCGATCACACATCTGCCTCGGAACTTCTGACCCTCCCCCATCCGCGAATGCATCTACGACGTTTCGTGCTCCAACCCTTAGCTGAACTTGCGCCCACCCTCGTTCATCCAACATTGCAACAAACAATCGCTACGTTGCTCGAAAAACTAGATGACCAGTCGGAGGTCAGGCATTGGATGCCCTGGGCGATGAAGGAACGAGGAGAAAGGGAGAAGGGGTGAAAGGGTGTTGAGGAGGAGAGGGACAGTCAGAAGGAAGAGGATAGGCAGGCAGTAGGCAAAACATTTTCCCTATGACATTTGTCATTGGTGGATTCAACTTCGAAGTGCAACACTTGTGACGCACCGGGCAATTACAGTACGGGAGCGGTAGCGACCGCACTCAGGTGACCCCAGACTCGACATTCAGACCTTGGTGAAACCCGGATAATCGCCGACTCTCGAAACTTGATCGACCGGTTAGTTGAATGCGGTCGCTAACGCTCCCGTACTGTACCGAGTGGCGATCTTACTTGAATGCTGTCGCTACCGCTCTCGAACTTGCCCAGGCGTCACAGGTGTTGCACTTCGGAGTTGAATCCACCATTTTCTCATTTTTCATTTATTGCAGTAGTGGAGTCTCGCTGATCAACCAATTATTTCTCTAACAGGGCAAATATCCCTAGATCATGGCTGTCCCAAACCGATCAAAAGGAAAAGTGAGAAATGAAAAACGACATATGGAAAATGCTTTTGCCCACACGCCCCATCTCCCCATCGCCCGATCGCCCCTTCTCCCCGTCCCGCGGCGCCCCTTGCGCCGTGTCTCCACTTCTCATCGATTTGCCGTATAATGTCTGCCTTGCTAGCAAGCCTTAACATCCCCAAAACTGTACTCTGGGTCTGCGGTCAACTTGCACCCAGGCCATCTTGTATTGAGAGCTGAATCATGCCGTATCTCAAACCTGAGCGTCCGGAAAAAGTCAGTGCGCCTTCATTGCGAGCCAGCAAACAACGTGGCGAGCGCTTGGTCTGTCTCACCGCCTATGATTATCCCACTGCGCGGATCGTCGATGAGGCAGGTATCGATATCGTGCTCGTGGGCGACAGCCTCGGCAATGTCGTGCTGGGCTACGGCAACACAGTACCTGTCACGCTTGATGAGATCATGATTCATCTGAAGGCGGTGCGGCGCGCGGTTCAGCGGGCCTTGTTGGTGGCCGATATGCCTTACGGCTCATTCCATACTGGCGCCGACGATGCCGTGAAGAATGCATTGCGGCTGGTTAAGGAAGGTGGTGCGGAGGCGATCAAACTCGAAGGCGGTCGCAAGCGTTTGCCTTTAATCAAACGGCTGGTTGATGAAGAGATCGCCGTGATGGGTCACATTGGGTTGACGCCGCAATCCATTAACAAGCTGGGCGCCTATCGGGTGCAAGGCAAGACTGCCGAAGCTGCACGTGAACTGCTGGACGACGCCCTGGCGCTCGAAGAAGCCGGCGCGTTCGCAATTGTCCTGGAAGTCGTGCCGCGTGAGATCGCTCAACTGATCACTAAGAGCGTCAGCATCCCCACTATCGGCATCGGCGCCGGTGCCGGTTGCGATATTCAAGTCCTCGTACTGCATGACATGCTAGGTCTTTCATTTGGAAAACTTGCTCGCTTTGTCCGTCCTTATGCCAACCTACATCAGACCATCACCGATGCAGTTACACGTTATGCCGACGACGTGCGCAATGGCAGTTATCCTTCGGATGCCGAGTCGTATGCGCTGCCGGCCGAAGCTGCAGCGGAGTTGCACCTGAGCGCGCCGCTGAAAGAGACAAAGCTCAAGAAGTCCTGAAGTTTCCCCAAAACTATGGAGATCATTAATCGTCGTCAGCGCATGAGTTCCGTCGCGCGCAAAATTCGGCGCGAACAGGATCGGACCATCGGGCTGGTACCGACGATGGGAGCCTTGCATGAAGGTCACTTGAGTCTGGTGCGCGAAGCGCGGCGAATGTGTGACGTCGTCGTCGTTTCGGTGTTTGTCAATCCTGCGCAGTTCGGGCCAGGAGAGGATTTTGAGCGCTATCCACGCGATCTGACACGAGATACCGCGCTGCTGACTGACTACAACGTCGATTACATATTTGCGCCGCCCATTGAAGAGATCTATCCCCGGAATTTCTCAACCTATGTGAACGTTGAGGGGCTGTCTGAACAACTTGAAGGCGCCGCCCGTCCCGGGCATTTTCGTGGCGTCGCCACTGTAGTGACGATCCTGTTGAATGTGGTGCGTCCTGACTTTGCGTTTTTCGGACAGAAGGATGCGCAGCAGGCCGTCATCATTCGCCGGCTGGTAAAAGATTTGGCGTTGGACACGGAAGTGTTGGTGCTGCCGACCGTGCGCGAAGACTCCGGCCTGGCCATGTCGTCGCGCAACTCGTATCTCTCGGGAGAGGAACAGCAAGCAGCAACCGTAATTCATCGCGCGCTCGCCAAGGCGAAGGAGACTTTCAAAGCGGGCGAAAAACATGCGGGCAAACTCGCGGACCAGATCAAGACGACCATCGAAGGCGAGCCACGTGTTCGACTTGATTACGTGAGTATCACGGACGCGGAAACGCTGGAGCGACTCGACAAACTCGATGATCGCCCAATCCTGATTGCAGTCGCGGCTTATGTTGGCAAGATTCGCTTGATTGATAACACGATTCTAAACGGTTCTAAAAAGAAGGACGCGGCGTCGGCAAAAGCTTAAGATTTTGGAGTGCGGCACCATGGTGCCGCTTTTCAATCGCTGCATCTGGAAACCAATGTCTGATTCACTGAGACAAAAAGCCCACATTAAGTTCACCCTCAACGGCGAGCCTGCCGAAGTTGCGTTTGCGCCGCACA
>DASSCX010000250.1:0-3566 GCA_035697425.1 Pyrinomonadaceae bacterium | reverse complement strand
CACTAGAGTCTGATTCGAGTGATGAAGAACGAGCTGGGATTTCTGAATCTAATCTGCATCGTCGTGGGGTTGTTGTTTATAGCCGCCGCGGTCCTGGTAGCGCTTTTTTATCCGCCTATCCTCAGCACCGATAACCTTTTCATCATCATGGTATGCATGGTGATGGCGCTGATGTTCATGTCCAACCCGCTGCTTTATCTGCATTCGGAAGGACGTCTGGCAATTCCTTTTGCCAAGCGCCTAGGTCGTCAGAAAGCGGTATCCCAAATGGCGGCCTCGAGCCCGCCTTTGCTTGATGCTAAAGGCCGCGCTGTGCCCCCGGACGTGAAAGCGATGATGGCAGGCATGAACAGACCGCGCGAGAACCAGCCTCGGTGAAGCAGCATGGACGACGACGATTTGAGCAAAAAAGTCTTGCGGAACTTCGCTCACTGGAACAAAGACTCGCTCGACCTGCACACGCTTTTTGAGATTGGCGGCAACGACCCGGAAGCCCGCACCGCCGTGTTTGATACGGTCGAACGGCTAGTGAGGGACGGCCTACTCGAAGAGCTGGGAAATGATTTCTACGCGCTTACTGAGAAGGGTAAGAGAGCAGCCGAGCAGCGTTAACGCAAAATTTAGGATAGTACCCTGACTTTCGATCCACTAATTCACACCAAGCACACTAAACTGTTCGTGTAATTTCGTGTGAGTTCGTGGATCGTCTTTGATCCAGGTAGGCCGAGTTGAGCCGTCTGGAAGACATATGCAGTAAGCCGGTATTTGAATGTCTGAATTAATTTCGCAGCTTCCCCATCTCAACGCACTACTGAACACGACCAGTGCGATTCTCCTGACAACTGGTTATCGTTTTATTCGCAAGGGCAACATTATTGCGCACCGGAATTGCCAGATCGCAGCATTTATTACGTCGCTCCTGTTTCTCACCTCCTACCTGACTTACCATTACTATCATGGTGACACCAAGTTTTTAGGGCAGGGAATTGTGCGCCCCTTCTACTTCACAATATTGATCAGTCACGTTGTCCTGGCCATTGTGATCGTACCTTTAGTGCTCATTACGCTGCTGCGTGCGGCACGCGGCGACTTCTTACGTCATCGACGGATCGCGCGCTGGACGCTGCCTCTTTGGCTCTATGTTTCTGTCACCGGCGTGATCGTCTATCTCATGCTCTATCACCTCTATCCCACTCCATGAGCGAGGACGCAGCGGCCAGCAAAAGTAACGGCAACAAGCCGAAATTGAGCGTGACTTTGCCCGAGACCAAGAGACTGCGCGCCTCGGGACCGATTTTGATTCTCGCGGTTCTGTTCGTTGTCGGAGCTTTTCTGAGCTGGTATTTCAGCTGGTTTGGACGATCCCTATCAAACGCCGATATCAGCACTTATCTCTCCGACCAAAAACATCCGCGTCGCGTTCAACACGCCTTGCTTCAGGTCCAGGAGCGCATGGCGCGCGGCGATCCCACCGCCCGCCAATGGTATCCGCAGATTGTGCGACTCGCTGGCGACCCCGAAACCGAGTTTCGTTTAACGGCCGCCTGGGTAATGGGCTTCGACAACAGGGCCAGCGAATTTCACCAGTCGTTGGCAGTCTTGCTGAAAGATCGAGAACCGATTGTGCGGCGGAATGCTGCATTAGCATTGCTGCGGTTTGGGGACGCGAGCGGTCGCGAAGAACTGCGCGCGATCCTGCAACCGTACGCGCTTGCCGCGCCAGTGAGCGGCGTGGTGGAGAGCTCCCTGAAGGAACAGTCTCCAGTGGCACGTGGCACCCTAATGGTGCGACTGCGGCAGGCCAACAACGTCATTGATGAGGTGCGCTCTCCACTTCACGGCAGAGTGGAACGAATTACCTTGCCACCGGGAACTGCGATTGCCGCGGGAGAAACCCTGTTGACGCTGACCGCCGATGAAGAAAGCATTTGGGAGGCCATGCGCGGTCTTTCACTCGTTGGTGATCGAGACGACTTGCCGGTGCTTGAGCAGTATGAGCGTGGTGCGGCCCCCGGGCCCAAACGTTCAGATAGGATCAAAGAACAAGCGGCCCTGACAGCGAAAGCCATCAGGAGCCGCTTTGCAGAAAGTAAATAGTTTGTTAAGCGGGCGGGGCTGGCGGAGCATCGGGAAGCGCGATGCCATGGAGTCCTTCCCAATCTTCCGTCGGCACCATCTCAATCGCGTCCCAGGGGCAACCGTCAAGGAAAGCTCCATCGGGACCTTTACTGGTGCATTTCTGGCAGCCAATACAAAGATACGGATCAACTTCGATGCGGCCGAAGGGCGGATGATCTTCGTCCGGCACCCAAAACATGCAAGCCTCGATCGGACAGTATTCGATGCAGGCCGGTGATCCGGAGCAACCAGTACAGCAGTCAGTGGTGATCGCCAGGATTCGCGGTTTCTTTTTCCGGCTCGCCTTGCCGTCGCCCTCCGACATGGGCCAATGTTTATCAACGATATCGTACACGCTATTGAGTACCTTTTTTGATTAGCTAAATTGCTGTCCTCGGGTTCGACTCTAACATAGCGTTGCTGATTTCCTCAACAATTTGTGTCGTTCGCCTGTCCTCCTTGTCCTTGCAGCAACACAGGAGTCTAATGCGGAAAACATCTTCCGAGGGAGGGAACGAACATGGAAACGGTAGCAGGAATTTTCGCTTCGCGCGCCGACGCTGAGCGCGCAGTCAAGCAACTGCAAACGACGGGAATAGCAAACGACCGAATTGCTTTTCTGGCGCCGGATACGCGTGATAAAGAGATCGAAACAGACGTTCCCGTTAGCGATACAGAACAGTCGGGCATGGGCAGAGCAATGGGCGGAGCAGTCGGAGGGGCATTAGGAACCGCTGGAGGCTTGGGCCTGGGCGCGGGCGTCGCCAGCTTGCTGGTGCCTGGCGTCGGGCCCGTCCTGGCGGCTGGACTTGTGGGCGCAGCGATTCTCGGGATCGGTGGCACTGCAACCGGCATGGCCGCCGGAGCTGCATTGGAACGAACTTTGGCCGACGGCGTGCCACATGATGAGCTTTATCTCTACGAAGATGCTCTTCGAAATGGTCGCTCGGTTGTCATCGCTTTTGCCGAGAATGAAGACGCGGAAACTCATGCACGCACGGCCTTGAGCGAGGCCGGTGCGCAGAGTATCGATGGGGCACGCGACGATTGGTGGCTCGGCTTGCGCGACGCCGAAGCGCAAAGCTATGAAGCAACCGGCCGGGACTTCGCCGAGGATGAACCGGATTATCGTCGTGGTTTTGAAGCAGCTTTTCATGCAAAGTTGAGAGGCCGTTCCTACGAAGAAGCTGCTCCGGAATTGATAGTCTTCTACCACGAAGCCCGATCGAATGCAGCTTTTCGGCGCGGTTACGATCGCGGTTACGCCTATCACCAGAGTCTGCAAAGCAAACACAGAACTTGAGAGATCTGCTCCTAAACCTTGTTGTGATGATCGCCATCCTGGTCGTGAGTGCGATCATCACGCAATGGTTTGCTCGCACAATGTACATTCGGTGTGCGTGCGGAACTTTGAACGCCAGACGGCGGGTTAACTGCCGTTCCTGCAA
>DASSCX010000249.1:0-18833 GCA_035697425.1 Pyrinomonadaceae bacterium | reverse complement strand
ATGGCGCCCCGAGCGACAAGCTGCGTTTGTCGGGTCGCTTCATCTGGGCCCCGATTTCTGATGAAGGTGCTCTCCCCGCTTTCACCGAGACCACCGCGACTCCGCAGCAGGCACTAATTGGTGGCCAGACGCTGCGTGGACCGGCATTCCTCAGCCAGCAGGGTGGGCGTCAGAATTCGAACAACATCGGTGGTTCGGCTGTTTGGACCCCGACCAGCAAGTTCGTCGTCAATGTCCGTGCCGGCCGCACGTTCTTGAACGAGAAGCTCGGTTCGTATGGAATCCCGAACACCATCCGTTATCTGTGCAGTGCTGCCAGCAGTGCTTCGGAAGCAGCATTGCATGGTTGCGCCATTGGACAACAGAACTTCTTAACCAACTTCCAAACTCCGTTTGATGTTTCTACCCGTAAGACGTTCGACGCCGATGCCAGCTATTTGGTCAGTGGTCTTGGTGGTCGTCACGCTTTTAAGGGTGGCTTCCAGTACAACGGTATCTCCAACACGACCGAACAGGGCTACGCGGACATTGGTCAGCTGACCATGATCTGGGGTACGCAGACGATTGTTGACCAGACTGGTCAGGCTGCGGCACCTGGTGCAGTAGGCGTCGGCATCCTTACTCGCTTTGGAACGATTGGACAGGCGAGCAGTGCGAACAACGCGATTTACTTCCAGGATAGCTGGCAGCCGACTTCGCGCTTGTCGTTGAACTTTGGTCTTCGTCTCGAGCACGAGACGGTTCCGAGTTTCTCGGAGGCCAACCCCGGTATCACTTTTGGTTGGGGTTCGAAGCCAGCTCCGCGTTTGGGATTTGCTTATGACTTGACCGGCGACGGCAAGACGAAGCTCTTCGCAAGCTACGGCTGGTTCTACGACCGCTTCAAGTATGAGTTGCCGCGCGGTTCATTCGGTGGCGACTTCTTCCGTCGAGACTGGTTTGATCTGTTCCCCGGTGACACGTGGAACTCGATCACTTTGTCTCAGATCATTGGAAGTTTCAATGACGCACCGTTTGGTGCTGGCTGCATAAGTGATGATCCGACGGTGTTCATCGCCCCGGGTGCTCGCTCCCGTTGCCAGGCTGACTTCCGTATCCCATCAAATCTGGTGGGCGACAATCTGTTCACCAGCGGCGCTGTCGATCCGGACCTCAAGGCTGCTCGGCAGTCAGAGTTCACGGCTGGTCTCGAGCGTGAATTGGGACATGGCTTGCTCTTTAGAGGCCGTTACACGCACAAGAATGTCGACCGTGCTATTGAAGACATCGGCATTCCCACGCCAGCAGGCAGTGAGGCTTACATTATCGGTAACCCAGGTTTCGGACTTGCTGATAAGACTGCCACTGATTTTGGATATCCTTCGGTCAAAGCCGTCCGCAAATACGACGCGATGGAACTCCAGCTTGATAAGCGGTTCGCTAAGAACTACTACTTCAATGCGAACTACACCTTCAGTCGTCTGAAAGGTAACTATTCCGGCTTGGCAAGTTCGCTCGAGTTTGGACGTACCAGTCCGAACGTAAGCCGCTTGTTCGACCTGCCGTGGCAAGCTTTCACGCTTGATGGCGACCCGATCGATGGCCGGCTGCCAACGGATCGTCCGCACGTGTTTAAGTTCTACGGTGCTTACACTGCAAATTGGGGTGGCAAACAGTCAACTGAGTTCTCCGGCTTCACTACTGCCGCTTCAGGAACTCCGTTAACTTCAGTCATCACCCTTTACAGTCTCAATCCAACCATCGTTAATGGCTTGGGCGACCTGGGGCGCACCGAAACGTTTACACAGACTGACTTCGCAGTCCGTCACAAGATTCGTTTCGCTGAGAAATACACCCTGGTTGCAGAGATGGACTTCCTCAACTTGTTCAACGAGCAGAACGAGTTGCAGCGTCAAACAACGATCAGCCCGAATAACATGAGCGCAGCCAACTTCGTTGCATACGGATGTTCCGCTTGCACTGGGGAAGTTGCGATGATCAATCAAATATTCGCTAATGGTATCCGCGACGCCGTTCTGGGCTTCATTAATGATCCGGCACGGCCCGATCGTCGCCAGACTACCTTCAACTTGGCAAATGGTTTCCAGACCCCAAGAGAAATTCGGTTTGGTTTCCGTTTGATCTTCTAAGCAAACTTTTCGAAGTTTGTTTCAAAGCCCATCCGGTTAATCCCGGATGGGCTATTTAGCTATTAACCTATAGGAGTGCGCTACCTTGGGATCCATATCTATTACCGCCGTGTTGCTCGCCGTCGCAATCTTCCCGTCAGGCACAGGGGTATCGGTCAGGAACACCTGCGCCCAATCCTTCTCCGAAAAAACTTCGCGGAGTGTTCTCCTTGTCACGCAAGCGCAACCTCGCGTACAAGCCCCCGAATTGAAGGGCGGACGTGGTTGGTTGAATACCGAAAAGCCGCTTTCGCTCGCGGCCCTAAAAGGCAAAATTGTCCTCCTCGATTTCTGGACCTATGGATGCATAAACTGCATTCACATTATTCCGCACCTGAAACGGCTGGAGCAGAAATATGCGAATCAGCTGGTAGTGATCGGCGTCCATTCCGGCAGGTATGAAAACGAAAGAGAAATGGAGAACATTCGGCGCATTATCCTGCGCTACGAAGTCGAACATCCGGTCTATAACGATGCTGACTTTGTTGTTTTGGACGCGTACAAAGTGAAATCTTGGCCCACTCGGGTTTTGATCGATCCGGCGGGTAACATCATAGGCCGTGCGGAAGGTGAAGGAAACTATGAACAGTTCGATCGAGTAATCGGCAGATTAGCAGCCGACTATCGCCAGCGCGGCGAGTTGAACGAGGAACCGCTCAAACTTGCTCTTGAGCGCGCGAGTGTCGGAGATTTGCCCCTGGCGTTTCCCGGTAAGGTGGTGGCGGATGCGAAGAGCGATCGGCTTTTCATCGCTGACTCGAGTCACAACCGCATTGTCATTACGCAGCTTGACGGCACTCTAGTGGCGACGATCGGATCCGGCGAATCCGGAGCAACCGATGGTTCGTTCGCGAAGGCGAGTTTCTTCCGGCCGCAGGGGATGGCGTTGGCTGGTAGTTCCCTTTACGTTGCCGACACTGCAAATCACCTAATCCGTCGCGTCGATCTCCAAGCGCAAACTGTGGAAACGATTGCTGGCACCGGAGCTCAAGGGTTCGACTTTTTGAAAGTTGGCAGCGGCCGAACAGTGAGTTTGAGTTCACCGTGGGATTTGCAGCTTATCGGTCGCGCGCTCTACATCGCGATGGCCGGCCTGCAACAAATCTGGAAGCTCGATCTCGACAAGAACGAGGTGGCAACGTTCGCGGGTTCGGGACGAGAGGGAACTCTTGATGCCTCGCTGCTTGAAGCGCGCTTTGGACAACCTTCGGGAATCACTACCGACGGCAAAACGCTTTACAGTGCCGATAGCGAGGGAAACGTAATACGTGCCATTGACCCGGAAAAAGGGCAGGTGAGCACACTAGTTGGATCTCTTCGGTATGAGTTCGGCGACAAGGATGGTCAAGGTGGCGAGGCGCGATTGCAACATCCGTTGGGCGTCATTGCTTTAAACGGCAAGATCCTGATTGCCGACACTTACAATCACAAGATCAAAGAACTCGATCCCCAAAAAAGAACAGTCAAGACATTTCTCGGTACGGGCAAACCCGGACAGCGAGACGGCAGCGCAGCATCTTTTTACGAACCTGCCGGACTGAGTGTTGCCAACGGCAAACTGTATGTCGCCGACGCCAATAATCATGCGATTCGTGTGGTGGACCTCAAGACGAAAGCAACGTCAACTTTGAATATCAAGGGTCTCGAACCGCCCGCCGCAACTGCGCTGACCGCCGCAACAGACAGCGCAGGACCAAACTTGGAGGAAGTCAGAGTTGCGAAACAACGCTTACGGGTGGGCGCTACGTCTCTCGTTATCAATGTCGAATTGCCGGCCGGCTATCACCTGAATCCTGCGGCCCCGCAGCGGTACAAAGTCTCATTAGAAAGTGGCTCGGCGCTGCTTCTTTTAGATGAGCAAGTTGCCTCGCGCACAGCCCGCAGTCTTCAGCTGCCGATGCGGATACCCTTAAAGGCTGTCGGCGCGGGCTCTGCAGAGTTGCGAATTCAGATGACGCTTTATTATTGCCGGGTGGACAACACTGGCACCTGCCGTATCAAAACGCTTGTCCTCCGCACACCTGTCGAAGTGACTACTGCCCAGGATGCGGCGTCCGAAATTAAGGCTGAAGCTAAAATTGATGAGAAGTGAGTAACTAACCCAACTGTGGCTGCGTGAGCTATGCCAGTTCCGCAGAGATTGCTGAAGGCGATGGTGCCGGAGGTCGGAATCGCGCGCGAGCGCTCATCATCTAAACTGGGTGGTGTGAAATCCAGTTTGGTGAGGACGTCAGTAGATGAAAGCCGCTCCGGAAACTTGCCGGTAGTGTGAAACCCCGCGTGAAAATTTGCCGAGGGCTGAGGAGAAATTCGCAGCCGTTCGCTACAAATCTCTCGCAATAAGACGAAAATCTGTTTAATCCTCAGGGTGCAACGCTGAAAGCAGCTGCGGCCCGACAATTGCCAACGTTAAACCAAGGATGATAGCAGGAGGGTAACTGGTTCGAAGTTGCTCTGGTGCTCGTCAACGGTTCTCAACCAAGCACTCTGTCGATGAACTCAACTGCCTTAACATATCGCCGCGCTTACGAAGGTATCAACTACCGGCTGCGCACGTTTGCAGGTGGCCGTTGGGCTAACTACTGCCGCCCAACGTCGATTGCCATATTGATGACGGAACGGTGTAATGCGCGCTGCATCCATTGCGACATCTGGAAGAATCGCGGGAAGGAGGACCGACCGTCATTCGACGAATGGAGCAAGCTGCTTGAAGATCTCCGCAAGTGGCTCGGTCCAGTGCATGTTGTTTTTACTGGCGGCGAGGCGCTACTGAATCTCCACACAGTCGACCTAGTCTCCTACGCTAGTTCCATTGGCTTGTTCGTCGAAGTTCTGAGTCATGGCTTTTGGGAGAATCAGGCGCGCATCGAAGCCCTCGCGCTCGCGCGGCCCGCCCGTGTCACCATTTCCTTTGACGGAATGGGACAGACCCACAGTCTGATCAGAGGGCGGCAGGGATTTGTCGAAAAAACTGAGCAGAGCATCCAAACTCTCAAGCGAATCCGTCGTGAGCGGAATCTCAGGCTGGCTATTCGACTGAAGACGGTCATCATGCGTCAGAACCTTGATGACGTCTGTGAGGTAGCACGGTTTGCTCAGACGGAGGGACTTGAGGTTTTCTACCAGCCCATCGAACAAAACTACAACAGTGAAGCAGATTCAACTTGGTTTGAGCATAGTCAGACCTGGCCCACTGATACGAATAGAGCCTTGCGGGTTGTGTCCGAACTGCGGGAAATGAAACTTCAGGGGCTTCCGATTGCGAACAGTTTTGCGCAGTTGGATGCCATGACCCCGTATTTTGCGGATCCGGCGAGTTCGCGTTTAGCCATACAGCTACACAGCGCCCATGAACGACAATTGCTGTGCAGTGCACTCACGACGCTCCAACTCCAGGCTAATGGGGATGTGACAGTTTGCAGCGCGAGGGCCCCGATCGGAAACATCAGGACGCGACCCATCAAACAGATCTGGAACGGGCGTCCCCATTGGTGGCAAGCCGGATGTTGTTTGAGCGAGACTAGCCCCAGATAGCAGCAACGCTCAGTCGCCAACTTTCTTCAAATACAAGGAATGACTAGTCGATGCGTGGGGTGGGATGAACTACTCAGATCGTTGGTGCCGGAGGTCGGACGTAAACGCCGAAAAGCCTAACCTTTTATATTTCCTCACTTAGTACCCCTAACGCCTTAATTCCAACCAAATTGTGAGAAGGACAGCGCGGACGGCGCGGACGAGCGGGATGCTCGTGGACTCGGTTCGGACTCGATTTTCTTCTGTTCATTTTGTGGACACGTAGATGAAGGGGAGGTCTTTATGCTGATCCTCAATTACACGACAAGCGTTGAGGCAGGCGAACGTTTTCGACGAGATTCAACGAATTCTCGCGCGTCACGGCGCGCGCTCAATCACAACCGACTATGACGACAATGGAAACGTGAGCGGGATCGTGTTCACGATTCAGATCGAAGGGTACCGCTTTCGGTTCGGTTGCCGGTTAACGTTGAGGGAGTTTTCGACTCACTGTGCGGCGCCAAGGGCGTTCCGAGTCGATCAAAGACGCGACTGCAGCGCGCCGCGTGGCGTGGCGCATTTTGAAAGACTGGTTCGAAGCTCAACTCGCCTTACACGAAGCCGGGCAGGCAGAGATGGGGCAAGTGTTGCTGCCCTACGCAATAGATTCGCAGGGCGTGACCGCCTATCACATATTGAAGGAGGCGCACGTCAAACAACTCAAGGCCGCGCCGGATAACGTCGTCGAAGGAAAGTTCAAGGCAGCGAACGGAGCCGAGTTATGAGCGGACGAAGAAAGCGATTAGTGCAAAACGGCAGAGGCGCGCCAAAAAGCGCAAGCTGAACGACAACCAGCGCGCCAAGGACCGCAAATACTGGGCGTGCGTGCGAAGGTGATCTACAGCAGCGAAGCGGAGGCGCAGCGCAAAGCAGTTGAGGTGGCGGCCCATGCGGCCATTTTGACGGCGACGCGGTTCTTTTGGCTTAATCTTCCCGTATAAAGTAGTCCGACTAAAAAACGATGCCAAGTTTGCGAACCTTAACGCGACGGTGGTTGCCTCTCAGCCTCAAGCGATCGTTTCAGCACGCGATTCTGGGATACGACTCGTATGCGCCGTCGTTTTCGTCTGCCGGCGAAGACATGATCCTTCGGCACATTCTCGGCTCGGACAAGATGAGCGGGTTCTATGTGGACGTCGGCGCGTTTCATCCCACGCTGTTTTCGAATACCTACTTTTTCTACTTGAATGGGTGGAAAGGGATTAATGTCGAGGCGCGTCCAGGCAGTAAAACACTGTTCGATAAGGTAAGGCCGCTAGATATCAACCTGGAAGTGGGCGTCTCGCGGGAGCGCGGTTCAATGACCTACTACTTCATTGCCGAGGATTCGACGATGAACAGTTTCTCGGCGGATTTTCTCCGGCAGATCGAGATGTTGGAACACGTGCGCGCGGAGATCCAGGTTCCGACGCTTCCACTGGCGGAGATTATGGAGCGTCATGTGCCGCCCGGACAGGCGATCGATTTCATGAATGTCGACGTTGAGGGGCACGACTTCGAGGTGCTCGAGTCAAACGACTGGAAGCGGTTCAGGCCGCGGATTATCGTGGTCGAAGACGAAGGACTCGATCCGCGTGAGTCGCAGATCGTGCGGTTGTTGAACGATCATGGTTACGAACTGTGTGCGCAGAACGTGATCATTCTCGACAAGATCAATGAGTACTTTTTGATCGACAGAACGAATAGGCGGTCTGGCGCATGAAACCTGAAGTGATCTCCACGATCTACGCCGAGACCGTTGCGAGGCGAAAGCTCCCCGTCAATTTCAATCAGGAACATCTTGCGCTGTTTGAAGGCGAGCTCGAGCGGGTTATTCCTGAGAGCCGGTTACTGAAGTTTCAAGATGTGCTGGCGAGTCCGGAGGGTTTGTTGTTTAAGGGGACGAGGATACTGCCGGAGTCTTTTGCGTTTCCTTACCACTTGGACGAGTGGCGCTTCCGCAGCGTCTTCAAGTTCATGGCGACTAATTATGCGTTTCGCCGCCGGCGGAAGATCGAACGTGGGGCGCTGTGGATCACGGATTATTGGAGCACTGGTTATTTTCACTGGTTGACGGACGTGCTGACACGTCTGTTAGTGGTTCGCGATCGATTGCGCGATCTTCTGTTGGTCCTGCCGGGGAAGTATCAGACACAGGAGCACGTACGGTCTTCTCTGCGCGCGTTCGGCGTAACGAACATGGATTTCATCGGTCCCGACGAGGTGGTTGAGTTCCGAAGTCTTCTGATGCCGTCGCATACGGCGCCGTCGGGACACTTCAAAGATGAAGCGATACGCGGCGTGCGACGCGTGCTGTTGTCGGCATACGGAGATGCGAGTCGTGAAGAAAAGCGTCTCTACATCAGCCGTCGCGGCGCCGGCAGGCGACGGATCATCAACGAAGATGTGGTGACGCCCATACTGCGCGAGTTCGGATTTGAAACTATCTGTTCGGAGGAACTGTCGTTCGAACAACAGGTGCGGATCTGTTCGCGGGTGCGCTACATCCTCTCCAATCACGGCGCCGGGCTGACAAACATGCTGTTCATGAAAGAAGGCGGTAGCGTGCTGGAACTACGTCATCAGGCCGACTGCATAAACAATTGCTACTTTACCTTGTCGTCAGCTCTTGATCTGAACTACTTCTACCAGACCTGTGCGCCACAGGACCCGTCGGCGGACCCACACGAGGCACACCTGCTGGTCGATCCCGATCAACTGGAAAAGAACCTGACGTTGCTGCTTGGTTCCTAATTTTACGGCGCGTAGTCAGCTCTTGCCTTAACCACTGTGTTTGCCCTGCCATTCCAATTAAGTCTTCCAGATTCGCAACGATCAGATCGAGTCGATTTTAGCGGTATTAATCCTTTCCAGTTTGTCGGTAATGGAGGGCAGATTCCAACAAATTGCTAAAAGGGAAAGCGAAACTTTTCTTTTCGCCGCGCGCAGTGCGTAAAGAATTGCATGGTGCCGGAGGTCGGACTCGAACCGACATGAGTGTGACCTCGCCAGATTTTGAGTCTGGTGCGTATACCAATTTCGCCACTCCGGCTTTGCGAGGAAAGATAATACGGGCTCTTCCGGCGCGGCGCAACTGTCACGCATTGGCCTGCCAAAACGACAAAGCTCACCTACTGGCACCACTTAGCCAGGCTCGTCGGTTGATCAAGACCAGCATCGCTGGACAGGCGCAGGGGACAGCAATAGAATGAAGGCCGCCCCCCGAAGAACTCTCCCGCATAGGAAAACTTATTTGAGAAGGAAGAACTATGAGGAAACTACTTGCGATTCTGGTAGTGACGACTTTGCTCCTGCTGATGGCGGTTCCGGCCTCGGCTCAGTGCGGCCGTTACCGGCACCGGCACAGCAACGTCACACACACGCATTACAGTTGTATTGGGGATCGTCACAAACATGGGCGCAGTTTTTGGCAAAAACACCGTGACAAGCTGACAACTGCGGGAGGTGTTGGTGCTGGCGCCCTAATCGGCGGGGTTGCCGGAGGCAAGAAAGGCGCTTTGATCGGGGCTGCCGTCGGGGGTGGCGGCGCAGCCGTCTATACCTACGGAATCCGCAAACGACGCCGTTCAGCCCGATATTAAGTCCTGTCGGACTTCGTGATTTACGAGAAACTGCCCGTCCTGAAGCCTCGGGACGGGCGTTTTTGCCTCTAGTGCCCAGTTTTTGCAAGATTCCACCACCGATACGTCCAACTCCCAGTATTTACCAACGCTTACGGCCAGAGCAAAAACTTGTTGGCACACGCGGCGGAACACTGTAGAATCCGAAAACCTGCCGCAAAATGCAGGTTGTTTTTACCCGCGAGACACCGCCCCAGCGACCCCAAAAACCTCGATAATGGCGACCCGATAATGCCGTTACGGCAGGTCGCCGCGACTTAAAACCTGCGAACATCCAGGAGCCACCATAATGTCAGGTGACGCCAAGTCACGGATTCTCATCGTTGATGACGAACCGGATATAACGGAGATTCTCTCGGACCTGCTCGGGGATTCTCACGAATGTACCACTGCCAACTCGGCTGAAGCCGCTCTTAAGCTTCTCGCGGCAAACGAGTTTCATCTAGTAGTCAGTGACATCACCATGCCGGGAATGAGCGGACTGGAAATGTTGCCACGCGCGAAGAGCATTTCGCCGAACACGGTTGTAGTGATGATCAGCGGCATGCAGACGGTAGAAAGCGCAATCGGCGCCTTGCGCCTCGGAGGCTTCGATTACCTGATGAAGCCTTTTGACCTGCGTCAGGTAGAAGCCGTCGTAAAACGCGCTCTTGAGCATCATGAATTGGTTGTCGCCAAGCAGCGTTATGAGAACCACCTTGAAGAGCTGGTCGAACAACGCACCGCTGAACTCGATCAAGCGTTGAATTCGCTGGAAGATGCATATCGTTCAACGTTAAAAGCGTTGACCGCTGCGCTGGAAACCAGAGACTCCGAGACGCATGGTCACTCGGAACGAGTCGTTACTTACAGCCTGCGTCTTGGTCGCGAATACGGACTTAATGCCGAGCAAATGAAGGCGCTGGAGTTTGGTTCGCTCTTACACGATATCGGCAAGATCGGAGTGCCTGACTTGATTCTGCGTAAGCCCGCAAAATTGACGGATGAGGAGTGGGTGCTGATGCGCGAACACCCGCTACACGGACAACAGATTTTACGCGGAATTGAGTTTCTGGAAGGACCGGCGCGCGTAGTGGCCCAGCATCATGAAAAGTGGGACGGGTCAGGTTATCCCCTAGGAATACAAGGCGAGGACATCGACTTGTGCGCGCGCATCTTTTCAGTAGCCGATGCTTTCGACGCGATCACCAGCGATCGTGTCTACCGTCGCGGCAAGTCGTATCAGGAAGCTGCTGACGAATTAGACGAGTGGGCGGGGCGGCAGTTTGATCCAAAAGTGGTAGACGCTTTTCATCGCGTGCCGCAGCAGGACTGGGACGAACTACACCGACGTTCGTTGGAACCAAAACCGGAAGATCACGATGTACGTCGGATGGTGCAGGCGCTCGAATCACAATGGGAGCTCCTGGCCACGTCGTAGCCTCAGGTTAATCGTCGCGGCCGGTGGGCACGACATACCCGCGCCGGGATCGCAAAGTCAACCCCTGCTTGCGCGGAGCGACTTCAAGACGACGATACTCACCAGGCCTGGAGTTAGACAAAGGGCGTTTGGGCCGGTAAGTAATTACGTATTCTGATCCAATCTCGCCGGCAGCTTCCCTGGCTTGGGCCAGCATCTCTTCGCTATTCAACGGCAGAAAAATTCGGCCACCCATTTCCTCGGCCACAGAAGTCAGCACCTGCTGGCTTTTTTTGATCTCCGCTTCATACGCTTTGCGCTGCCGTTTCATCGCCGGATCGAAACGAATGCTGACGCCAAAGGATGGACTCCGGGTAGTGCCCGGCGGCAGGGTAGGGTCAGTTGCAGTTATAGGATCTTTCGCGGTCGCGACTTGTCCGGATGAAACGCCGGGAGTTCTACCCTCTTTTTTCTGCCGCACAAATTCTGTGTAACTGATGATGTGAACCGTAGCGCGCGCGGCCGCAAGTTTTTTGATAGCTTCCGCCCGGCTGGTCTTCGTTCCCGCAGTATCCACTCCATCTGTAATTACAACCAGATGCCGGCTCCCCTCAGGACGGTCTTTCATTGCATTGGCAGCCGCAACCAGGGCATCAGAAAAACGGGCGCGCTTTCCGGAAGATAGTTTTGTGTTTAAGACTTTCAGCAACACACTCTTATCCGCAGTCCATGGTTGCAATAACTCAACTGAGTTGTTGAACTGCATCACAGCCAAAGACGTACCTTCCGGTACGCTGCGCATCACTTGAATTGCAACTTCTCGTGTTAGCGACGTTAGCTTCGAAGAGCCACCGAGCCCGCTCAACTCACCGCCCGTATCGAGTAGCAACAAAACGTTCGCGGGGATGTGACGAACGCTACGGACCTGCTGGGCAACACCATCTTCGAGCACCAGAACATCATCGGGCTCAAGCGTCGGATCGTAGTGTCCATACTGATCGAGCGCAATCACTTGCAAACGCACCTCTTCTGTAAATACTCGGACTGGTTCTTGTTCTTGATTGGGAGGAGTTGGTGACGGTTCAGGTCGTCGTCCCGCCTGCCCGAAGGCAGGGCTAAAAGTCGCGGCAACGACCAGGAAGAGAGGCCCGAACAAATATCTTGGAATTAGCAAAAGAATTCAACCTGTTCAAATGATTTATCGCGCCCTTGGATGCCTGGGGGGCCTGCTTTGCGTTGCCCGTTAACCTTGAGATGACTTGCGGGCCTGAGCTTGAACGGCGGTGATTGCGACGGCGTCAACGATATCTTCGACTTTACAGCCACGCGAAAGATCATTGGCGGGCTTGTCGAGTCCTTGCAGGATGGGACCGATAGCAGTGGCCCCGGCAAGTCGTTCGGTGAGTTTGTAAGCGATATTGCCCGATTGCAGATCGGGAAACACGAGCACATTCGCGCGGCCGCCCACTACTGAACCTGGAGACTTTGATTCAGACACGGCTGGGATTAGGGCTGCATCGGCCTGTAACTCGCCATCGATGATCAATTCCGGTGCGCGGGCTTTGGCGGTGCGCGTAGCCTCAACGACTTTATCTACCATGCGATGCTTAGCACTGCCCTTCGTGGAAAAGGAAAGCATGCCGACTCGTGGGGTAGTGCCGAGCAAGGCACGGCACGAATCCGCAGAAGCGAGGGCAATCTCGGCAAGCTCCGCAGCGGTGGGTTCGATCACCACGCCGCAATCGGCATAGATCAAGGCGCCGTCGTGTCCAAACGTGCTGTCGCGCAGTGACATCAAAAAGAAACTGGAAACCAGTTTGAATCCGGAACGGACCCCGATGCAGAGGAGGGCCGCCCGCACTGTATGTGATGTTGTATTCGTGGCTCCGGCAACCGAACCGTCAGCAGCACCGAATCGAACCATGAGATTCCCGTAGTAAAGAGGATCCGCCATCATTGTGCGCGCCTCATCGGCCATCATGCCTTTCGCTCGGCGCAGCTCATGAAACGCTGTTGCCATCTTCTCGAAATCAGAGGCGCGCTTGTGATCAATTACCGTTACTCCGCCCAGGTCGGCGCGTTCCCGCTCCGCAGTTTCACGAATGATCGCTTCATCGCCCAGCAAAGTGATGCGCGCAATGTTCTGGCGTGCGCACAGCGCTGCGGCTAACACAGTCCGCGGGTCATTACCTTCCGGCAAAACGATATGTTGCGGATTGCCCGCAGCGCGCTGCCGCAGTGTCTCGAGTATGTTCATAGAGTTGAGTGGTCCGGATTGCTGGGAGCGAGTCTAACCAACTCCAAGGGAGAGGACAAGTGTTTGAGTCAGCAGTCAGTCGTGTTAACTTTAGTCACTTCAAATCCAAATAGCGTTGGCTAAGCAAACTGCTTCGGAGAAAGACATGGCAGCATTAAGGGCGCGAGCCCGACTCAAAAGTTTGTTGTTATTTATTCCTAACATGGTCCTGCTCTGCGGCCGGTTGTTGACCGACGCTCGCGTGCCCAAAACCGAAAAAGCATTAGTTGCCGGAGCGATCCTGTATGCGATCGTTCCGCTGGATCTAATTCCAGATGTGATTCCCTTTGTCGGACAGATCGACGACGCCTATTTGATCGCTATCACGCTGTTGAGACTAATCGATCGCACGGATCCCAAAGTAGTTCGGGAACATTGGAACGGTGGTGGTGATATCGTGGAATTGATCGAAATGCTGGCCATGATGACGGCGAAGTTTTTGCCGGCAAGAATCCGGCGCGTGCTAACTTCGCGCATTGAAGTTGCACCCAGGTCCAAGGATAAGGGATTGCCAATTCCGGCCCTGGTGGTCAAGCCCGAAAGAGTCTCCACTGGGAAATGAAACGGGGCTAGGCCGCGCGCGCCTTGAGCTGAGTCAAAAGTTTTTCGTGAATTCCGCCAAACCCGCCGTTAGACATTATCGCTACCACATCTCCCTCACGTAATTGCGGCAGCAGATGGGCAACAATTTCGTCCGCGCCCGGCAAGGCGAGCGCCGGTTTGTTCGCTCGGGAAATGTCGTTGATCAGTTCTGTGGTATTCAGCATCTGGCCTTTTTCCGTCACCTTTTGACTATCAAAAACGCTGGCGATAACAACATAGTCCGCAGCCGCGAAGGCCTCAGCATACTCGTGTTGAAACACAGCCAGGCGCGATGACCAAGAACGTGGTTCAAAAACGGCAACCAGCCGGCGCTGCTGATACTTCTGACGCAATGCGTTCAAGGTTTCCCGTACCGCGGTTGGATGGTGAGCGAAGTCGTCGATCACTGTAACGCCGGCGGCTTCACCACGCACTTCCGCGCGCCGTCGCACATTCTTGAAACTTGCGAGGGCCGCGGCGATTGTCTGCTGCTCCATTCCCCACGCGTCAGCAGCGATAATGACAGCCAAACAATTGAGCAGGTTGAAGTCGCCAATCAGTGGCGTTGTGAACTGACCCCATGCGCGGCCTTCGCGCAGAACCTTAAAACTGGACAGCTCGCCTGAATAATCAGCGTCAGCGATTTGCCATTTCGCTTCACGACTCCCACCAAACGTTTCAAGTTGTGTAAAGAGCTTCTTGCCGAACGAGGCAACGACTTCGCGTACGTTGCTGCTGTCCCAACCCACAACCAAGCGACCGTCGGCCGGTACCAGGTTCATGAAGCGACGGAAAGCAAGTTTAACTGCGGCGAGATCGGCATAAATGTCCGCGTGATCGAATTCGATGTTGTTGACGATTGCTATCTCCGGCAGATAGTGCATGAACTTCGGACCCTTGTCGAAATAGGCGGTGTCATACTCATCACCTTCGATGACGAAGTAATCGCTGCCTGTGACGCGGAAGCTCGCGCCGAAGTTTTGTGCAATACCACCGATAAGGAAAGTCGGGTCGAGCCCGCCTTGATCCAGCACCCACGCGGCAATGCCGGTAGTCGTCGTTTTGCCGTGCGTGCCGGCGACCACGAGCGAGCGCCGTCCGCGAATGAATTCTTCCTTCACCACTTCCGCCTGCGAGCGATAAAGCAGTTTTCTTCTTAATGTCTCTTCAACTTCGGGATTTCCGCGCGGGATCGCGTTGCCGACAACTACACAATCAGGAGCAGGGGACAGATGAGAGGCACTGTAGCCCTGCCTCACTTCAATACTGAGCGATGCGAGCATTGTGGACATGGGCGGATAAACGTTTTCATCCGAGCCCGTGACTAAGGCGCCGCGCGCTTTTAGCATACCGGCCAGCGAGGCCATCGCTGTGCCGCAGATTCCAATCAGGTGATAGTGCATCGATGATTGAAGGCTAAGGAAAGGTCGTCAGAAAGCCCCACTTCAGACCAGGTAATACGGAGCGCTTTGCACCAACAGCGGGAAGGTAATGATCGCTTCCGTCCCGTTAGGGACGAAATGTTTAAAGCATCCAGCGGAACTCAATAAGCGTCCAGCTTCGTTAGGAGCGAAATGTTAGATATTTCGCCCCCCATGGCTTGTTGTCTCTATTCAAACTGATTCCATAAACATTGAGCGCCTACGGCGCTTGTCCCTTTCCCTCTTTTGTTACTGTCTCAATACAAGATGATCTTCTAAAACGAGAGCGTCAAAACTTGCGCTTTGAAAAGTTTTGATTGCGTCTTGGGGGCGACAAACGATCGGCTCCTGAATATTGAAGGACGTATTCAAAACCATCGGACAACCCGTCAGTTTTTCAAATTCTGTGATCAGCGACCAGTAACGCGGATTTGTTTTGCTGCTAACGGTCTGCGGTCGAGCTGTGCCGTCAACGTGCACCACTGCGGGAAACCGTTCCCGCTGTTCTGGAGTCACGTGCAGGACCGTAATCATGAAAGGGTCGTGATGCGGATGGCCAAACATATCCGCGCTGACTTCTTCTTTCATCGACGGCGCTAGGGGACGAAACCACTCGCGCAGTTTCACTTTCTTGTTCAGCAGTTCGCGCATATCGCCGCGACGCGGGTCCGCGATAAAGCTGCGGTTACCCAAGGCGCGGGGTCCAAACTCCATCCGCCCCTGGAACCAGCCGATGATTGCCCCATCGGCCATCATTTGCGCCACGCACGGCAGCATCTGCTCGTCCGGCAACGTCTCAAATTTCAAACCTGCTTCATCCAGAGCAGCTTTGCATTCCGCTGAAGTGAAACCGGGCCCATAGTAGGCGTGTTCCATCTTGAATTTCCGCGGCTGTTGTAACTGCTGATGATGAACCAGCAAGGCAGCGCCCAGCGAGCATCCAGCATCGCCGGCCGCTGGTTGCACAAAGTAATTCTTGAACGGCGACTCCGTCATGATGCGGCCATTCATTACTGAATTGAAGGCGACGCCGCCGGCCATGCAGAGGTTTTCCTCACCCGTGCGTTCGTGCAATCCCTTGAGTAGATGCAGGGCAGTATCTTCCAACACTTTTTGGGCACTTGCGGCGATGTTCCAGTGACGCTGCGTCAATTCCTCGTCGGGCCGGCGTGGCGGTCCGAGCTCTCGACTGATCTCTTCGCCGAATTGATAGTGCTTTGCCAGATGATGATCGAGCACGCGGATGTTGAGATGGAAGTCGTGGTTACCGTTACGTGTGAGCACTTTCTTTGCCAGGAAGTCGTAGTACTCGGGTTTACCATAAGCAGCAAGCCCCATCACTTTCCATTCATCACCGCCAAACATATCGAAGCCGATGAAGTTGGTTACAGCCGAATAAAACTGTCCCAATGAGTGGGGCAGCTTGATTCGTTTCAGCACCTTTATGTTGCGATCCTGGCCTTGGGAAAAGAGTGTAGTCGTGTCTTCGCCCGTGCCGTCCCAGGTCATGATCGCCGCACGATCAAATCCTGATACGAAGAACGCGCTGGCGGCGTGACACTGGTGGTGTTCGAGAAAGTGGAAACGAAAGTTGCCTGGCCCAAAGTGTTTGCGAATCAATTGGGGGTGACGAAACATGCCCAGATAGCTCTCGCTGACCTGAGCCACGCCGCGGTCAAGGCGCGCTTTAAACATCTCGCGCGAAATCACCGCCGACTTCAGAGCCTGCATTGCTTTGTGTCGCAACACCCAGGGTTTCCAGTAGAGTCCGATGTGGGCCAGGTCAGCGACTTTGATACCGGCTTCTTCGAGGCAATACTGCATCGCGTTGTAAGGAAAACCGCTGTGATGCTTGCGACGCGAGAAACGCTCCTCCTCTGCGGCCGCGACAATTTCGCCGTCGTGAATCAAAGTCGCTGCTGAGTCTCCGAGCGTAGTTAAGCCGAGAATATACATAAGCTTCTTTACCGGACCAGCTGGCGCGATTCCAATTCCACGGTCGCCTGAGCAACTCGATCGGTAGCGGTTTGTTCACGCACCCAACCGAGCAACTCCGGAATACCGTCTTCCAAAGTCATCTTTGGTTCGTAACCAAGGAACTTCCGCGCGCGTGTGATATCGGCGAAGCAATGTCGGATGTCGCCTTCGCGATACTTGCCGACTACTTCCGGTTGCAAATCCTTGCCGAGTCCTTCAGTCAGCAACCGCGCGACTTCACGCACCGAAGTGGGACGTCCGGTGCCGACGTTGAGCGATTGGTAGTCAGCGCTGTCCTTTTCCAGGGCCAGTAGGTTCGCCTGCACGATGTCGCTGACGTGAATGAAATCTCGCGTCTGCTCCCCGTCCTCAAAAATCATCGGTGCCTGGTCTTGCAACAACCGCGATGAAAAAATCGCACAGATGCCGGTATACGGATTTGAGAGCGCCTGCCGCGTGCCGTAAACGTTGAAGTACCGCAAGGCCACGGTGGGGATGCCATAAGCCCGGCCAACAACCAGGCAATATTGTTCCTGATCCTGTTTGCTGATTGCGTAAACTGAGGTCGGAAACAGTGGCTTTTCTTCATTAGTCGGAAGCGGCTTGAGCTGCGATCCACAGTCAGGACAGGAAAACTCCCACTGCCGTTGTAGCAATTGCTGAGTGCCGCGCAGTTGCGGATGCTTAACGCCACATTTCGGACATTCGTAAGCTCCTTCGCCATAAATCGACATTGACGACGCCACGATCAACTTACGAATCTGCTTGCGTCGTTCGCTTAGACCCTCCAATAACACGGCTGTGCCAAGATCGTTTGCACGCACGTACTTCTGAATCTCGTACATCGATTGGCCGACGCCTACTTCCGCCGCCTCGTGATAGACAGCGTCGATGCCATCCAAAGCGCGCGTCATCGCTCCCCCATCACAAACGTCGCCACGAACAAATTCAGCCTCGGGGTTGAGGTGCTGCGGTTCGTCCGCTTCATGGACTTGCGACACGAGTGCATCGAGCACACGCACCCGATGCCCACGTTCAATCAAAGCGTCAACCAGGTGGGAACCGATAAATCCGGCGCCCCCGGTTACCAGAATATTCATATCCCCTGGACGTCCTTTCTACTAAAACCCTTTTCGCTGGATTTCATATCTGTTTTTTCGCGCGCGCCTGACTCCGCTACCACGGAGCGCAGGATTTCATAGACACGCGGCGCCTGAACGGCGGCTGAATATTTAGCTTCAACCGTTGCTCGGCCGGCTGCGCCGAGGCGCTGCCGCAATTCCTTGTCATGTAATAACTGTGTCAACTTTTCCACCCATTCATCTTCAGTCGCGGCGAGGAATCCGTTAATGCCATCCTGAATGATTTCCGAATTCACGCCCACGGGCGAGCAGCCGGTAGGAATACCCAGTGCCATGTACTGGAGAGCTTTCAGTCCACACTTGCCGCGACTCCACGACTCATCCGGCAACGGCATGATGCCGATGTCGATCTGTCGCAGATCGGAAACCTCAGTCGCCGCACGCCACGGCAGAGCCTCCACATCAACTCCATCAATCTTATAAATCGGCGTCCCGATCACGACGAGCCGAAAATTTTCCTTCAGCGCCAAACGTTTCAGCGCTCCCGCGAGTGAATCGAGGTGCTGCACCGTGCTGAAGCTGCCGCTCCACCCAATTACGGGCTCGCGGTTGTCGTTGCTGCGTGGGACCATTTCATACTTGTCAGTATCGATTGTAGTAGGAACGATCGAAACATTTTGGTTAGTTTGGCGCGCGTAGTCCGCGAGATAAGGAT
>DASSCX010000248.1:0-13138 GCA_035697425.1 Pyrinomonadaceae bacterium | reverse complement strand
TGGCCGGTAAGCCATAGGCTTACCGCACGGAAAGCGGCAAAGCCGCACAAGCCACCGCTGTCACTAATACAACTCCGGCTCGCCGGGTGGGCGAGTCTTCCAGCGTTTATGAATCCAGAGCCACTGTTCCGGATATCGTCGCACGACATTCTCGATACTCGCCATTACCGCCGCCGTAAGTCTTTGCACATCTTCTGCTTCGTCGCCAGTTCGCTCGACCCGCAAGGGAGGCTCAAGCTGCAAAAGAAAGCGTTGCCGTTGCTTGTCCCAGGGAGCGTAGATCGGCACCAGCGCAGCCCCGGTTCGCAACGCGAGCTTAGCTAACATTGACGTGGTTGAAGCCGGCGTGCCAAAAAAGTCAACGAACACACCTTCACGGGCGAGCATGTTAACGTCAGGAAGCATCCCCAAGGTACCGCCTTCGTTAAGCGCACGTAACGCCTGGCGCGAGACCGCGTTCTTGTCGAGCGTCCGATTTCCAAAACGCTGGCGCACCTTATCGATCATTCTTTCGATCAGCTCGTTGTCGAGCCGCCGCACCATAAAACTAAAAGGGAGACCGAATGCGGAAAGAGCGAAGCTTGTAAACTCCCAGGCGCCAAGGTGGCCCGTAAATAGGATCACACCTTGACCACGAGCCTGCGCAGAACGCAGATGATCTAGACCTTCGCAGTCTACAATCTGTCGAAACTGGTCGGGGGTAATTCGGGAGAGCTGACTGAACTCGCCCAGCATGCGGCCGAGGTTATCGAAACAACCGCGCAGCATTCGTTTTCTTTCGCCCTGACTAACATCGGGAAACGCGATGTTGAGATTGCGGCTGCCGGTCCGGCGTAAGTCGCTGAACAAGAGGTAGCCGATTCGTCCCAGACTGCGACCGACTGCAACCGCCAGTTTGCGCGGCAGAATTCCCAAACCCGAGAGCACAGCGCGCGCGAGAGTGTATTCGAGGAGCGTTTGTAGTCGTCCGCGCTTGGCCATCTGGGTTCGAGTTTAGCAGGTAAACCAGCTTCGGCGCCCAATGCCGGGTTCCTACTTCCGAGTTCCGGAGCATTGGTCTAAGGTTGCGCTTTCGCACCCTGAGGTAGAATCGGATTTGGGCCTTGGACCTTAGATTTTGGACGTTGCACACAGGCGGATGATATATTCCGAACGCGGCGGCCTCCAAAATCGTACAGCACCTCGTAAGCGACTGCCGCACGCTTTCACTCTCCTCGGACATTACGATTTGATTGGAGCTTAATGCCGAAACGTAGGATTCTCATCGTCGACAATAGCGATGAACTGCGCGTGTCACTCGCAGACGTTCTCGGCAAGCTGGGTCATGAGGTGGTTGCTACCGGCGATCGTGCTACCGCTCTCGCCCGGCCGGATCTCGACGAGTTCGATCTAATCATTAGCGACCTTACCGAGGACGCCTCACCCGTCGGTGAGCTACAGCGCAAACACCTGCTCATGTCATTGCCTCCCGGCACCGTCCAGCCAGATGTAATCAAGGCGTTCAAACTAGGTGCAACAAATTACCTGCGATCGCCCTACAACGATAACGAGCTTCGCGAAATTATCGAACAGACCCTCTCCTATAAACTTCGTTACATCGACGACCCGGCTGTCATTCTTCACTTGCACGAAAAAATTGAATTCGAGTTGCCGAGTGACCTCTCACTGATGAACGGCGTGTTGCAGTACTTGCTGGAGCGCGTTGCCAAACGAGGATTGATCACTCCGGAGCGTTCAAATCTCTTCATTGCTCTCGATGAGGCCTTTGTTAACGCCGTCAAGCATGGCAACAAAAACGATCCCAACAAGCTCGTACGCATCACCGCCGAACTTTCTCCGCGCGAAGCCAGTTTCACGGTTGAAGATGAAGGTGAAGGATTCAATCTGCAGGACATCCCCGATCCGTGCGATCCCGCGAACCTTTTCAAGTCGTCCGGCCGCGGTGTGCTGCTTATCTACAACATCATGGATGAAGTTGAGTACAATGCGCAGGGTAATCGCGTGAAAATGGTGAAACGTCCCGACGCGCCAGTAGACACTCAACTCGTTGAACCGAGCACGCCCAAAGACAAACACGCCGGCAACGGCTAACTCAGCTGACGCAAACCACATTTCAGTGGCGGGGGAACGCTATGCCAGCCCCCGCCT
The DNA here is from genome assembly GCA_035697425.1 of Pyrinomonadaceae bacterium. Classification (GTDB taxonomy): domain Bacteria; phylum Acidobacteriota; class Blastocatellia; order Pyrinomonadales; family Pyrinomonadaceae; genus PSRF01. The sequence goes on along the minus strand of DASSCX010000248.1, from coordinate 10,990 downwards.
TTTCTTTTGGCGCGCCTGGCCCTGGTGGCTGCTGCCGGCACTGCTGGCATTGGCTCTAACTCTCTACTTCATCGATCCGTTCATCGGCGATTGGGACGGAATTGATTACACGATGCTCTCGCTCGCCGGTTATCCCTCATCCATGGCGCTCGGGAGAAACCTCTTCATCTTTGGCAATCACTTTCTCTATGAGTTGGCCCACGCGCTCTTTGGCGTCGCGCCGGAGAATGCGTATCTGGTTTTCAAGTACGCCGTGGTAGCGCAAACACCGCTCGCGGTGATTGCTTGCTGGTTGCTCGCGAGAGAAGTTACTGACTCGCTTTACTCGGCAACGCTCGCAGCCCTGTTCGTGGTGTTCTCTCCAATTTTCGTGCTCTACGGGGGACAGGTAATGACTGACGTGCCGTCGGTCCTGTTGCTCTCAACCGCTTTATTGGTTCACCTGCGGGGAATTCAAAAACAACGGGTCGCGCTTGTAATTGCCGGCGCTGCGCTCATAGGCTTCGGAATCAATCTACGCGAAACTATGGCGTTCTATCTGCCCTGGCTGGCCTTAGCGCCCTTTCTCCTGGGTTGGAAGTTGAGGCGACGGGAACTCAGTTATGTCGCTTTGTCCTTACTGGTTTTCCTGGTGCTGGGCCTTGGTTGGTTCGCTTTTTGGTTTCTTACCGATGCGCACTATAGGACCATCTGGTTTGGTTGGCGCGAGTCGATGGCCCAGGAATCAGCCCGCCATCCCGTCAGTCTCGGCAACTTGGTTCCATACCTCATGTACTTTTTCATCAGCGCGCCGCTCGTGCTGCTGTCCTTCCCCTTCGCCGCTATCGCCGAGTGGCGGCGGCAGCGTCTCTCACCTTTATTACTACTCGGCCTGATGGGGATGGCTGCTGATCTCCTGCTCTTCTTGAATTACAGCACCTCTGTAAACTGGCGCTACTTCTTAACGGGCCTTCCGGCGCTCGCGCCCTTAGCGGCAGACTTCCTGATTAGAAAACTGGGGAAACTTTTCCGCAGTCCGCGCCTGGCCTTTGCGTCGTGCGTGACGGTCCTGGTCGCGATGGCGGTGATCTTTACGATTCTTATCAAGCCGGTAAGCCAGGAATTTATCCAACGCCGCGCATTGAGCAAAGAATACCGGCACCAGTTGGCGAAGGTGCCGCGAGATGCCGTCATGATCTCGGGCGCGCAAACAATCGCCGTCACTTATTGGAAAGCGATTGGTGCGGGTGAATGGAAGACGATTGGAACTGGCGGCGGCTGGCCCGGAGACTTAAATCAAGCGATCGCTGATCATCTGGCTGCCGGTCGGCGCGTTTTTCTCGACGCCGATCCGCGTTGGTGGTTGCCGTGTGGTTGGCAACGAGATGAGATTCCGGCCATCGTTGCCCTGGAGCAGAGTTTTAGTTTGGAGAAGGTAAGCGACACGATCTTCGAAATCCGAACCGCAACGCCGGATCAGATACGCCAGGTTCCTGAGCTCCATCAATTGCTGCCGGAAAATCGACCGCTTGATACCAAAAAGTGTCCACCTGGTCGTGCTTAATTCAAACATGCCCTTCGAAGTTTTTCTTGCGCTCCGTTATTTGAAATCCCGTCGCCGGCGCCGGCTCGCTCGGGTTACCGCGCTCGTTGCTATTTTTGGAATTGCTGTAGGGGTCGGTGCGCTGATTGTCGCATTGGCGCTTGCGAACGGCTTCCGCGACGAAATGCGCGAGAAGATCTTGCGCGGCACAGCGCATATCAACGTTGTACGAGCTGACGGTCAGACCTTGCGTGATTATCAGAACGTCGCCCAGCAAATCGAAAAGATTCCCGGTGTCACTAACGCCTTCGGCACAACCTATGACGGGGCGGTAATCATTGGACCCAAGAGCTCGGCTTACGCAGTGCTGCGCGGTGTCGACACCGCAAATGCTGCTGTCTTGAGCGAAATTAATAGCTCGTTGAGCACTGGTTCGATTGAAAGGATGCGTGCGGGCCTGCAGCAAGCGGATGAGCCGCCGGCGGTGCTTGTGGGATTAGAGTTGGCGAACCGGACCGGAGTGCGAGTGGACGACATCGTGGAACTTATCCCAGCCAGCAGCGCCGCTGCTACTCGCCCTGGCGAGGTCCCTTTTAGGCGATTCGTCCGCGTAGCCGGAATTTTCTCTTCCGGACTTTTTGAGTACGACGCAACCTGGATTTACTTATCGCTCGACGTGGCTAGGCGATTCGCCGGCGCAGATAACGCTGCGACCGTGATTAGTGTTCAGCTTGCCGACCTCTACGCAACCGGGGAAGCCGCTGCGCAGATTCACAACGCGCTCGGAGAATCTTATCGAACGATCGATTGGCAGGAAGCAAACCGTCCGCTCTTTACCGCACTCGCTCTTGAGCGCCGCATGGGGCTATTCATCATCGCGCTCATTATCCTCGTTGCCGCTTTCAACATCACAACCACACTGATTCTGGTTGTTGTCGAACGGGGACGCGACATTGGCATCCTGAGAGCGCTGGGTGTGTCGAGTAAAAGCATTATGGGAATTTTCATGCTGGAAGGCGCAATCATCGGGGCGATCGGAGGAACCCTGGGCGTGGTGTTGGGCACAGTGATTTGCGTTATCGGCAACCGGTATCGACTCGTTAGCCTGCCCGCTGATGTTTATTCGATCAGTAATATCCCTTTTCATTCACAACTACGCGATGTAGTGCTGGCAGCGCTGGTCGCATTTCTTCTCAGCCTGATCGCTACAATTTATCCGGCGCGTGCGGCAGCACGGGTGCGCCCGGTAGAAACGCTTCGGGACACGAATTAGTCCAACATCGAGTCCAATGTCCAAGGTCCAAAGTCTAATGTTTGAACACAATGGCCGACGGTCAGAAACTCAGGATGGCGTTGCTGACATTGAACCTGGGACATTGGACGTTGGACTCAGTGTTAGCGATCTTCGCAAGAGCTTCCCCACTCCCGCCGGCCAGAAGCTCGATGTGTTGCGCGGAGTTTCTTTTTCCGTACAGCCGGGTGAAAGCGTCGGGATCGTCGGCGCGTCGGGAGCCGGAAAGTCCACCTTGCTGAATTTGCTTGGCGGACTTGAAGAGCCCGATCACGGTTCTATCGCTTTGGGACAGTTTGTAATCCACCGTGCCCATTCTTCAGAATTGGCGACTTTCCGCCGCAATCACATTGGATTTGTTTTCCAGTTTCACTACTTGCTGGCAGACTTGAGCGCCGTAGAAAACGTGGCCTTGCCGCTTTTGATTGCCAGGCACAGCCGCACGGCAGCGCTGGAGCAAGCGTTGGCAGCCTTAACCGAAATGGGATTGAAGAGTCGCGCGGATCATCCGGTGAGTCATCTTTCCGGCGGCGAACAGCAGCGAGTTGCCACGTGCCGGGCGCTAATTAAGCAACCAGCTCTTGTATTAGCAGACGAACCGACGGGCAATCTCGATGCGCCCGCAGCTAAGGATCTGGGCGAGGTCCTCATTTCTTATGCCCAACGTCACCGCGCCATCGTCGTTATTGCCACCCACAACGAAAAACTGGCGCAACTTTGTAATCAAACTCTTAGAATTGATGAGGGGCGGCTAAAAGCCGTGTAAGATTTGAAATGAACCTGAAATAAGGCGACGGTTGACCGTTTTAAGTTAGGAGAAACCAGCAATTACTGTTGGCACTATGCATCATAGGTTATAATGCGGGGCAAGTGCCGGGCTGAAGTTTCGCCCGGCATGGTGATCCCCGGGACATAATAATAAGTAACCGCTGACAAGAACTCCCAATGTTTGAACGCTATACAGAAAAGGCACGCCGGGTAATTTTTTTCGCACGCTACGAGGCGTCCCAGTTTGGCGCTCCGGCAATTGAACCGGAACACCTGCTGTTGGGATTGATGCGCGAAGACAAGACCCTCACTGCCCGCTTTTTCCCCCGCGCCCAAGTTTCGATCGAATCAATCCGTAAGGAGATTGAAGGACGCACCCTCTTGCGCGAAAAGATTTCCACGTCAGTGGAGTTACCGCTCGCGCCGGAAACAAAACGAGTGCTGGCCTACGCTCACGAGGAAAGCGATCGGCTGCAGCACCGGCACATCGGCACCGAACATTTATTGCTGGGCTTGCTCCGCGAAGAGCGTTCCATGGCCGCCGAAATACTTTACGAGCGCGGCTTGCGGTTGAATGCAGTGCGCGACGAAATTGCGCGACAGTCAGGAGTAGACTCGCGCGGTTCCCAAAAGAAGGACACGCCGCACCTGGTCGAGTTTTCCCGCGACCTTACCGACGACGCTTCGAATGACAAACTCGATCCCTTGATCGGACGCGAAGCTGAAATCGAGCGACTGGTACAAATCCTTTGTCGCCGCACTAAAAACAATCCAGTGCTGATTGGCGAACCAGGCGTCGGAAAGACTGCCATTGTGGAAGGTTTGGCCCAACGCATCGTGCGCGGTGAAGTTCCTTCGTTCCTCGAGCACAAACGAATCCTTTCTCTCGACCTCTCGCTGATCGTTGCCGGCACAAAATACCGGGGTCAGTTTGAAGAGCGCTTGAAACAGATCATGCGCGAGCTGATCGAAAACCCGCAGTACATCGTCTTCATTGACGAGCTCCACACGCTTGTTGGCGCGGGCTCCGCGGAAGGTTCGCTCGATGCCGCCAATATCTTGAAGCCGGCCTTGTCTCGCGGCGAGATTCAGTGTATTGGCGCCACTACGCCGGGCGAGTTTCGCAAGTCGATCGAAAAAGATCGCTCACTCGAACGTCGTTTTCAGGCGGTGAAAGTACCACCGCCGACGGAAGCAGAAGCAATTGAGATTCTAAACGGCGTGCGCGAGCGCTACGAGAGTTTTCACCAGGTTCGCTACACGGATGAATCGCTGCAAGCGGCCGTCACCCAATCCCATCGCTATATTCCCGACCGCTTTTTACCGGATAAGGCCATCGACGTGATTGACGAAGCCGGCGCTCGTGTAAAGCTCCGCGTTCGCCGCGAGCAAGGTAACCTCGCTGACTGGAATCAGCTCAACGAATGGTCGCGCTCTTATGATGAGAATCAGACTGTCCGCGAAAGCAGCGAAGATGCATTGGTTTCTGCCGAAGTCACGCGCGACGACGTGGAGGAAGTAATCGCCCGCTGGACAGGCATTCCGGTCACATCTTTGAAGGAAGAAGAGACTCGCAAACTTCTACGCATTGAAAGTGAACTGCACACCCGCGTGGTGTCGCAACGTCCGGCGATCTCCGCGCTCGCTCGAGCGATTCGCCGCTCACGCGCCGGGCTAAAGAATCCGATGCGGCCGGTAGGCTCGTTCCTGTTCCTTGGTCCCACTGGCGTTGGCAAAACAGAAGTTGCGCGCTCGCTGGCGCATTTCCTGTTTGGCAGTGAGCGCTCGATGATCCGGTTCGACATGTCTGAGTTCATGGAAAAACATTCCGTGTCGAAACTGATTGGTTCACCGCCCGGATACGTCGGACACGAAGAAGGTGGCCAACTAACTGAACGCATCAAGCGCGCGCCCTATTCAGTTTTGCTTTTTGACGAAATCGAGAAGGCGCATCCGGATATCTTCAACATCCTGTTGCAGGTCTTTGAAGACGGACTGCTTACCGACGCGCTGGGCAACGCCATCGACTTCAAGAACGCCATCATCATCATGACGTCGAACATCGGGGCTCGCTTTATTCAGAAGAGGGGCACGATGGGATTCCAGGGCACCGCTGAGGCTTCTCGTGACAAGCTGGAAGAAATGGTGATGTCACAGGTGCGGCAGACCTTCAATCCGGAATTCATCAATCGGCTCGACGAAATCATCATCTTCGACCAATTGCTCGACGAGGAGTTACTTGAAGTTGTTCAGCTCCAGGTAGAACAGATGAATCGCACAATGCTCTCCCACGGCCTCGAAGTCAGACTTACTGACGAGGCAAAGCGCTGGATCGTCGATAAAACCTGCGCTGACCGCTCGTATGGAGCACGTCCTTTACGGCGCGCCCTGCAGAAATATGTGGAAGATCCCCTCTCCGAGGCGATGATTCAGGGTCAACTGGGTCGTGCTGGTCTGATCGAGGTTTCCCTGGAGGGTGATGAACTAACTCATCGACCCGTGGATATTGAGACCGCAGACGACGACGTTCTGGCAATCCACTAATCCCCCTACAACCAGGCAGAAGCAAAGGTAAAAGGCTGGGGCTGAATAATTTCCCCGCTTTTGCCTTTCTTTTTGCCTTTTTACTTTTTTCGCGTTGGTTCGGTATAATGCGCGACTTTGCTGGACAAGTATTATTCGGAGTGGCAACGTGTCGCTGAAGCTTCTGAATCCAAGAGTTCCACTAAGTCTCCAAGGCTTGTCCGGCAGGTAGCGTTCGGTAGTTTGGCCTTTATTTTTTCTCGTAAAGCTTAATTTTATCTAAGTCATACGACTCCCCGAAGTATCTGAGGTCCGGTAAGAACCACTGAGGGAATTGGCTTCCATGCACTCATATCGCGCGGCGCTGCTCATCTTGCTGAGCGCATTTTTCTCCTTTGTAACCATCTTCCTTGCGCCCGGGTCGCAAGCTCAACAAACCCAACGCCTCGTTGAATCAGTTGATATCACCGGAAATCGTCGTTTACGGAAAGACGATGTGCTTTATTACGTACAAACCCGGCCCGGCGACCCCTTTAACGAGGCCCAGGTACAGCGCGATCTGCAAGCGATTCTCGCCCTAGGCTTCTTCGACAAAACCTTCACTCGCGTTCTTACGCAAGACGGTCCACGTGGCGGCGTCGATGTAATTTTCGAAGTTAAAGAACTACCTATCATTCGTGACTTGCAGTTTGAGGGTCTGAAAAGCGTTCCCGAATCGGATGTGCTCAAAGCCTTTCGCGAACGACGTGTTGGCGTGTCTAAAGAAAGCATTTATGACCCCGTCAAAGTTCGAAATGCAATTCGAGTCTTAAAAGAACTGCTCGCTGAGCACGGACATCCAAACGCCACTATCGAGGAACGTAGGGACGAGGTTTCCGCCACCTCAACTGCCGTCACCTTTGCGATCGATGAAGGCGACCGCGTGCGGGTCGTCGAGATCCAGTTTGAAGGGAATACGGTCTTCAGCGACAAGAGCCTGCGCAACTCCATGAAGTATGTGAAAGAGGCCGGCTTGATTACCAGATTCAAGGGTCAGGACATACTGCACCGCGAAAAACTGGAAGTGGATTTGCGCAACGTCGACAACCACATGCGGTCGAAAGGTTACCTGCAAGCGCGTCACGGCGAACCGCGGGTTGAGAGTGTCGGGCCTCGTCGCACGGGCTTCCCGATTTTACCGCTACCATTCCTTTCGTCAGTCGACGAAGGATTGCGGGTGACAGTTCCAATCGTTGAAGGAAAAATCTATCGCATCGGCGAGATGAAGATCGAAGGGAATTCGATCTTTTCCGAAGAACAGATCCGCAGCGTCATCGGCTTAAATAAGGGCGACATGGCCAACGCTGAAAAAATCTCCAAAGGTTTGTTCGAGAATCTAAAGAAGATCTACGGGTCGCAGGGTTTCATCGAATACACCGCGGAGCCGGTGCCTACCTTCAAAGACAATCCGCAGAACGTCAACGAGGGCATTGTCGATTTCACGATCACGATCGAGGAAGGCAAGCAGTTTACGCTGCGACGTTTGGAATTTTCTGGCAATACCTTCACGCGCGACAGCGTGCTGCGACGTGAGGTGCTGATCAACGAGGGCGATATTTATAACCAGGGCTACTGGGAGTACTCAGTTATCAAACTTAACCAGTCAGGCTATTTCGAACCCATCGACAAAGACAAAGACGCGGACTTCCGCACCAGCGAAGAAGAAGCGACCGTTGATATCAATCTCAAGGTGACAGAGCGCGGGCGCCAACAGATCTCATTCAACGGCGGTCTCTCAGGCATCGGCGGTTCCTTCTTTGGCTTGGAGTACTCGACGAACAACCTCCTCGGCCGCGGCGAAATCCTGTCGATCAATCTGGCGGCAGGTAATCGTCAGCGTTCGTTTCAGTTCTCGTTTACCGAGCCTTACATCAGAAACCGGCCCATCACGGCTGGTTTCTCCGTATTTGCGTTCAGTCAGAAGTTTTTCGGCGAGGGAACTTTTCTTTCGCAAAACCTGGCCGCGCAGCAAGGGGCGTCAGGCTCGGCCCTCGATTTTCTAACAACGAGTGATGAGAATCTGTTTACGCGCAATTCGTATGGTGGCTCGATCTTCGCCAGCGCCCCGCTTTCCGAGTTTTACCGCAAGCGCCGTTTCACTCAGTTTTCGCGTATTGGCGCCTCGTATCAGTTTTCCACTTCCAGCGTGACTGATCCCAAGGTCAACCTTGAAGACAATCCGGAACAATTCATCCCGGTGGTGTACGAGCAGTCAAACATCATCACCAGCCGCGGCACAGTTACGTTCTCTTACGATACGCGCAACGCGAGCGTGGATCCGACCACTGGTCGAGAGATTTCCATCGGCGTGGCACTTGCCGGTCTGGGCGGCGACGTTCGCACTTACCAGCCAACGATTTCTTACACCCAATTCTTCCCGGTGCGGCGTAAGAAGGCCGAACGACCGGAAGTTTTTGGCTTCCGCATCCTGGCCGGCACAGTTGGGAGTTTTGCTATTTCCAACAAGGTGCGGAATTCGCAGTCGCTAGCTTTCGTTGATGGCGTGCCTATTTTCGAGCGATTCTTCCTGGGAGACGAGTTTACGATTCGTGGTTATAACGTCCGCTCAATTAGTCCCATCGCGCCACTGGATACATTTATTACGTCGCAAAATGTCAAGGTCGCGCAAAATGCCTTCGGTGATCCGATCGAGATACCGAATGTGCCTCCCGCCTTAAATGTGATTGGGACCTTTACGGGGATTGGTGGTAGCAACACAGCGCAGCTGCAGCGTTCCTTCACACCAATCGGCGGTGACACACAACTGCTCGGCAACTTCGAATACCGAATTCCCTTGATCGGAAACACGGTAGGTCTCGCGGCATTTGCCGACGTAGGTACATCTTTTAACTTGCGGACCAAGTCCGATCAGGTTTTCTCAAGTAATTTCCTGCCCGATGATCCGTTCCTGCAAACCGTAGGCTTCATTCCCTGCCCGCGCCAGGATGCAGGCTTTGCGCCAACCACCCTCTCAACGCTGGCTGCCTGCAACGCCAACACGCAATTGGCGCTGACCGGAAATTTCGGTCTAGTAATGAGAGACAACCGCCTGGTCACGACGCAGGAACTCGACAACGCACGAAATATCGGACCCTTCGACCCGCTGACTGGTCTTCCCTTTGGCTTCCAGCAGGTTTTCCTGCGTGGCGAGACCCAAACGAATACCGCTGTCAGGCTCTCAGAGAGTCTTTTTGACAAGATTGGCGACTTCCGGAGCAGCCTGGGTATGGAGGTGCGCGTCCAGGTGCCGGTCTTAAACGTACCTTTTCGCTTAATCTTTGCGTATAATCCCAACGCTCGACCAAACCAGATCATTCAGGGCTTTCCTTTCGGTTTCAATGAGAAGAAGAAAGTCATTCGTTTCAGCGTAGGGCGCACTTTTTAGTTAAAATGAGGCCAACCATGACGGTCGTCACAACAACTAAGCCAGTTGAACCGACCGCCTTTTCAATGTAAGGAGCATTACAACAAAGTTATGAAAACCGACCGCCTAATTGTGGCCTTTGCGTTCATCGTGGCGCTTGGCATTTCCCCCGTCCTGGCCCAAAGACCCGCAGCGAGCGGGCCGGCAACGCCGCCCCAAACCGCAGCGAATGTCCCCGACAGCAAGATTGCGGTCATCTATTCAGACGCATTTCTTGATGACAAGACTGGCATTGCGAGGTTCACGACCCTGCTAAACACACTGAATCGTGAATTTCAACCGCGCCAGACTGAGCTGCAGCAGATTCAACAGAAGGCCACTGCACTCAACGATGAGATTGAGAAAACCAAGTCTGTTGCCGATCCAAAAACGATTTCGGCAAAGATAGATCAGCTGGAAAACTACAAGATTGAGTTGAAGCGCAAGAGTGAAGATGCTCAACAGGCGTACGACAAGCGCCGCAAAGAAATCTTTACTCCGCTCCAAGACTCGATCGGCAAAGCCCTTGAAGCTTTTGCCAAACAGCGGGGCATCACCGTGCTGATCGATGGCAGCCAGGTACCTGTTGTTTATGCCGCCGACAGCATCGACGTCACGCGCGCCTTCATAAACGACTTCAACGGCAAGAACCCGGCAACGGCATCCGTGACACCGCCTAAGTAGGTTCGTCTCAGGAGCGGCGCCAAGTGCGTTCAGACGTGGAGATGCGGTAACTGTTCCGCGTCTTCACGTTTTTTTGTTTACGCTGACACTTCCGGCTATATTGCTTGCTATGGAAACCGTCCTCGATTCGCTTGAGATTCAAAAGCTCCTGCCGCACCGTTATCCGTTTCTGCTCGTCGATCGGATCATTGAACTGGTGCCGCGCGAAAGAATCGTGGGAATTAAGCAGGTGAGTATCAACGAGCCCTTTTTCCAGGGCCACTTTCCCGGCGCGCCGGTAATGCCGGGAGTGCTGGTAGTCGAAGCCCTGGCGCAAGTTGGCGCCGTCCTCGCACTACGTGAGATCGAAAATCGTGACGAGAAGCTGGTGCTATTTACCGGGATCAAAGAAGCGCGCTTTCGTCGGCCCGTCGTCCCCGGTGACACTCTGATTCTTGAAGTAACCGCGATGCGCATCGGCTCGCGAGTGCAGCGCATGCGCGGCGAGGCGAAGGTTGAGGGACAGCTCGCCGCCGATGCTGAAATCATGAGCATCGTGGCGGATCGCGACTCAACGCGATAAAAAGGGGAATGGGGAACCGGGGAACCGGGGAACCGGGGAACCGGGAACAGGGGAACGGGGTAACGAGACAACTTTTTGCAATGAACCGAACTAAATTTCAAACCTCGACCCGTTCTCGTCTTCCCCAGTTCCCCTGTTCCCCTCTTTCCCCGTTCCCCCGTTCCCCCCGTTCCCCCGTTCCCCTGTTTCCCGGTTCTC
>DASSCX010000247.1:0-15952 GCA_035697425.1 Pyrinomonadaceae bacterium | reverse complement strand
GGGAAAAAGGAATGTAGTTGAATGTTCGAGGAACGCGTGAAACGGAGTGGAATGCTCTTCCATGCCGCTGTAACCCGCCGCGAGCAAAGCTGCTTGCCGCGCCACGGGATCAACCGCGGGGACTGCGGCAGTGCTCCGCTTGGGGGGAATAGGTAACTCGCGTTCCTGCTCAAATGCCAGCGAACCTGTATTTCTCATGAAAGTCGACACGAGTCTCGATTCCCTATTCCTTGCTAGTTGTTTTTATACGAGGACTTCTGATGATTGGATTTTCCGAGTCAGATTATTCTGATATGCTGCAAAAAAGGCAAGCATTAAGATCGTGTTTCACCATCAGGCTTTGATTGTAACGCAAACTGTCAGTTTGCGTTTCGCCAGCTAACAGCTTGCGATCCGAAATGAAAAATTTTTCTCACATCGACTCTGAAGGCCGGATGAAAATGGTGGATACGAGCGCAAAGGTGAACACTACTCGCCGCGCCGTTGCTTCAGCCCGCGTTCTGATGAGTGGGGAGACCTTAGCCGCATTGCGCGAACAGCGCTCGCCCAAAGGCGATCCGCTGGAGACCGCACGTCTCGCCGGAATCATGGCTGCTAAGAAGACAGCGGAATTGATTCCGCTTTGTCATCCCCTGCCATTAACTCACATCGAAGTTCGTGCGGAGTTGACCAACGACGGCATCTACCTGGAGGCCGAAGCAGCGACAAATGCGCAGACCGGCGTCGAGATGGAAGCACTCACGGCTGTCTCAGTGGCAGCGTTGACTGTCTACGATATGTGTAAAGCGCTCGAAAAGGGGATCACAATCACGGATATTCGGCTGGAGCGGAAGCAGGGCGGTAAGTCTGGTGATTACGAAAGAGTTAGCTAGCCTCGTGAAGTATTACAGTGTCGGGATGGAACCTCAGCCCATTCTTTAGCGTTTACGGATGCGAGCGGCCTGCGGCAGGCGTAAAATTTTAGAGGCGGTCGTATTCAGAGAATTGAAAATGAAAGTAAGACTCTCCAGTGATGCAAGACCCCAGGCCATGACCCTTTTGGTGGCGGCAGCCCTGTCCATCATTCTCTGGTTCATTCCATTTGCGGAAATCCTGACGTACCCGTTTCGACTCTTCGTCACCTTCATTCACGAGGGTGGACACGCGATCGCCGCGTTGCTGACCGGAAATTCGGTGGGAAGCCTGAGTGTTGCACTTAATGCGAGTGGTGAAACCTACACTACGAAAGGTGGGTTGATCTCGCAAACATTAGTAGCCAGCTCCGGTTATCTGGGATCTATGGCCTATGGCGCGCTATTGCTGGTGCTGATTCGCAAAGCGATCGCTGCCCGCGTGGTGCTGATTGGTTCAGCGGTGATTGTTTTTGCGCTGACGATTATTTACGGGCTGCTGGCCCCCATTTTCACCTGGGGCGCGCTCTCCGGAGTTCCCTTCACATTTCTGGCGGGAACATTGTTGTCAATCGGATTGATAGCCGTCGCCAGATTTGCAAGACCGCGAATGGCAACTTTCTTTGTGAGCTTTCTGGCAGTGCAGTGTGTGTTGAATGCCTTGCTGGATCTAAAAACCGTCTTCTTCCTGTCTTCCCCTTTTGCGCCCAGTGCCCCAACCGATGCAGTTAACATGGCTAACGCCACCGGCATTCCGGCTCTGTTCTGGGCGACGCTTTGGATCGTTATTTCGCTTGGCATACTAGCGTTGGCGATGAGGATTTACGTGGTTACGCGTGACTCTGCCTTGCGCTCCGAGTTTCCCATTCCCGAACTTCCCATCAGTCTGCTTCCACACGAGACGGCAAACACTTTCAATGAACGAATGAAGGTCTAGGGGATTGGCGATTGCTAATTTCCGATTGCCAATTGGCAGTCAGGCTTGCACAAGAAGTAAGCCGACACTCGGTGCAGTACGGGAGCGGTAGCGACCGTGTGCAACTAAACTCGCTGATCAGCAAGGGTGATCCAACCGTCAGCACGAGTTGTCGCAAACTTGACAAAACTGAGGGCCGCCAACGAAAACTCGTTCGCGGCCCGTGATTAAGTTTGCTGCACTCGTCTGCGAATGCGATCTAGAACTTGTAGCGATAGCGAACTGTGACGCCGCGGCCCGCGCCATCAACTCCCCAACTGATTCCGCGATGGAACCGGTCACCGATGTTTTCGAAATCGACAAACACTTCTGAATGATCATCGAATTGATATGCGCCTCGAACGCCGATCAGTCCGTAGCCGGCCACAGAGGTGTAGAGCGGAACGAGCGTGTCGTTGTTCGCAATGAACACGCCATTGATTGTCGCGCCGATGGGCAACAGCCGATCTTGCACTTGTGCGAGCGTCTCTCCAGTGGGCACCAGGATGCCGCCGGCGGTGCCACAACCGCCACCACCCGGTGTGGTAAGTCCGCGGACGCAGGCTCCCCTTCTGAAAAAGCTTTGAATGTTAGTACGCGAACGCGCGGCGCCTGTTCGCCTGTCACCAAGGTCGAGTGAGGAGAGCCGGTTTTGCTCGGCGGCGATGGTTGAATATCCCTCGATGTAGAACCGTGAGCGCGGCTGGTAGCGCAAGCTAAGAAACGTTGTTGCGGGCGGTACGCCGCCTTCGATGTTTGGCGGCAACCCATTCAGGAGACTGTGGGCCCGAATGTAGGTAAAGTTGGCGTTTGCCGTTAACTGTTTGCTGAGCAGCGCTTCGGCATTGGCCTCAACTCCATTGAAGCGCGCGTCGTCGTAATTTACGCGCACCAATACTGGCGTCGTCGGTGCGACGCCAACAGAGATCCACCCGCGCGTTGCATCCTGGAAGATTATCGGTTCACTGCCAAGAAAAGTTCCGACCGCACCGGGGGGAAGAATCAACGCCTGATCGAAATAGACATCGTTAAGCTTGTTGGTAAAACCGGTGATCTCAGCTGAGAAGCGGGAGCTCTTATATCGTAAGGTCAGATCGAAACTGTCGCTGATTTCCGGACCCAGCGGAGCTGCCGGGATTCCCGTCGTAACAGCGTCCCCTCCGGCAGTCGTGCCAATGAACCCACCGCGACTGGACGCAGTCTGAGAGTCAACCTCAAAACCGCTACCAACCAATCCGAGGATCCCCAGGTCGGTTGTGTTCGGTGCACGAAAACCGCGTGTGTATTTACCGGCGATGTCGAAGCCGTACCCAAGATGCACTACCGCACCAATTCGTCCGGAGAAAGCTCCGAAGCGCGCGCTATCATCGGGAAACAGGGGGCGGCCGCTGGGTCCAATCGGGGCGTTCGCAGCGCGAGAGTCATAAGATGCAGCGCTATAACGTAGGGCGCCACTGATTCGCAGGCGATCGGGAATCGCCGTGAAAACATTCTGCGCGAAGAATCCATACGAAAGATATTCGGCGCCGTTAGGAATCCGCGGGCGTGAAGGAGTGGTGATGCGCGTCACGGGATCAAGCGTATAAGCCGGAGCACTGATGTGATCCCTGTAGACATCCGCTCCAAACAATATCGTGTTGCGTTCACCAAGACGCTTATCGACGAAGAAATTGAATCCCAGTACGTCCGTACGCTCGCGCTGACTGGTAATCGCTCCGGTCGGATTACCTTGCCCGCCCTGGTTGATGCGCTCTTCTCGTTGGCCATTGAAAGAAAAAGTGAATGAAGCGTTATCAAACGGCCCGAGGTGCTGTCTGAACAGCCGGGCATAGAATAAGTCAGTCATCAGGTTGCGCAGATCGGCGATTAGATTGCCATCACCGCCCAGCAATTGGTCGTAACGCCGGGCACCGTCCTGTTGATTGCGCGCATAACTAAAGATCAGTTGTGTATTTTCGTTGAGCGTGAGGTGTGCACTCAGCAAGCCCCCGTATTGCGTGAACGCCGTATCGGGCAAGCGCTCTCCAAAAAAGTCTGAGGGCACACCCAGGAAACGCAGGGTGGCACTGTGTGAATCGAGTCCATTCCCGGGACGCAATCGATTGATGCGACGCCCGTTCAAGTTCAACAGCACTCCATGATTTTTTGTGCCGTAAGTGAAGCGAGCGTTTCCGCCGAAGCCGTCGGTGGGCGACGAATAGAAAAGGTTGGTGGTGCCGTGAAATTCAGGTTCTGAACCACCATGCAAGGGTGAGTGTGAAATAAAGTTCACGACTCCGCCGAGAACGTCGGAACCGTATTGCGAGCTGGCCGGCCCACGAACAATTTCAACCGTCTCGAGCGCGGATGGTTCAATCAAACTAAAAAAAGTACCGACACCCCCACGTTGGGCGCTGGTTGTGTAGCGCACGCCGTCAACATAGACGGCAACGTTCCGGCCCGTAAGTCCACGCACAAAAACTGCGCTGAGCGAAGGACTTGTGCGCTGAAGACTGACGCCTGGCTCTTCATCGACAACCTGGGCTACGACCTCGGGAGCGCGCTCGAGGATTTGACGCTCCGGAATGACGTTGACGCGCGAGTCAATGCTTCTCGCATCAACTACCTGCCCGGCCTCCGCGGTTACGGTTACTTCTTCAGTAACTTGATTGACCAGGAGCGACACAGCGAGTTCCAAGGTTGCGTTAGCGGTAACGGCAACAGCTTTGCGAAATTCAGTAAACCCGGCGCTAAGAACTTTCACCTCGTAGTAACCCGGCGCAACATTCCCGATCGTGAAGCTTCCATTCGCATCGGAGGTGGTCGTCGCCACGACCGCTCGCTGCTGGTGCAGGAGGGAAACTTCAGCACCGCTGACGTTCGCGCCGCCCTGATCCTTGATCGTGCCAACCACCTTACCGGTGGCCGCGTCCTGTGCCACGGCAAACTTTGCACTTGCCAATACACAAATTAGACACATGAACGCGACCGCGATGGCGTGCAAGACTTTCCCGCCATTCACCCTCTTCTGATTCATGTTCTTTTCGATACCCGTCAGACGTCTGAAGCCGGGCAATACTCCTGGATAGTCGAGCTGAGAATTTCGTTTGTGAGTCTGACATGGAGTGGCGACACGGCCGCAGACCGTGTCGCCACCCGCCCGCAATCCTACACCTTGTTTTCCCTGCGGGATTTTTGGGGAACGGAGCTAATGGGCGAGCGCAGCGTACACGCGGCATCCAACTACTACTAGACTTCGTAGTTTGTCCATTCAATGCGTTTCCGTTGTGTCTGTTTAACTTAGGAGATGAACCGACTCTTCAATCAGGAGATGAACAGAAGCCAGCACATGAGGTTCGTTGGCGGCGAGGGCGGCGATCAAGATCGTGAGCACAATAGGGATCCATAAAGGCATTCGCGAAATGAGGGCGCGTCCCGGTTGAGTTCGCTGATAATCGGCAAGCTGCATTAAGCGGCGCACACGAGCTTTAACTCCACTCGCTTCTGCCTGAGCGCTCACAAGGAATGCTCCCGCAGGCATCGCCGGCTTCATTCCAGCAGGAATCAACCGCGCAATCTTGATCAACGCCGACGCAAGATCCAGGGCCACTCCTCGTCCGCGCCCTGCGGCGTATTCATCAGCGGCCGCTTCGGAGGCTTCGACCCAGGCGCGATCCAGTAAGCGGCCACTGGGAACCATTACCAGCACATCGCGGCAGGCTCGCAACAGACCTCGTCTCAAGTTGTCGTTTGCCACAACATGCCCACCTTCGTGCTCGATGGCAGCGATTAGTTCTTTCTGCTCGAGAGAAGTAAGAACCTGCTCCGCGATAAACAGCCGCGGTCGCAGCACGCCAACAATCGCGATCACAGGAAACTGGTGCTGGATGCGGTAACAGGGAATGTTTACCTGGGGCAAGTTGATGGGCTCAGCATGGCTTAGCCAATCGGAGTTCAGGCGCGACGTCGCCCGCCAGCCTGCCAGCCCACGGATCAAGGCGAGGGCGAGCCCGATTGCGGAAGCGCTGGCGATGATCGCGAGTTTAAGGCTGACGGGCTCGTGACCGTCGCGCGGTTCGTGTTCGAGGTAAGCGGGAATCAGCAGCAGGCACACGCAAACGATTCCCAGCACAACCGGAAAGGTACGCAGCAAGAAAATGATGCTGGCACAACTCGCCGCTGAAAGCCGGCCGCCGGCGCGCGGGCCAACGATTCTCCAAGCCAGAGAGGAGATCAAGGACGTGCCGCTATTGCAGAGAAGTAGCGCTGCCAGCACGATTGAGAGTCCGAGTACGAAGAACACCTTAGCTCTCCCGCAGTTCAGCTCGCTTTTCCTTAATTAGTCGATCGAGTTCGTCGAGCAATTCGCGGTCGTGTTCGCTAACCGCATCGACAATGCAGGCGAGTACCGGTTCGGCACCGGAAGCCCCGCCGCCGAGTAAGCCATCGATGACATCTTCGGCGATTCCCTGCTCAAACTCAGCGCGTGTCACGAGTGGTGAGTAGATAAAGGCCCGGCCATCTTTGCGCCGTTTCAAGAGCCGCTTCTTATAAAGCCGGTCGAGCGTAGTCATTACGGTCGTGTAAGCGACCTGCCCATTAAGGGTGTTTACGACGTCGCGCACGCTGGTTTCGCCACGCCGCCACGTCTCTTCCAAAACCTGACGTTCCAGCCGGCCAAGGGCGAGCGAAGCAAGTTCACTGGGTCTGCGAAATCCACGTAGAAGAAATCTTGGACTTTTCATGAGGGCAGAATTGTTAGACAGGGGCATTGACGATGTCAATCAGAAAGTCGTTTTTGAACTTCGAACTTCGAACTTTGAACTTTGAACTTCGGATTTTGTACTTTGTGTTTTTATCTTTGAGCGCTAAGGCATTTTGTCTCCGATCACCAACGCAACACGAACAAAGAACCAAGTACAAAGCACAAAGTTCAGGAAGACAATTATTGAGAGCTGGGCCCCACTTCGTCATTTGAGGACTTTCGCGCTACTATTTGAAGTTTGCAAAGGCCTACGGAATTGCGTCTGTGGGGCCGTGCGAAGTTTCAACACCATGCCTGAACAAGCCATCGAAGTCCGTGGGGCGCGCGTTAACAACCTCAAGAACATCTCTTTTTCGATCCCTATCAATCAGATGACCGTGGTTACCGGAGTCAGCGGCTCCGGCAAGTCTTCCCTCGCGTTTGACACCATTTATGCCGAAGGCCAGCGCCGTTATGTCGAATCACTTTCGGCTTATGCGCGGCAGTTCCTCGAGCGCATGGACAAGCCGGACGTGGATGAGGTGCGCGGCATCGCTCCTGCAATCGCGATTCGCCAGAAAAACTCTACGCGCAATCCGCGTTCTACCGTCGGCACCCAGACTGAGATTTACGACTACCTGCGGCTGCTTTATGCACGCGTGGGAATTACGTATTGCCGCGTGTGCGGAAACCCAGTGATGCGCGACTCACCAGAATCCGTTGCGGATGAAGTGCTGAAAAAACTGTTGCCTGGGACGCGTTTCTACGTTCTGTTTCCCGCAGCGGCCGGTGTGGCGGAGACGAGCAGCAATGGTGACGAGGGCACAACTGCAGCAAAAAGGACCGCACGCCGCGGCGACACTTCGAAAAAGCGCGGCAAGACAAAAGCAGACCTTCCCTCACCTTCGCGTCACGCCACCACGGCTCACGTAATGAGTTTGATGCAACGCGGGTTCACTCGTCTTTTTGCTGGAGGGGAAACGATCGATCTGAGTTCCCCGGACGACTACTCCCGCCAAGGCTTTGATGAAGTGTTCGTAATGGTAGATCGCCTGGTAGCCGGGCCGGAGATGCGCCAACGCCTGGTTGACTCTTTGGAGATTTGCTTTCAGGAAGGACATGGTACGGCAGTTGTCGAAACTGTTGCGAGCCCACCGGCGGAATCGCTGCGACTCAGATTTTCAGATCGCTTTGAATGTAAGAACGACGGTACTGTTTATGCGCAACCGGAACCGCGGCTTTTCAGTTTCAACAATCCGTTTGGCGCTTGTCCCACTTGTCAGGGTTTTGGAAACACGATCGGACTCGATCTCGAGCTGGTGATTCCCAATCCCGGTCTGACTCTTAGCGAAGGTGCAATTGAGCCGTGGACAAAACCTCAACATGAATGGGCGCAAGACGAGCTGAAGCAGTTTTGTAAGTCGGAAAAGATCCCGCTGAACGTTCCCTTTAATCTGTTATCACGCCAGGAGCAGCGGGCGATTGTTGAGGGCAAGAAAGACTGGAGCGGCGTCCGAGGCTTCTTCGAATGGCTGGAAACGAAGAAATACAAATTACACGTTCGGGTTTTCCTTTCGAAATATCGTGGCTACACAATTTGTCCTGATTGCAGCGGCGATCGCCTACGTCGCGAGGCGCGCGATGTGAAGGTCGGCGGACGATCTCTGCCGGAAGCCTGTTCCCTCTCGATCAAGGACGCCGCCGTGTTTTTTGATTCACTGGAGTTGTCAACGGAGCAGACTGCTATCGCCGAAAGGATTCTTTTTGAGATTCGCCAGCGCATCCACTTTCTAGTTGACGTTGGTTTGGACTATCTGACACTTGATCGTCTGGCTTCCACCCTCTCCGGCGGTGAAGCACAACGAATCCAGCTGGCGACTAACCTCGGCTCTTCACTTGTCGGTGCGCTCTATGTTTTGGACGAGCCATCGATCGGTCTTCATCCTCGCGATAACGAGCGCTTGATTAACTTGCTGCGCAACCTGCGCGACATCGGCAACACGGTTCTTGTTGTCGAGCACGACGCTGAGATGATGCGTGCTGCGGATCATATCCTTGATATTGGACCTGCCGCCGGCGAGTTAGGCGGACGCATAATTTACGAGGGTGGTTATGCTGACCTGCTGACGAACGAAGGGTCGTTGACGGCTCGCTACCTGCGCGGCGAAAACGAGATTAAAGGACCCAAACAGCGACGCCTGTTTCGCGATCGCAAGCTGGTCCTTACCGGCGCCTCCGAGCACAACTTGAAAAAAATCGACATCGAGTTGCCGCTCGACATGATGGTTTGCGTGACGGGAGTCAGTGGCTCCGGCAAGTCGACTTTGATTCATGACTGCATCTACGCAGGCTTGAAAAAGCAAAAGGGAGACTGGCAGGGACACGTTGGCGCGTTTCACAAGTTGGAGGGCGGACAACTCATTGATGACGTAATCCTCGTCGATCAATCACCCATCGGCCGCACACCACGATCTAACCCGGTAACCTATATCAAGATTTACGATGCCATCCGGGAGGTCTTCGCGACCACTCGCGAGGCGCAAGCGCGTGGATTCGATCCTTCCCATTTCTCCTTCAATCTCCCGGGGGGCCGTTGTGAGGTTTGCCAGGGCGATGGCACCGTTACCGTCGAGATGCAGTTTCTTGCCGACGTCGAGCTTGTCTGTGAAGAGTGTAAAGGATCACGATTCAAACAACAGATTCTCGACGTGCGTTATCGTGGCAAGAACATTCATGAAGTCTTGAGTCTCACTGTGCGCGAGGCGATAAACTTCTTTCGCGAAGTTCCGCGTATAACCAATCGTCTGCGTGTACTTGACGAAGTCGGTCTGGGTTACCTGAGACTGGGCCAGTCAGCAACGACCCTCTCGGGTGGTGAAGCCCAGCGCATTAAACTTGCCGCTCACCTTTCCAAGCGCACCGGAGCCAAGACGCTTTATATTTTCGATGAGCCGACCACGGGTCTACATTTCGATGACATTAACAAACTGCTCGCTGCGTTTCGTGCCTTGATTGAGGCGGGTGGTTCGCTGCTCGTAATCGAACACAATCTCGACGTGATTAAGACTGCTGACTATGTCATCGATCTTGGTCCGGAAGGCGGCGACGCCGGTGGTTATCTAGTGGGAACGGGGACGCCGGAGCAGATTATGAAGCTGTCGCGCTCCTATACGGGGAAATTCTTGCGACAGTATCTGGCAGCCCAGAATGGGCGGTCCGCTAAGCTTCAACAGAATGGCAATACTAATGGAGGACGCAATTCATGAGTCTCAAGCAGCAGATCATTTCTGACCTCACGGCTTCGATGAAAGCGCAGGACAGTGCGCGCACTTCAACTCTGAGGATGGTTAAGGCGGGAATTGTGAACCGCGAGATCGAAAAAGGCGGCGAGCTAGACGACGATGAGTTGGCGAAGCTGCTGCGATCGATGGTCAAACAACGGAAAGACTCTGTGGAGCAATTCGAAAAGGGCGGGCGTCCAGAGTTGGCAGCAAAAGAACAGGCGGAGATCGAAGTGATTGAGGCTTACCTGCCCCAGTCGGCTTCCCAAGACGAGATCGAACAAGCTGTGGCGGCGGCAATTGCCGAAACCGGTGCGGCGTCGCTGAAAGATATGGGCAAGGTAATGAAAGCCGCGCAAGCAGCCCTAGCAGGCAAGAACGCCGATGGCCGCGCTGTTAGTGAGACTGTAAAGACCAAACTCGCCGCCGTTGGGTAATCTGCCGCGATAAAATCTACTGCAGGTTTGGCAACCTGCTGTGGCCTTGTAGATCGTGATTCTTCGTGTGGTTTCGTGGATCGTATTACTTTTGCTTCGCTGAAAACGATCCACGAATGAACACGAAACCCCACGAACAAACAGATCACCAAACTCTTGGCGAACAAAGTTGGCAGAAACCCAAAGCACGAAACCACGAATCGACACGCTGGGGCCTCCGCTCTTCATCCTCGCCGTTTTAGCGCTCTCGCTTTTCCAACTTCGCAATCAGGGGCGAACGTGGTGGTGTTCCTGCAATCAATTCTTCCCCTGGGCCGGCGACATCTGGAGCGCTCACAATTCGCAACACTTATTCGATCCGTATTCATTCACGCACATCCTTCATGGCTTTGCATTCTGTTGGCTCCTGGCACTTTGTATCCCGCGCATCTCAGCCACGTGGCGCCTGGCGTTGGCCACCCTGCTTGAAGCAGCCTGGGAAGTATTTGAAAACACCGAATTCGTTATTCAACGTTATCGCGAAGAGACCGCCGCACTCGGCTACAACGGCGATTCAGTCTTCAATTCGTTCGGCGACATTCTGCTTTGCATCCTCGGCTTCATGATCGCGCAGCGCCTGGGCTTCAAACGCAGCCTGCTGGTATTTGTTGCGACCGAGTTAGTGCTTCTACTCTGGATTAGAGATAGCCTGTTGCTTGAGATACTGATGCTTGTCTATCCGATCGAAGGGCTCAAGGCTTGGCAGATGGGATAATGAACGATTGCCGATTGCTGATTGCCGATTTTGGATTGGCCACATTTCCTACGGGCTAATTGGCAATCGCCAATCGCCAATCGGCAATCCGGATAGCCCTCGCTTGCTTCCACTGTACCCTTTCCGTATAATCCTCCGCTTGCTCGAAGCCGTCGGTTCTGTCCTGTGGGTTCGCGCCCACTTTTTCTTTTGGGGCAAGTAGTTTTGGAGGTATGGGGTGAGCCCCAGTTCGACTGAAGAGCGCGTCAAGGCGATTGCGGAACAGGTAGCTATCGATCAGGGTTTGGAGCTAGTCCACGCTGAAGTTGCCGGCCCCGAGAACAAACCAATTGTTCGCATCTTCATTGATAAGCCGGCTGGAGTTACCCATCAGGATTGCTCCGAAGTGAGTCTTCACCTCGGCACGATTCTCGATGTTGAAGACTTCATCCACTCTTCCTATACGCTGGAAGTTTCGTCGCCCGGGTTAGATCGTGGTCTTTATAAACGGGCCGATTACGAGCGTTTTGCCGGCAGTCTGGCAAAAGTTAAGACGAAGCGCCCAATTGGCAATCAACGGAATTTTCGCGGGCGTTTGGTCGGGATTGAGGGCGACGACGTGCTCTTTGACGATAACACAAGTGGTCGCGTCAAAATTGCCCTGGAAACGATTGTGAAGGCGAACCTGGAAATAGATTTCGAGGCGGAACTGCGACATAGATAACGCGTCCGTAACAAACAACTGAATAGGCTCAGCGACGCAGAAGCGATTCGGGCGTCGAGCCACCCGGGAGACTTAAGTGAGTTCATCCATAGCACAAAACATCGAGGCCCTTTGCCAGGAGCAGGGGATCGAACGCGATCTCGTCATCGAAGCCATGAAAGAGGCGGTGCGCGCGGCAGCCAAGAAACAGTTCCGCTCCGGCGAGGACATTCAGGTCGACTGGAACCCGGAAACGGGAATCGAGCTCTCGGCTTCCAAAGTGGTCGTCGAAGAAGTGGCTGACGCCGCTACGGAATTATCCATCGATGAAGCTCGCGAACTTGGCGGTGATGAAGTTGAAGTGGGCGACGCTCTTTTGCTGCCCCTCCCGATGGAAGAACTGGGAAGGATCGCCGCGCAAACCGCAAAACAGATTCTCTTTCAGAAGGTCAGAGACGCGGTTCGCAGCAATGTCTACGAGCAGTACATCGACAAGACCGGTGATCTAGTTAACGGCTATGTGAAGCGTTTCGAACGCGGGAACATTATCGTTGACTTAGGGAATCTCGAAGCGATTCTGCCGCGCTCGCAACAGTCGCGCGGCGAGCAATGGAATCAAGGCGAGAGAATCCGGGTCGTAATTAACAACGTCTCGAAAGAATCCAAAGGCCCCCAGGTTGAAGTCTCGCGCACTTCTCCCGAGTTGTTGCTTCGCTTATTTGAGATGGAGGTTCCCGAGATTTACGACGGTACCGTTGTGATCAAGTCGGCCGTGCGCGAACCCGGCGAACGCGCGAAGATCGCCGTTACCTCGAATGAGCGCGACGTGGATCCGGTCGGCGCCTGCGTCGGCATGAAGGGTTCGCGCGTGCAGGCAATCATTCGCGAGCTGCGTGGGGAAAAGATCGACATTATCGAGTGGTCTGACGAGCCCTCAGTATTCGCCGCTAATGCTTTGTCACCAGCTAAAGTCAATCAGGTGCGCATTACCGACATCGAGAATCGCCAGAT
The DNA here is from genome assembly GCA_035697425.1 of Pyrinomonadaceae bacterium. Taxonomy (GTDB): domain Bacteria; phylum Acidobacteriota; class Blastocatellia; order Pyrinomonadales; family Pyrinomonadaceae; genus PSRF01. The sequence goes on along the minus strand of DASSCX010000247.1, from coordinate 3,219 downwards.
GGAAGTTATAGTGAACGAAGATCAGCTCTCGCTCGCCATCGGCAAGCGCGGCCAAAACGTTCGCTTAGCGACGAAGCTGGTTGGTTGGAACATCGACATTCGCAGCGAAGAAGAGATCAAGCGCGAGGTCACCGAGCAGATGGGGGCATTGATTGCCTCCGGAGCTTCCGTGCCGTTGTCCGCGATCGAAGGTGTTACCGCGCAACAAACCGACACTCTTGCTGAGCACGGCATTAATGACATTGACGCCCTTGCCCACACTTCGGTCGATGACCTGGTCGAGTTTCTTGACGTCAGTTTGGATGAGGCCGAGACGATCCTGACTGCGGCCAAGGCCGTGATTGCGATGCGCGATACGACTGTGCAGGGCGCGAGCACTGAAACAAGTGAAACTGACGAAGTGGCAGCGGCGGAGTCAGCAGCAGAGCCAACTCCAGGCGGCGCTGAAGCCGAGGAGCAGGTGGATGAAACTAAGGCGGGTTATGACGAAGCTGTGGCCACCGGAACACCCTTCTCCGCTGAGGCGGAGATCCTGGCCCAGTATTCAGCCGATCCGGTAGCCGTAACTGAAGCCGAACCCACTTCTCTTGAAGAGCTGATTTTGCAGGAACCCGGACGAGACTTGCGCCCGGATACGATTACCCCGGCGCCGGACATCACCTCAACGGGCGCGGCTTCGATGGAATACGCCGAAGAAGTTAAAGAAGATGGTTTCACACTTGAGGAAGTGGCCGCTCTCGAAACTTCTGAAATTGATGACGCAACAGCCCCCGGAAGCGAAGATGCTGCCGCGGATGGGAGCAGTGACGACGAGAAGCAAGATGCTTCGCCAGACGCAGCACAGTAAAGCAGGCGCGCACGCTGGTTCAGCCAGTGTGTGGCGCTGCTCGCTCCACCACCCCGCGTTGCACTTCTGACGCACGCTTCGAGGTGGTTAAGAGCGAGAGTTTCTTAATCACGTACGAAGAGTCGGGACGCAGGAAGCGTCTGAGAAGGAGTGCATGACCACCTCCAAAATCCGCATTTATGACCTGGCAAAGGAGCTGAAGCTCGACACTAAACGGCTGATCGAAGAGGTCCGCCGCGAGGGAGTCGACGTTAGCGTTCCTTCCAACTCCGTTTCCAAGGAGTTGGCCGAGAAGATCCGCAACAAGTATTTCCCGAAAAAGGAAACGGCGGTAAAGCGGGCCATCAAGGTCGTTAAGAAAGCAGCGCGTCCGGTGGAAGAGGTCGCACCTGCCGAACCAGAGCCTGCAGTTTTAGCGGAACCAGAACCGCTGCCAGAACCCGTCGTAGCCCAACCCGAGGTCGAACCAACTCCGGCAAAAGCAGCTCGGCCCGTTGTTGCCACAAAGCTGCTGAAGAAACTTCCGCCGGCGACTCGAGCGGAAGCTCCAGAGCCGGTTGAAAGCGATGAGGAACTGCCGTTATCTACAGAGGTTGTTGACGAACAGGATCTGGCAGCCGCCCTCGTAGCTCCCTCAGCGGCAGCTCCCGAACCGGTAAGAGTTCCAGGTACCTCTCATCAAATCAGAGTGATGCGGCCAACCGCGGCGGCACTCAATGCCGGCATTCGTCCTGGCGAACGCGCCCCCACACCCATACCGCCCCCCGTTACGCCCAAGGAACGCGCCGAACGAAGCGGTCGCGTCAGAGAGCGCAACTCGCTTACACGAACTGAACGGCAGGGCACACCCGGCGAAACTGCGACTCCGCAGACTACATACATTCCACCGCCAGACGCCGGTCGTCGCCGCTCGCGGCGCGCCCCCGTACGTGGTGGACGTAAGGGAGCAGAAGGCAAAGGCGGTCGTTTCGATAAAGGCGACTTCATTCCCCCGCCGCGCACCCTCTCGCTTGAAGATCGGATCGCCGGCCGCATGGATGCTTCGGTTCCGGGTGAATTGAAGCCCGCTCGTCTGGTTGAAGGTTCGACAGTAAAAGAATTCGCTGAGAAGTTAGGAATCAAGCCCAAGGATGTCGTGGCGCTTCTGCTGCAACGCGGAGTCTTCGCCACCATCAACCAACCACTAAACGATGACGTCGCGGTGGATCTCGGCAAACGCTTCGGTTACGACGTGGCTTTCGTACCCTTCGAAGAGATGGTCGCTGAAGAGGAGTTTGAAGAGCTGATTGCCGCCGATGCCGACGACGTTGAACTGCCGCGAGCTCCGGTCGTAACCGTCATGGGCCACGTAGATCACGGTAAGACTTCGTTGCTGGATGGAATCCGCGCCACCGATGTAGCCGGCGGTGAGGCTGGTGGTATCACGCAACACATTGGTGCCTATAGCGTTCAGGTACCGAATCCTGAGAACAAAGCGGAAACACGCCGCGTCGTGTTTCTCGACACGCCAGGTCACGAGGCTTTCACCATGATGCGGGCCCGCGGAGCTAAGGCGACCGACATCGTTGTGCTCGTAGTTGCCGCAGACGACGGCGTCATGCCCCAGACGATTGAAGCGATCGAACACTCGCGCGCTGCCAAAGTGCCAATCATCGTCGCCATCAATAAGATCGACAAACCGGACGCTAATCCTGATCGCGTGAAGCAGGAACTAGCTCAGCAAGGATTATCGCCAGTCGAGTGGGGTGGTGAAACAGAAATGGTTCAGGTTTCTGCGAAGAAACGCCAGAACATCGACACACTCCTCGAAACCATTCTCCTCAGCTCGGACATTTTGAATCTGCGAGCGAGCCCAACCCGTTTGGCCTCCGGGGTCGTGTTGGAAGCAAAACTCGATCGCGGTCGGGGACCGGTGGCGACCGTTCTTGTGCAACAGGGCACGCTGCGGACACACGACCCATTCATCGTGGGACAGATTTCCGGCAAAGTGCGTGCGATGTTCAATGATCGCGGCGAAGCCATTACGGAAGCGATTCCCGCAACTCCAGTCGAAGTGCTCGGATTGCAAGGCGTACCCCAAGCCGGAGAGAGTTTCCAGGTAGTTGCGGACATTGGTAAGGCTCAGCAAATCTCGCAACATCGCCAAATGCTCAGTCGTCAGGCGGCGCTGTTGCAAACAACGAAGCGCGGTATCGAAGCCCTTGGCGAGAGTGAAGTTAAGGAACTGCTGGTCGTCATTAAGGCTGACGTACAGGGTTCGGTCGAGGTTCTGAAATCGACACTGCAGAAACTCTCAACCGAGCGCGTGAAAGTGAAAGTGATTCGTTCCGGAGTGGGTGCCATCACTGAGTCGGATGTGCTGTTGGCGTCGG
>DASSCX010000246.1:0-9509 GCA_035697425.1 Pyrinomonadaceae bacterium | reverse complement strand
TACAGTACGGGAGCAGTAGCGACCGCGTTCAACTGATATCAAAGTCGAGATTTCGACCTGGAACTCAGGAATGTTTAGTCGCTGTTCCCGAACTTAGTCTTAGTTGGCTGAAGGCGGTCGCTACCGCTCCCGTACTGTACTGAGTGGCCCCGCCCGCGTCCCCGCACTCCCCGCATCTCCGCATCACCGTGTCTCCCCGTCCCCGAGTCTCCCTGTCTCACTTGACCCATTCTTCCGCGATCTCGGTTTCCACTTTCACGGGAACCGTGGCCAGATACTCCTGCCCGGCATCGCACATTGCCCGCTCCACCTTACCGGCAATTTCTTCGGCTTCGTCAGCATCCGTCTCTACTACGATCTCATCGTGAATGATGTTGACGATCTTCGCGCTGGTGGGGCGCAGTTCATCGCTTAACAGTCTTAAAGCGCGCTTGAGAATGTCAGCGCTCGTTCCCTGAATAGGTGTGTTCTTGCCGTTACGCTGCGTCATCGAAATCTGTTGCCGATCGTTTTCGTCATAGCGAAAGCGCACGAGACGCCCGGACGCCGTGCGCGCTTGTCGCTCGCTGACGGCGCGATTAGCAGCGTCGCGCAAATATGTGTCGAGGCCGCGATAGGTGGCGAAGTACTTGCGCAAAACATTCTCAGCCTCCGGCACAGTCAAGCCGGTCATTATTGAGAAACGCTGCGCGCCAATGCCGTAGACCACGCCAAAGTTCAAACGTTTGGCAAAGTCACGCTGCTCCCGCGAAACCTGATCAAGAGGAACGTTAAAAACCTGAGCAGCGGTGACGCGGTGCAGGTCGGCACCCGAATTGAACGCGTCGATAAAACCGCGGTCGCCAGAAAATTCGGCAAGGATGCGCAGTTCAATTTGAGAATAGTCCGCGATCACAAGCTTTCGCCCAGCCGGATGTCCACTAAAACAGCGGCGGTATTCGACGGCGTGTGGCACCTGCTGGATGTTGGGATTCGTGCACGCAAATCGCCCCGTGGGAGCGCCAATCTGGCGAAAGTCAGCGTGCAAGCGACCGGTCACTGGATTGATCAGCTCGATCATGTTCTCGCCGTAGCTGGTGAGCGCTTTCTGCACGGTGCGGTACTCAAGCAGCGTCGCGATGATCGGGTACTCCGCGGCGAGTGGTTGCAGTTTCCAGTTGCGAGTCGATTCCGGCACCGGAATTCCCAGGCGCTGCAACGCCAGGGTCAGTTGCTGGTGCGAATCGAGATTGATGTCTTCTCGCTGCGGTCCGCCAAAGAGCGAGCCCTGCATTGATTCCTCGGCGAGCGCGGTTTGTAATTCCTCGGCAAGTTCGCCCCGACGCTTCTCCACGATCGCCAATTGCTCGAGCCAACGATCCTTGTGCATGAAGAAACCCGCAAGCTCGATGTCGACCACGGACATCACGCATTCAAACTCCAGTTGCGCCACCTTGATCAGCGAATCGGCTTTTAGTCGCTCAACCAGTATTTCGCGCAAGGGGAGGAGCACCGCGGCATCACGCGCGGCATATTCCAATTGCGCCTCGGACAGTTCGAAGTTCCAGTTACTGAGCCGTTCGCTCTTATCCACAACCTGGTTCAAATAACGCGACGCCACTGTATCCAGGCCGTGGCGCTCTTCGATATCGCCTGCCCCCACCAGCTGGCTTGCGAGCAGGGTGTCGAACAAGCCTCCTAAATCAACACCGAGAACATGCTTGAGGAACTTAGCGTCAAACTTTGAGTTGTGGGCAATTTTGATGGGGCGAGATGCTGCGAGCAGCCGTCGTAACGGTGCTAATGCTTCGGAGTGTTGCAGGGCGGTGGTCGAATCAGTGCTGAAAGCGTCTACATCAATAATGTAGACGGCTGTCGGGGTCGCCAGTTGAATCAGACGCAAACGCGAATTGTAAGGATCGAGGTCGGTAGTTTCGGTGTCGAGACCAATAACCGAATGTTGGAAAAGGGATTCGACTGCCGTTCGCAGTTCCTCACCAGTCTTGATCACTTTGTAATTTAACGAACTCATTAAGTCAGAAGTCAGAATTCGGAGGTCAGTGATTTGTTATCAGTAGGCTGCTTGACGAGTAAAAGCAACAGCACAGCGGCTGACGCACCTAGTGCCGCACTTACAAGAAACGCGACGGCGGGACCGCGCCAGATCCAAAGCGCTCCCATTAGTAAAGAAGCCGGCAGCACTGTTATGCCAAACGCAAGATTATACAAACCGTACGCGGTGCCGCGTTGTTCGGGCCGCACTAAGTCGGCTACGAGAGCTTTTTCCGCACCCTCCGCTAAACCAAAATAGATGCCGTAAATGAGAAACAGGATCCAGACCGAGACGTTGTTCGAGACAAACGAAAAGCCCGCGTAGACAGCGGCGTAGAGGATCCATCCCGAAACAATCAGCCGGCGCCTGCCCAGGCGATCGGATAGATCGCCGCCGATAAGAGAACTCACTACTTTGACTACATGCAGCATCGCCCACAACAACGGGATCGAAGCAATCGAAACACCGGCAGATTGCGCGCGCAAAAGCAGAAACGCGTCCGAGGAGTTTGAGAGGGTGAATAAGGCAATGATTAGCAGGAACCGTTTGAAGTTGGAATCGAAGCCGCGCAACGATAGCGAGCTAGGTGGGACCACGACGGATTCGCTGAGAGTGCCCGCGCGAGGCGATTCGCGCACGAAGAGAGTCACAACCACGACGGCTGCAAGCGCCGGAATCGATGCCAGCAAAAATATTTTAGTAAAGTCAGCTGCGCTCGGCGCGTTGCGATTCGCGGCGAATAGCGCCAACAGCAAATACCCAATCAAAGGACCGACCACCGCGCCGGTATGATCCATGGCCCGGTGAAAACCGAAAGCAAGTCCGCGCTCCTCAACCGCGACTGTGTCGGCAATCATTGCATCGCGCGGCGCGCTGCGGATTCCCTTTCCCACGCGATCAGTCAGGCGAATAGCCAGGACCTGATGCCAACTGGTGGCGAAGGCAAGGAAGGGCCGAGCGAAACTGGCCAGGGAGTAACCGAGAACGACGAAGCCCTTGCGCTTGCCTCGCCGATCGCTGAAGTATCCGGCAAAGAGTTTGAGCAGGCTGGAGATTGACTCGGCAGCGCCCTCAACCACGCCGACGATTCCAGGACTTGCGCCCAATGTCAGAGAGAGGAAGATCGGAAGTAACGGATAGATGATCTCGCTAGAGGCGTCGTTTAGCAGGCTGACAAGACTGATGGCAAAAACGTTGCGCGGCAGGCGCCGATAACGGCGCCAGAGGCCAGGAATGCCTTCGTCTAGTTTTGTCGGAGTAATGCGCGCATCAAATTGATCGGCGGCGTCGGTATCAGTTTCCCCCATGATCGCTCGTTAACGATTAGCAGCGCGCCGGCTGGGTGTCGGGCGTGGCTTGGGTGCTGGTGATTTTTCCGACAGGCTGCGAGTCCACCACCAAAATAGGGCACCGCCGACAAGGGCGATAATGATCACGCCAATCATCGTCAATCGCACCACCCAGCGCACAGCGAGCCGCGCGATCAAAACAAAGATCGCCAACAAGACGACGGAGCCGATGATGTATATGGTTGACGTTTCCATTCAATCGTTTCGAGTTTCGAGTCGAGTAGAGAACTTGAAACTCGAAACTCGAAACTCTGAACCGAAACCTATGGTTTCCGGTAGCTTGCCCTCACCACCGTCTTAATGTTCCCGCGGATGTGAAAATCTCCTTCAATCTCTACAGTCAGGGGGTCGCAGGCCTTGGTGAAGTCTTCGAGAATCACATTGATTACATGCTCATGAAAGATCTTCACGTTGCGAAACGAATTTATGTACAGCTTCAGACTCTTCAACTCCACGCAACGTTGGTTGGGCACATACTCCAGACGGATAACCGCAAAGTCGGGAAAGTCTGAGAAGGGACAAATCGCGGTGAACTCAGGAATCTCAAAGTTGATCTTTATTTCCCGCCCGGGAAATTCGTAAGCGAAAGTGTCGAGCGGATAAAGGTTCATCTCCGCGCGAGGCGTCGAGCAAATGTCGAGTCTCTGTTGATTGATCGGTGTCGGTTCGCTCGCTGTCATGATTGTGCTCGAATTGCCTTCGATCTTAACTGAGGCTTGCGGAAGACACCAAACTCACAACTTCTATTGACGATTGGCGATTGGCGATTGCCAATTGACACGGAGCGGAATGAAGGGGTATCCCGACATGTCGGGGAAAGCCTGGGCCTTTCGATTACCGTTGGGGGGTTGTGGATTGACGATTGGTTGGAGTCAGTACAACCAGGCGGTAGCCGGTGGGCCCATTCGATTGGCGATTTGCAATTGCCGCTTACCAATTTAGCCCGTAGCGAAAGAAGCTTAATCGGAAATCCGCGATCCGCAATCGGCAATCGGCATTCCCCGGGCCTGAGTTTGTTAAGTTGCTACGGTCGGGTTTCGTCCGATGGTAAAGACTTTCACCAGGACTACGCCGGCCACAAAGCCGCCTATGTGAGCCATGAACGCCACACCGCCGCTCGATTGCGGGCCCGCCCCGATCACGCCGAAAGCGCTAATCAACTGAAAGACAAACCACAACCCGATTGCCACGACTGCAGGCACAGTGGTTAACATGCGCAGCATAATCACGCGCACACTTCGCTTTGGGAAGAGCACCAAATAGCCACCCAGCACTCCCGAAATCGCGCCTGAGGCTCCCAAGCTGGGAATGAAAGGATTATCGCCAAAGACAAAAGTTGAAATAACGTGCGCGAGGGAGGCTATAAGTCCGGTCACAAGATAGAAGCCAAGATACCTCAGGCGTCCCATGGCGTGTTCAAGGTTGTCGCCAAAGATCCAGAGAAACAGCATGTTGCCAAAGATGTGCATGATGCCCCCATGCATGAACATGGAAGTTAACAACGTCAGGTAGACAGAACCGGGTGTAGGTTGCAGGGCGATCACAGCCTGCTGATCTCCTACTTCGATGGGGACCGACCGCGCTATGTCTTCCCCAGTCCTGATTTCTTCTGGCACGGTTGAAAAAGCATATGTGAACTGATCGTTCGAACCGAGCCCTTGAAAGAAAACGAAGACCAGGACGTTTATGGCGATGAGTATGTAGTTAACGATGGGCACCGTGGTACGGTCGCTATTATCGTCGCCGATCGGGAAGATCATTTCTCACCTCGCTGAATTAGGTATCGATTTACGCAAATCAAATCAGAAAACTATGTCGAAAATCTCTCGCCGCCCACTCAGCTAATTCCTTATTTGGCTCCGACTCCGGCCCGCACAATGGCGGGCTCATGAGGCTTCAAGAGTTCATATCCTTCCGAGCGCGCCACATAAGTTGCCGCAGTAAGGTCTCCGGTCACGTTAAGAGTTGTGCGACACATGTCGAGAATGCGATCGACTCCCAGAATGATCGCTATCAGCGCCGGGTTGACGCCAATCGTTACGAGGACTCCGATGATGAAAGGAATCGAACCTGAGGGCACACCAGCGGTTCCGATACCACCCAGGATCGCCAGGTAAACAACCATCAGTTGCTGACCGATAGATAGATCAATGCCGGCAAGCTGGGCCAGAAATAGCACCGTTACCCCTTCATAAAGTGCGGTGCCATTTTGATTAGCCGTCGCCCCCACAGTGAGCACAAAACTATTGATCTCCTGCGGAACACCCAGGTTTTCTTCCGAAATCCGCAGCGCCGTTGGCAAGGTGGCGTTCGATGATGAGGTTGAGAAGGCGGTCAGGATCACCGTCTTAATGCGACGGAAAAATTCGAGGGGCGACATTCGCGACAAGAAATAAATCGAGAGCGAATAGATGCCAAACATATGAAGCGACAACCCCAGCAATACTGTGATCACAAACCAGGCCAGGGCTTGCAGCAGGTCGAGTCCGAATCGTGCCGTATTGTTGAAAAGTAAACACGCGACTGCATAAGGCGCAAATTTCATGATCATCTCGATGATCTTTGCGGTGATCTCATAGAGCGCCTGTAGACCACGAAGTAAGGGTGCTGTGGTCGTCACCGGAATCAGAGTTATGGCGATGCCGATCACTAGAGCAAAGAACATGAGATGCAACATGTTTGGAGTGCCGCCGGACGTTGCCGCACTCGGATTGCTGGGAACTCCGGCTATCGAAGCCAACGGATTCGAAGGGACAATCGTCTCGACGACCTGCATTAAGGGTGAAGGCACCGTGCCGCCCTTCTTCGCTGCTTCGACCTGAGTGGTCGCGTCTTTGCCGTAGCGAGCTTCTAGGGCTGTCTTCGTATCGGGAGAAATCCGATCGCCGGGCCTAATGGTGTTCGCAAGAGTCAAACCAATAACCACCGAAATCGCAGACAAAACAAAACAGTAAACAAACGACTTCAATCCCACCCTTCCGAGCTTGCGAATGTCACCAATTCCCGCTACGCCGACTACGAGAGAAGAAAAAACGAGCGGCACAACTATCATCAGCAGCAGTCTGAGAAAGAGTTGGCCGATCGGTCCAGTTATGTTGTCGACGATCCAAACTACGCGCGGATGACTGCCCCCGAAGAAGTAGTTAACAGTAACGCCGGCAATCACGCCGACAATCAGCCCAATGAGGATGCGAGTGTGTAGCGCCGGGCCCTTCGGCTTGTCCGGCGTCTCCTCATCAAGATCTGTCGTCACCTCGCGTTCGAAAGCGTCGGCATCAATCGAGTTTGAATTTTTGGTTTTGTCGTCTTGGGGCATAGCGATTTCAGTTTCGGGTTTCGAGTTTTAAGTTTCGCGTTATGAGACCTGTTAAGCGGGGCGCTTTCCGTCACGGCCTCGGTAAACTACGGAAGCGGTAGCAAGGGCCCTCCGGCTTGCGTTGTTCCCACTCGAGTTTCTCTTTGAGATTCGCTACTCGAAAGCAGCCTGCCTGCCCCGGAACCGAACTCAAAACATGAAACTTGAAACTCGAAACCTTTCTATCTCCCCCACCGCAGCTTATCGCGCAACACTTCGAAATAGTTCCGGTTCATCGGCTGCACTAGCTTAAAAGTCGCTCGGCTCTTCCGAATTCGCACGCGATCCTGGGCCTGCAACGGAAAACCAACCTGCCCATCGAGTGTTAGCGACACGTCCTCTCGCTCGGTTATCAGGCATAACTCAATCACAGCATCATCAGGAACGACGATCGGACGGTTCGACAATGTGAAGGGACAAATCGGAGTGATGACCACGGCATTCATTGAAGGGTAGATAACCGGCCCACCCGCTGACAGGTTGTAAGCAGTCGAGCCAGTGGGGGTCGACACGATTAAGCCATCGGCGCGAAATGAGTTCACAAACTGACCGTTCAAGTAGGCCTCAATCTCGATGATCCGCGCGAGGGCCGACTTGTTGATGACGACGTCGTTAAGCACACGACTACGGGTCACTTCCTCCGCACCACGAAGCAATTCCGCTGCCAGCATCACCCTAGTGTCCACACGATAGTTTCCCGCAAGGATCGACTCGAGGGCAGTGTAAAGCTCCTCAACGCGAAATTCCGCCAAGTAACCAAGTCCACCGTAATTAACTCCCAACACTGGGACTTCGGCGTCGCCAAGCATGCGGGCGGTCGCGATCATGGTGCCATCGCCACCAAGCACGATCATCAAGTCAACGTTTGCGGCTAACTGGTCTGGAGCAAAAGTTTCAACTGCGCAACCCGTCTGATGCTCAATGCGCTCTCGTTCGAGGTCCGCTGTACCGGACACTGCGATGCCGCGTTGCGCCAACCATTCGACTGCGCCGCAGACAGTTTGAAGTGCCTCCGGCTGATGGGGTTTTACGATTATCCCGACACGCCGAATGGAAGAGGTCGTCATCGCGTTTGGAGCACGGAGCCCAATCGTTTGGGGGGAATGAATTGAATTATGGAAAACGCTGGCAATGGTAACTGCTAGCGAGATTCGGAGCAACAGCGAGGAGCGCAACTAAGGCCGGGTTTTCTCGTAGAGGGCGAGGAATTCACGATTGCCGTCCGCACCCTGAAGTGGCGATTCAATCAGGCCTGATGGATGCAAGCCCAGTTCGGTGGCCACTTGATTAACTTCCGCAACGACGCGTACGTGTTTCTCCGGGTCGCGGACAATTCCACCGCTGCCGACTTCACTCCGACCAACTTCGAATTGTGGTTTGATTAGTGTGATAAGCCGGCCGGTTTCGGCGAGGAGAGGAATGATTGCCGGCATCACCTTCGTAGCGGAGATGAAGGAGACATCCATTACCGCAAGATCGAACTTGCTTGCGAAGTCTTCCGGCTTCAAATAACGAGCGTTCACGCCTTCTCTGACTGTGACCCGCGGGTCCTTGCGCAGCCGCCAATCGAGTTGGTTATGTCCCACGTCCAGAGCCACCACACTTGTCGCCCCGTGTTGTAGCAAACAATCCGTGAAACCTCCCGTTGACGCTCCCACGTCAATACAGATAAATCCATTTACATCGATGGCAAACTCGCGCAAGGCGGCTTCGAGTTTAAGACCACCGCGACCAACATAACGAGAGCTGGGATCAGCCGCACCTTTGAGTCGGATTTGCGCGTCTAGTGGTGTGTTATCGGAAGGCTTAACGACGCGTTGCTCATTCACCAGCACGAGCCCAGCCATGACCAACGCCTGGGCTTTCGTGCGGGAGTCAGCAAGCCCACGTTCCACAAGTAATTTATCTATCCGTTCGGATTGGCGCTCGCGCTTCATCTGACTTCACTTTACGCCGCGAGCGGTAGGCGTGCCAGTGCGCGTTGCTTATTAGGCCTGCTTGCGTGCGCCTTGACTGATTGCGCGTGGCATATCAGCGATGCCAAGCTCGGTGGCGCACTCGCGACACAACCACACAACAATATGCGGCGCGTCAGCCCAGAAAAAAGATTCGACCTTGCTGGCCATTTGCATGGCGCTATCAATCGGCAAGCGTTGTAATGCCTGTACATAAAAGGCGCCGCTGTAAGATTCGCCTTCGGCGCCACCATCTTTATGAATACACTCCCGCTCTCGAAACCATTGTTTCGCCATAGCTACACCTACTTCCTCGCAAAATGGTCCGCGAAATATCAATCGCAAAAAAGTCGGGGTTCTGTCTGTGAGAGAGATGCTATCGGAGCAAGTGGCCGAATGGCCGCTCAAAATTTCTTCGTTCGAGTCGCATCATGCCACTGGCAAGCAAATGAGTCAACAACCTTGTACACGTTTAGTCAAAGCGCAGCTTAATAGTCGTTTTTTTTCGAGAGTAACCAAAAGTCGATGGAAGGTTCTACGGTCTCGGTGAACCCTCAAAGATTTCTCTGATTCGCGTGAGTCCGTCTCCTGAGCGTCGTTCTACGCGGCGTTCGCGCCTTAGACGTCGAGCTTCTCTGCGTTCTTCGCGACGCATCTCCTGGTCATCCGCTTCGCGATCCTGGGGCTCAGGCGGACTCACTACCCTTTCGACTGGCTTGGGAACACGACTGTTCCTAACTGGCTGTCGACTCCCTGCCGTCGAAGTTTGAACTTCAACTTCGTCGGTACGGTTCGCCGTCGCGGAGCCAGTGTCCGCA